>NZ_JAFAUS010000102.1 GCF_019243155.1 Mycobacterium sp.
ATTGCGTTGAGCAGATCGTCCTTCTTGCGGAAGTACCAGTAGATGCTGGTGACCCCTACACCGAGATGCTTGCCGAGCAGCGGCATGCTCAAGTTGTCGATCGACACTTGCTCGGCAAGTTCGAACGCGCCGCTGATGATGTCATCCGGATTGATGGACCCGCGTTCGCGTCGTTGACGCTTATCAGCGGTTGCCTGCTTTGCCACTACGGGCACCTCCATCAAGATCTGTCCTGTGCACCGGTTGAATTCAATCTACCGGCGGTTCTTCTCCCACCTGCCTATACGTAGCCGCGTCGCCGTTTGCTACGACCATCAACCTTACCGGTGGCCATTCGACGGCGGGTTTGGCAAGTCAATCGGCGGCTTTCGTGCGGTTCTTCGTCTTGCTACTGTAATACCTATCGTAGGCTTTTTGGTATATAACGCTGGACGGGCGAACATGACCGGTCGCAAGCCATCAGACGGGCCACGGATCACGCCATGGACCTAGGGCTGGCAAATGCCGCAGCGGTAGTGGTCGGTGGCGGCCTGGGCATGGGCCTGGCGACCGCCCGGTGCCTGGCCGAGGACGGTGCCCGCGTTGCGGTGGTCGGCCGCACCCGCGCCACGCTCGACAACGCCGTGGCCGACTTGACCGACCGTGGCAGCCCCGATGCCGTCGGGCTAGTCGCCGACATCGGTGACTCCGGGCAGGTCGACGCGGTGTTCGCCGAGCTTGGTCAGCGTTGGGACGGCGAACTCAATGTGCTCATCAATACCGTCGGTCCTGGAGCCGCGGGCAGTTTCGAAGACTTGACCGACGACCAGTGGCGCCAAGCCGTCGAAGACGGAGTGATGGGGATGGTGCGCTGTGTCCGTTCGGCACTTCCGCTGTTGCGCAAAGCGCAGTGGGCACGGATAGTCAACTTCTCCGCGCACTCGACTCAACGGCAAAGCGTCATGCTGCCCGCCTATACCGCCGCCAAGTCGATGCTGACGAGTGTGTCGAAGAACCTGTCCCTGTTGTTGGCCAAAGATGAGATCTTGGTCAACGTGGTCTCGCCGGGCAGCATCGCGTCCGAGTCGCTGGTCGGTTGGGCGAAGTCCGTCGGTGTCGACGGCAACGATCCCTACGCCCTGATGGAAGCCATCGGCAAGCATTTCGGTCACCCCGCCCACATGCCAAGGGCCGGCCTGCCGAAAGAAATCGGCCCGGTCGCCGCCTTCCTCGCATCGCGGTGCAACTCGTATATGACCGGAGCCAACATAAACGTGGACGGCGGTTCGGACTTCATCTGACCAACGGAACGACGAAATCGTCTGGGCAACAAAAGGAGTGGATTATGGCGACGGCTAGCGAGGCGCGTGCGTGGGCGCGCGGAGCATTGCGGGGAATCGGTGATTCGCTCTACACCCCCTTCAGTGGCACGGACGGTGACGACATCGACTGGGATGCCTACCGGACGCTGGTGCGCTACTGCGTCGGTGATCTCGGGCATCCGATGTTGTGGTGCACCAGCGGCATCGCCGAGTTCTGGTCATTGACCAACCAAGAGCGTAAACGCTTGCTGGAGGTGGCAATTGAGGAGGCCCGCCGCCTCAACCCCCACGTCGTCATCCAGGCCTGTACGGCGGCGACGTCGGCCAAGGACTGTCTGGACCTGACGCTGCACGCCCAAGAGGTGGGCGCCGACATCGCCTACATCCAGACGCCGATGATGGAGGCCCACGGCGGCGAGGGCGTGTTGAGATTCTTCAAATACATTGCCGCGCGCACCGACATCGCGTTGGGCATGTTCAACTCGCCGTCCTCGGGATACGTGCTGACTCCGGTCGAGAGCGCACGGATCTACGACGAGGTGCCCGCGGTGTGCGCCACCAAGGAAGGGGCCTTCCGGCCGGAGGCGAGCCGACGGCTTCATGAGTTGGCGCCGGCCCTCGCGGTCTGGGAATGCGACAGGACCGTGTATCGCGCCGGATGGTTGCGGGCCGGGATCGTCTGCCCGGCGCAACTCGGAACGGCCGGCTACCTGTTCGAGACGCCCCAGCGACGGCTGTTCTCCGAGTACTGGGACCTGGTGTTCAACGACAAGCTGCTCGAGGCCATGGATTACGGACGGGAATCGGGCATGGACCAGTTCGACCTGGACGTCGGGTCGTGGTGGACCTGCTACCCGGGCCGGGCCGACTACTTCACTCACTGGGGTGGAGCGTTCAAATACGCCGCTTCGGTGTTGGGCCTGCCGATCGGCGCCTATCCGCATTCGCGACCGCCGCAGGCGGAGTTGCCGCAGGAGGCCAAGGACCAGATCGAGGGGGCCTATCGCCGCCTCGGGCTCATCGGGGTCTAGCGGCTAAACGCTTGCAGTGCCACGGATTACGCTGGCAAGCAAGAGGCCCGGCCACTCAATGTGACCGGGCCTCCGCAGCCGGTATCGGCTAGTTCTGTTCGGCCTTCTGGCGGGCCTCGTCGACCTTGGCCTTGCCGCGGGCCTTCTCGGCCGCGGCTTCCTTTTTCGCGGCGTTGCGGTGTGCTTCCGCCTTGTCCTGCTGGGCCTGACCCTCATTGATCAGGTCGCGGTTGCCGATGACCGCGCCGATGACCTCTTTGGCCCTGCCCTTCACGTCCTCGACGACACCGAAAACGGCTTCGGTGACACCACTGCGAACGTCAGCCATGCGTTTTCCCTCCTGCTGTTGGGTGCGTTGTCTGCGTTTTCCCGGGTTCGGGGTGACAGAAAACGTGATCGGGATGTGGCCCTCGCCACACCAGGTGTACGGCACCACACTGCATCGCGATTACCAGCACCGACAGCGGGCATTCCGGTCACACGCCCGGCCGTGCGCGGTGTAATGGGCGTGGCGGCCCTCGCCAAAAGCGTCGTAAGTCTCGTCGAAAGGATCGCGAATGCTCACTTTGGGTGTCATCGGGTGGATCGTCATCGGCGGTCTGGCCGGTTGGATCGGTAGCAAAATCATGGGTACCGATGCGCAAATGGGTGTTGTCCTCAACATCGTGGTCGGCATCATCGGTGGCCTGATCGGCGGGTTTCTGCTGCGCGGTGTCGGTGTCGATGTGGCCGGCGCAGGGCTGCTGTTTTCGTTTCTGACGTGTCTGCTCGGGGCGGTGATCCTGCTGGCGATCGTCAAGCTGATCAGCCGGGGCCGGGTCCGGTGACGGCAACCGCATTCGCGTCGCCGGCAAGCGCCGTCAAAGTCGGGGCTCAGCCAACCTAAATCCGCTGTTCGACCGGGGTTTCGCGAGTTCGCGGCGGCAGTTGTGGAAGGAGGTACCGATAGGTATACAGTATGGGTACAAACTCGCCAGTCGATCAGCTTTGAGGGGACGGTCTGATGAGCGCCGCCGACCATGTGGTCACTGACGAGGCGGTGCTGTACGAGACCACCGGAACCGGCGTCGCAATTCTGACGTTCAATCGCCCCGATCGGCTCAACACCTGGGGTGGGGACATCGCGACCGCGTTCCACGCCGGCATCGATCGCGCCGAGGCCGACCCGGCCGTGCGGGTCATCGTGTTGACCGGGAGCGGCAAGGCGTTCTGCGCGGGAGCGCATTTGGGTTCGGTCGCCACGGTCGGTGAATCGTTGGCCGAATCGCCCGAGCCGAACATGGATGACCTGGTGGGGGAGCGGCACCCGCATTTCATCACGGCCGTCAGTAAGCCGGTCATCGCCGCCATCAACGGGTCCTGCGTGGGGATCGGGCTGACCCAGGCCCTCATGTGCGACGTGCGCTTCGCCGCCGCGGGGGCCAAATTCGCCGCGCCGTTCGCCCGCCGTGGCCTGATCGCCGAGTACGGCATTTCGTGGATCCTGCCCCGCCTGGCCGGCTGGGCCGTCGCCCTCGATCTGTTGCTAACTGGCCGTACGTTTTTGGCGCAGGAGGCCGCGCAACTCGGCTTGGTCAAAGAGGTGGTCGAAGCCGACGAGCTGATGCCGCGAGTCTTGGCCTACGCGGAAGACATCGCGCTGCACTGTTCGCCGGCCTCCATGGCCGTCATCAAGCGGCAGGCCTACAGCGACGCGACCGCCGACGTGATGGCCGCCAGCGCCCGCGCCGAAACGCTGCTGCAGGCGTCGCTGCGCCGGCCCGACGTCATCGAAGGCATCGTCAGCTTCATCGAGAAGCGACTTCCCGATTTTCCCGGTCTCGCCTCAGCCGCGGCCGGCGACCCCGACAGCCTGGAGGAATGAAGATGAGCGGCCTGAACTACCAACCGATCGATGTCGACAACCACTATTACGAGCCGTTGGACTCGTTTACCCGTCACCTGGACAAGAAGTTCAAGCGCCGTGGCGTGCAGATGGTCAACGACGGCAAGCGGACCTTGGCCGTGATCGGGGATCGAGTCAACCACTTCATCCCCAATCCCACGTTCGATCCGATCATCGTGCCCGGTTGCCTGGATCTGCTTTTCCGCGGCGAGATTCCCGAAGGGGTTGACCCGGCGTCGCTGATGAAAGTGGAGCGGCTGGCCAATCACCCCGAGTACCAGAACCGCGATGCCCGGATCACCGTGATGGATACCCAGGACATCGAGACGGTGTTCATGCTGCCCACGTTCGGGTGCGGGGTCGAGGAGGCGCTCAAGCACGACATCGAGGCGACGATGGCCTCGGTGCACGCTTTCAATCTGTGGCTTGACGAGGACTGGGGCTTCGACCGGCCCGACGGCCGAATCATTGCCGCACCGATCATTTCGCTGGCCGACCCGGACAAGGCGGTCGAAGAGGTCGAGTTCCTGTTGGCGCGCGGCGCCAAGTTGATATTGGTGCGGCCCGCGCCGGTGCCGGGGTTGGTCAAGCCGCGGTCGCTGGGTCATCCCAGCCACGACCCGGTGTGGGCCCGGCTTGCCGAGGCGGGCGTGCCGGTGGGATTCCACCTGAGCGACAGCGGCTATCTGCACATCGCCGCGGCGTGGGGTGGTAAGTCGACGTTCGAAGGATTCGGCGCCAAGGATCCGCTGGATCAGGTGCTCCTCGACGACCGCGCTATCCACGACACGATGGCCTCGATGATCGTGCACGGCGTGTTCACCCGTCATCCGAAGCTCAAGGCGGTCAGCATCGAAAACGGCTCCTACTTTGTCCACCGGCTGGTCAAGCGCCTGAAGAAGGCCGCCAACACCCAGCCGAATTTTTTCCCCGAGGATCCGGTGGAGCAGTTGCGCAACAACGTGTGGATCGCCCCCTACTACGAGGACGATCTGGCGGAGCTAGCGGAAGTCATTGGTATCGACAAGATCCTGTTCGGTTCTGACTGGCCGCACGGTGAAGGCCTCGAGTCGCCGGTCTCGTTCACCGAAGAGCTGACGGCGTTCAGCGAGGCGGATATTCGGAAGGTCATGCGCGACAACGCCTTAGACCTTCTCGGCGTCAAAGTACCCGCCTAATCGCATGAGCGAATGGACCATAGGCGCGGTTCTCGACGCGATCGCCGATGTCATTCCCGACCGGACGATGACGGTGTGTGGCAGTCGCCGCAGCACCTTTGGTGAGTCGGCAGACCGAACGCGCCAGCTGTCGAACTTCCTGGCGGGCAAGGGTTTCGGCGCGCATCGAGAACGCGCAGCCCTCGAACGCTGGGAATGCGGGCAGGATCGCGTCGCGCTGATCATGCACAACGATCTCTACGCCGACATGGTGATCGGGTGCCTCAAGGCGCGCACCGTCCCGGTCAACGTCAACTACCACTACACCCCCCGCGAGGTGGGCGAGCTGCTCGACTATCTGCAGCCGCGGGCTGTCATCTATCACCGCGCGCTCGGCGCCAAGTTCGCCGATGTGCTGCCGCCGGCAAGCGCGGACTTGCTGGTGTCCGTCGATGACGGAAGCGCGGTCCCGCAACTGGCCGGTGCGGTGTCGCTGGATGATGCACTGGCGCAAGGAGATACCGACCAGGGCGTCGAGCCGTCGCCCGATGATCTGCTGATGATCTGCACCGGGGGCACCACGGGCCGTCCCAAGGGCGTGCTCTGGCGCCAGTCCGACATCTATGTGTCGTCGATGGTCGGCGCGGATCATGAGTCCGCGCAGGAGATTCACGACAAGGTGCGCGCCGGTGGCGGGGCGCCGTGGTTCGCCGTCTCACCGTTGATGCACGCCGCCGGCATGTGGACGGCCTTCTCAGCGGTCATGGCCGGCACCCCCGTGGTGCTCTACGACACCGGTAAGAAGCTCGACCCCCGATCGGTGTGGGAGACGGCCGAGCGCGAGAAAGTCGGCTTGATGACGATGGTCGGGGATGCGTACGCGGCGCCGCTGGTTGCCGAGCTGCAGCGTGGTCGATACGACCTGTCGTCGCTGTACGCGATCGGTACCGGAGGGGCTGCGACTAATCCGAAATATCAACGGGCGCTGCTGGAATTGATACCTCAGCTGACGCTGATCAACGGATACGGGTCGTCGGAGACCGGAAACATGGGCTTCGGGCACAGCCGCGGCGACACCCGAACCGACACGTTCACGCTGCGCGAGGGTGGCCTGGTTCTCGCGGAGGACTACAGCCACTTCCTCGCTCCCGGCGAACCGGGG
>NZ_JAFAUS010000129.1 GCF_019243155.1 Mycobacterium sp.
ATGCCGAGCACCTCCATCGCGTCGATCTCCTCGCGGATGGTGCGAGCACCGAGGTCCGCGCAGATCGCCGTCGAGCCCGCGCCGGCCACCACCAGCACCGTGGTCAGCGGGCCGAGCTGGGTGACGGCACCGATCGCTGCGCCGGCACCGGAGAGGTCGGCGGCGCCGAACTGGGCCAGCAGGACGTTGAGGGTGAAGATCAGCAACACGGTCAGCGGGATCGAGACGAAGATCGTCGGCAGGAACGCCACCCGCATGATGAACCAGCACTGCAAGACGAACTCGCGCCACTGGAAAGGCCAGCGGAACAGCGCTTTTCCGGTCAGCACGCACATCCGGAAGAAGCCTCCGACGAGGGTCAGCGGCGTCTGCACTTGGTCGCGTACATAGCTGACCAAGTAAGGGCCACGTCGACTTTCAGACGTCGAAGTCACCGCTGCCCCCTCCAGCCTGCACCGCGGGCACCCTGGCTCCGCGGCGGATCATCAAGCACGCCTCGCCCCCTTGCCGCTGCGCGGCTTGGGGTGCCCCCACCCTGCCGCAACCCAATGAGTGTGATCATCGGCTACCTACCCGCAAGTAGTAACGGAGACCACAGGAACATACCCGATGGTCTTTCACGTGTGAACCGCATCCGCACAATTAACCCTTCGCCAATAGCTGGCAAACGTTACAGCTCCCGTCAACTTCCCTCTCTGCCCCTAAAACCTCTTGTTGTAGAACCGATTTAGTCGTTATCTGCGGCCCCGTAGCGAATCCGTAGTTCGGTCTTCAGCACCTTGCCCGCGGGATTGCGGGGAAGCGCGTCGACGACCTCGAGCGCCTTGGGATGTTTGTAGCGCGCGAGCCGTTCGGTCAGGAACCCTTCGAGGTCGTCCAGCCGCAGCCCGTCGCCGGCGACAGCCGCGACGGCGATCGGCACTTCACCCCACTTGTCGTGTGCCCGGCCGATGACGGCGACCTCGACGATGCCTGGGTGACTTGCCAGCACGTTCTCCACTTCGGCGCAGTAGATGTTCTCGCCGCCGGAGATGATCATGTCCTTCTTGCGGTCCACCACCCAGACGTAGCCGTCCCCGTCCATCCGGACCAGGTCACCGGAGTGGAACCAGCCGCCAGCGAAGGCCTCGGCCGTGGCCTCGGGGTTGTTCCAATACCCGCTCATCAAAGTCGGTGCGCGGTAGACGATTTCACCGACCTCGCCGACGGGCACATCATTCATGTCCTCGTCGACCACGCGGGCGGCGACCGTCGGGATGACCTTGCCGACCGACCCGCGCTTACGAATCGCGTCGTCGCCCAGCAGCATGCACGTCACCGGCGACATCTCCGTCTGTCCGAAGGCGGCCAATATCTGAGTCCCCGGAAACGTCGCCGACATCTCCCGCAGCAGCGCGTCGGGCGCGGGCGCGGCCCCCCACGACATCACCCGCAATCTCAGGTCACGCGGTCGCGCCTGTTGCTCGGCGCACACGGCCTGCCACTGCGCGGGAACCAGAAAGATTCCGGTGACCTTCTCCGCCGCCAGCACGTCGAGCAGCTGCCCGGGCTCGAACGCGCCCAGCGGGTAGATCACCGTGGGGATTCCGAGCAGCATTCCGGTCAACAGGTTGCCGATGCCGGCAATGTGGAAAAACGGGACACCGATGAATCCGACGTCATTGTTGATGTCGGCGCCATTGGTGTAGAGCCCGGTCATTGTTTGGCCGGTCAAATTCGTGTGGGTCAGCACCGCGCCTTTCGGCCGGCCGGTGGTGCCCGAGGTGTACATGATCAACGCGGGCGAATCGTTCGGGATGTCGACGGGTTCGTGCGACTCGCCGGGCTCGTTGACGAGGTCCTCGAAGCCCAGGACGTCGTCGTCAGTCGAGGCGCCGGCGACGACGATCATCTCCAGCGAAGGCTCGATTTCCCGAACTCCGGTGGCCACCGGTGCGAGCACCGCTTCGGTGATCAGCACGCGCGCTTCGCAATCCTCGACCAGGAAGGCGATTTCGGCGGCGGTGAGCCGGAAGTTCAGCGGAACGGCGATGGCCCCGAGCATGTTGATCGCAAGCACCGACTCGACGAATTCCGAGCGGTTGAGCATCAAGACCATGACGCGGTCGCCGAAGCCGACTCCGCGACGGCTCAGCGCATCGGCCAGCGCCGTCACGCGGCGCTGTAGCTCGGCCCATGTCAGGGTCTTGCCGAGGAACCTCAGGGCGGCCACGTCCGGCTGCATCAACGCATGCCGCTCGAGCTGGTTAGCCCAGTTCTGCCGCCGCGCCAGATACGGCTGCCCTTGTTTCTGCTCCTGCGTCGGGTGGTTAGCGAGTCGCGCGGTCAACTCAAGACATTCCCTTCACTCGCGCACCGCTTGCGCCAGGTTGATATTTGATAAAACATAGTGTTGTCTGGGTCACACTATGGCCTGGAACGCCCGCTGACAAGCCCAATCAACACTTAAATCCCGCCGCTGAAACTCCACCCGCCCAGCCACTGAAAGCCCTGGCAGCACCCAGTGAACGCACCGATATCCACGCGACCGAGGAAACGGCGAACGCTGCGCCGGGCTCAGCTGTCCGACGAGGTCGCGGGGCACCTCCGGGGGGCGATCATGTCCGGCGCTCTGCGGCCGGGCACGTTTATCCGGCTCGACGAGACCGCAGCGGAGCTCGGCGTCAGCGTCACCCCGGTGCGCGAAGCCCTGCTGAAGCTGCGCGGCGAGGGCATGGTGCAGCTCGAGCCGCACCGCGGTCACGTCGTCCTGCCGCTGACACGCCAGGACATCGAGGACATCTTCTGGCTGCAGGCAAAGATCGCCCAGGAACTGGCGGCCACGGCCACCGACCGCATCACCGACGCCCAGATCGACGAGCTCGACCGCATCAACGAGGCCCTCGCCGCGGCCGTCGGGTCCAGCGACGCCGAGACCATCGCGGGCATCGAGTTCTCCTTTCACCGCGTCTTCAACCACGCCAGCGGCCGGATCAAGTTGGCGTGGTTTCTGCTGAACGCCGCGCGCTACATGCCGGTGATGGTGTACGCGGGCGATCCGCAGTGGGGGTTGGAAGCGGTCGACAACCACCGGCAGACGATCGCCGCGCTGCGCCGGCGGGACGCCGGCGCGGTGACCAAGCACACCGTCTGGCAGTTCACCGACGCGGCGGCCCGGCTGAGCGAGCTGCGGGACCGCAGCGGGATTTTCGACTAGCCCGGCGAGCCCGACTAGGCCGATAGCTCCTCGGCGCGCTTCTTCAGGTTCTCGGCGAGATGATCCAGGACGTTGCCGAGGAGCTGCTTGACCATCGGCGCGGGCACCGGCATCGATGTCTCCACGTCCAGGTCCACGGTCAGCAGGCTGGACGCCCCGGTCCCCACCACGCTGAACAGCTGCTCCTGCTTGGTGAACAGATCGCCTTGCTGCAGGACGGTCTGAATCTGGTTTTCGCCGGGGTAGTACACGGCCTGAATGAACATGCCCTGCATGCCTTGTAAATCGGTGTCGAGGCGCAACTGGCTGGGGCGCCCGTCGTCATAGCGGGCGAGCACCCACAGGCCCTGAATCCCCTCGTTCCATTGGGGGTAGGACTCGAAGTCGCCGACGATTTTCATGATCAAAGCGGCGTCCGCATTCACTTCGACGGTCTTGCTCATGACTGGCATGGGCGAAGCATAGCGGGAGCAATTTCGCGTTTATCGGTCCACGCTCGCCGTCGACAGCAGCGCGCGGACGTCGTCGGGGATCGGGACCGATTTGCGGGTGATCCGATCGACATAGACGTGCACCCAGTGCCCGAGGGCGCTGACGGGTTGGGCGTCGCCGGGATCGAGTGGCGACACGTATATGCCGAGCCGGTAGGTGACGCTGCTGCGGCCAAGACGTGTCACCGCCAGCCCGACCGTGAGGCTCTGCGGGAAGTGCAATTCGGAGAAGTAACGGCAGCCCGATTCGGCGACGATGCCCAGCGCGGGCGTGGTGAGCGGGTCGAGCCCGGTGCCGGTGTTGATCCACGCGTTGATCGCGGAATCGAACAACTGGTAGTACGCGGCGTTATTGAGGTGGCCGAACATGTCGTTGTCGGCCCACCGGGTAAGGACCGGCCACTGCACCGGGAAGTCGTTGCTGGTGAGGTTTTCCGGCGCGGGCGGAACGGACGTCATTGCTCTTGACTACCAGTAGCGCATCGCTTGCCGGAAAGGTCCGCGAGCACGGGCTTGCTCATCTCGCGCGGGGCGTTCTGCAGGAGGCGCTGCTGAGGGTGGGCGCCCTCGGTCAGGGCGGCCACGTCGTCGTCGGTGTAG
>NZ_JAFAUS010000141.1 GCF_019243155.1 Mycobacterium sp.
TCGTCGTCGAACTCGACGTTGAGCAGCGTCGTCATCAGGTCGTCGGAGGGGTTCTTGGAACGCCATTCGACGTAGTCGGCATAGATGCGGCCGTCGGCGATGGAGTCGGCGTTGGCGACCTTGAGCGGCGCGCCTGGCTTGGTGCGCAAACTGGCATCGTTGGCGTTGCGGACCGAGATCTGTTCGGACTCCGGGATTCCCAGGAGCATACCGATCACCCGCATCGGCATCATCGACGCGAGCTCGGCGATGATGTCGAAGCCCGAAGACCCGACCAGTGGATCCAGGCAGCGGATGCAGTACCGGCGGATCTGATCCTCGATTTCGGCCATCCGGCGCGGCGTGAACACCCGCGACATCAGGCCGCGCAGCATCGTGTGTTCGGGCGGGTCCTGGAACATCATCACGCCGCGGGGCATGTCGAACTTCGACTGGACCAATTCAAGGATGTCACTTCGGCGGTTGGAGAACACCTCCCAGTTGGCCAAACCCCGCTCGACGTCGGAATGCCTTGATACCGCCCAGAAGTCGTACTTCGCGTTGTAGTACAGCGGCGCCTCTTCGCGCAGCCGCGCATACGTTGGATACGGGTCGGCGTTGATGCCCGTGTCGTAGGGGTCGTAGTACATGTCGGTGTCGTGCGTGACGGTCATCGCTTTCCTTACTTCAGGCAGCTACCGGCATCCACCGGCAGTGCCACCCCTGTGATGTAACGCGCTTCGTCGGATGCCAGGAACAACACGGCATTACTGATGTCCTCTGGAGTCACCCATGGAGTCGGCAGGAAATGGAAGGTCTGGCAGACCGGCGCCAGATCGTCCGGCCCCGGGTTCTCCAATTCCGGCCGGAAAGCCCGATAGGTGCCCTCGTTCATCAAAAGCGGTGTATTCACGTGGGTTGGCAGGACGGCGTTGACCCTGATCATGCGCTGACCCAATTCGACCGCGAACGACCGCATCAGACCGATCACCCCATGCTTGGCCGCGACGTAATGGCCGGTGTGCGGATAGGCCTTATTGCCCGCAACGGACGACGTCAACACGATCGAGCCGCCGCGATCACCCGCCAGCATGTGCGGAACGCCGGCCTTCACCGTCTTCCACACACCGCTGAGGTTGACGTCGATCATCTCCTGCCACAACGGCTCATCGATCTTGTGCAGCTTGCCCGCCATCGTTCCGATGCCGGCGTTGGCCACGATGACGTCCAGGCGTCCCAACTGTTCGACCCCGCCGTCAACGGCGGCGCGCAGCGCGTCGTAATCACGGACGTCGACTTCGGCGGTCACGACACGCCCTCCGGCGTCTTTCACCATGCCCGCGGTGACGTCGAGGTCTTCAGACGTGGCACCGGGCGCAGGCGACGCCTCGAATTTCCGGCACACGTCGACGGCGATGATGTCCGCACCCTCCTGCGCCAGCCGAACCGCGTGGCTTCTACCCTGCCCGCGCGCAGCGCCGGTCACAAATGCGACCTTGCCGTCCATCCGACCCATTGCAACCTCCACCCAGCCGGTTTTGGGCGATCGCCCAAATTTGTGGCGCACGCCATGTCTAGCAGCACGATCGTGAGCTCGTCAAGACCGGGCGAGATTGAGTTAACTGGTCGCGGAGTCGATCAGCGTCGCGGCGGCGGCACGGGCATGCACGACGGGCGCGGTGTCGTTCAGGGACGTCGCCATCGCAGTCGCGCCCTCGAAAAGCACGGCCAACTGTTCGCCCAGCAGTTGCGGGTCTTTGGCTCCGGCCTCTCGCGCCACGGCGATCAGGCGACGCGTGAACGCGAGCTTGTGGCTGCGCACGATCTCGTCGGCGCTGGCCAACGCCCCGGCGGATTCGACGGCCGCATTGTGAAAGGGGCAGCCGCGCAACACTTCTGAGTGACGCATGTCGAAAATGGCCAAGAGGCGCTCACGGGCGGGCAGTTCGGCGTCGTCGAGGCGACGCTCGATGGGCGAGCCGCCGTGTGCCGCGAACGCGCGCAGGTAGTTGTCGATCAGCTCGTTCTTGCTGGCGAAGTGTTGGTAGAGCGTGCGCTTGGAGACGTTGGCCTCCTGCGCGATGAGCCCGACGCCGGTCGCGTGGATGCCATTGCGGTAGAAGAGCCGGGCGGCCGCGCGCTCGATGCGCTCACGCGCTCCCCGCCCCCCGCTGCGGCGTTGGTCCGATGTGACGACGCCCATAGTATTCATAGTACACCGCTCGGTTTACAAGCGGTGAAAGCGCCGCTAGGTTGGACCTGACAAGTAAACCGAACAGTTTCTTGGCGGAAGGCTCGATCATGACGACTTCGCAAGACGCACGCGCTGGTGCTGACACTGCGGGTGATACCGGATGGGGCGCCGAGCAATCGCGCGTCATCACCTGGCACGACCCGATGACGACCCAGGCGACGGTTGCGTCGATGTC
>NZ_JAFAUS010000480.1 GCF_019243155.1 Mycobacterium sp.
TCGGTCTCCACGACATCACGCACCAGCTCTGACCGCGGGTCATGCCCGATCGCCACGAACACCCCGCTCACCGCCAACGTGGTGTGCGTGCCGGTGCGCGTGTCGCGCAGCCGCAACCCCGTCACCGTGTCACTGCCCTCCACGGCCTCGACCGCCTTGTTGGTCAAGATGGTGATCTTGTCGTTGGCCTTGGCCCGCTCCAGCATGATCCGCGAGGCCCGAAACTCCTCGCGCCGGTGCACCAAGGTGACGCTGCGGGCAAACCGGGTCAAAAACGTGGCCTCCTCCATCGCCGAGTCCCCGCCCCCGATCACCGCGATGTCTTGGTCCTTGAAGAAAAACCCATCACAGGTCGCACACGAGCTCACCCCACGCCCGAGCAACTCCTGCTCCCCGGGGATGCCCAGATAGCGGGCGGCCGCCCCCATCGCCAAAATCACCGCCCGGGCCCGGTGGGTCTTCCCATCCGCGGTCACCACCGACTTCACCCGGCCCTTAAGCGAGACCGATTCGACGTCTTCCATCTGCAGATCGGCGCCAAAACGCAGCGCCTGTTCCCGCATCTGATCCATCAACTCCGGACCGGTGATGCCATCACGAAAACCCGGATAGTTCTCCACCTCGGTCGTGGTCATCAACGCCCCACCAAACGACGTCCCCTCAAACACCAGCGGCGCCAACTGCGCACGCGCGGCATACAACGCAGCCGTATACCCCGCAGGGCCCGAACCAATGATGATCACGTCATGAACAGTGTCGGCGGTCATAGAAACCTTTCGCACGAACGTCTTGGGATCTGGTGAAACGCCGCCGTCGGCGCACCTGTTCCCGGGTGTGTCGCACAACCCATGGCACCAGACTAAGGGCGGGGGATTTGAGTATTGGCCAACAGGCCGGTGTCGGCGGCGCTGCAATTCAGGGCGACCGCGTAGGCCGCCACGCCGTGGGGCGTATCGCCTGCAACCACCAGCAGGACGCCGGGGCGGGCGTTGATCTCGATCGGCCGAGCGCCCAGCACCGGGGTGGACGCCGGATAGCCGAGGCCGCTGAGGCAGGAGGCGCGCCGGGCGGGGTCGGCGAACGGCCCGTAGTCGGGAGTGCGGTCGAGGAGGCCGAGGATCTCTTCCTGCGAGAGCGGAATCACCGTCGGCGGCGACACCGTGATGTGCTCGGCGGTGACCGAGGTGCTGCTCGGCGTGGGGTCGGGTGCGCGGAGCAGGGCGATCGTTCCGAATCCCACCGCGGCCAGCACCGCGCAGAATCCGCCGACGGCCGCGGTGGTCCGCAGTGGACGGCTGCGTGGCCGGGCGGAGTGCGCGCCGCCGGGCGGCTCATCGGCGAGTGCGGCGGTGACGCGCGCGGTGACCCGCGGGGGAGCGTCGGGCGCCGTCGCTGCGCCCACGGCGCCGACGTCGCTGCGGACCTGGTTCAGCGCGTTCAGCACGACCGCGGCTTCCGGGTCCGCGCGGACTTGCCGGCGCACCCGCGCGGCGGCCTCGTCGTCCAGCAGCCCGGCCTGCAGGTCGGCGATGAGGTCGACCGTCAGCGGCGGGTCCGCGCCCGCCGCCCCAGAATCCGGGCCGTGACCCGTCGCGTCGTCGTCCGCTGCAGCCATCCGCCCCAGTGTCCGTCATGTGCCGATCGATGGCCACGAGAGGCGGTCCAGCGGTCGTCAGATCGGGCCGGCGACGTGATCCGCGTGGTTGAGGTAGCCGAGTAGCTCGGCGAGGCGCACCCGGGCCCGGGCACACCGGCTTTTGATCGTGCCCTCGGCCACGCCCAGCAGCCGGGCGGTGTCGGCCACCGAGTAACCCTGCATGTCGACGGCGACCACCGCGGCCCGTTGCTCGACGGGCAGTCGCATCAAGGCCCGCTGCACCACGATCGCGGTCTCGACCTGGGCCGTGCGATCGGCCACCGGGTAGACGTCTTCGAGTGGGACGACCGGGCGCGCTTTGGCGCGGCGCAGCCGGTCCAGGCAGGCGTTGACCACGATGCGGTGCAGCCAACTGCCGACGGCGGCGTCGTGCCGAAACGAACGGGCGCCGCGGTGTGCCGACAGCATGGCGTCCTGCAGAGCGTCCTCGGCGTCCTCGGCACTGCGAGTGGTCAGCCGGGCGAGCCGGTGCAGCTGCCTTTGGTGTCGATGGAAGAGCTCGGTGAAGGCATGGCGGTCGCCGGCGACATGGGCTGCCAGCAGCTCGGCATCAGTGCGTTCTCGCTGGTCATCCGCCCCGAATCCCACGGCCGGACAGTATCCAATCGGTGCCCGGGCGGCACTTCACCCAGACGGGGTGCTGTGAATCAGGACGCGGCCTGAACCGTGATCTCCGAAAGGCCGGCTTGGCTCTTGCCGGACGTGGTTCCCAGAGTGGAGATCCACACCAGCAGATTCGATGTCGGCGAGCCGGCTCGGACCGGGATGACATTGTGGCCGGGCTTGAGCGTGAAGGCCGGAGCCAGCACGGTGGTGTCGTTCAGCGACGACGGACTCGACGTCGGCGCCGAGCGGATCTCCACCTTGGTCCCGCTGCTCGGGGTGTCGATGGTGACCTGGCCGACCACGGTGGGGCTGGGCAGTTGCAAGATCAACCCCTCGCCCTGCTTGAAACTGGGGAACGGGACGGCGTCGGTGTAGACCTCGGTCGCCCAGGCGGTGGAGGGGTCACCGTCGATCGCCTGCCCGGCCGTGCCCGGGTTGTCCGGATCGCCATCGGGGGAGAAGACGGTCGCCTTGGTGGGCTTGACCATGCTGCCCGACGCGGCGGAACTGGGCGCCGCCGACGACGACGTCGACGACGAGGGACCGTTGAGGCCGAGCTCGTCTCGGTTGAAGCCGCCACCCACATTGCCGAAGATCTTGCTGACCACCGAAGCCAGCACCAGCAGGGCGACCACCAGCACGGCGACGCCGACACCGACCCCGATCAGCACGTTGCGGCGGCGGCGCGCAAAGTCCGCCTCATCCTGACCGACGGACAGGCGCGAGGTGGGCGGCGCGGGCGAATCGTCAATGGGGCCAAGCACTTCGGTGCGGTCAGCCACCGCGGTCGCCTGCTGCAGCAGGTTCAAAAGCGTTGAGGCGCTGCGTATTCCGCCGTCCTCCTGCACCGCCCTGACCGCGACCGCCGAGATCTGGAAGGGGACGTCGCGGTCGGCGACCATGGGTTCGACGGGCTGGCCGGTGGCGTCGCGCTCGGCCGGGGCGAGGCCGCTGCGCACACCGGACTCGGGCAACGGCCACCTATTCACCAGCAGCGCATACAACGCGGCGCCGATGCCGCGGATGTCGTCCTGCGGGTTGGCGTCGGGCATGGTCGCCGGGTACGCCAGCACGACATCGCCCTCGATGCTGACACGCACCCGGCTGGGGTGGTCGAGCGACAGCGCGACGCCGGCGCGGTGCGCTGCGTCAGCCGCCGAGGCCAGCGATTGCATCGCGCGGACCGCCCCGACGGGCGATGGCGCGGTGTCCGCGACCTCCTGAAGCGAGCCACCTCGGATCCACTCCGCGACCACCAGGCCGCCGGATCCGGTGTGGACTACGTCGAGCACCCGGGCGATGCCCGGTTTGTCGATCCGGCTCAGCCGCAGGGTGCGCGACAAGATCTCTTGCAGCACGTCACCCGGAAGGGCGCCGTCCGGGTCGACGAACGTCAGCGCCACCTGGCGGTCCAGCGCCGTGTCCAGGGCCTGCCAGAACTGCAGGGGCGGCGCGCCGCCGTGGAACACCAGCAGCCGGTACCGGCCCCCCGCGATGCGGGCGCCCGGGACCAGGTGCACATCGTCGCCGGGATCCCCGGTCCGGTCCCGGGGCACGTCAAACGGGGTACCGCTGCGGCGGCGCTCGCCGGGAAGGTCGCCGTTGACCTTGTCGGACGCGCGGGACGGCGACTTATCGGGCTCCCGGGCGGGCGGAATGTCGGGCTGGAAGTCGTCGGCGGCCGGTCGCGGCACCTCGGTACCTGAGGCCGAACCGGATCCGGCGCTGGATGGGGCGCTATCCATAGGGCGGTCGGTCACCTCCGGTCCTTTCGCTATCCGGGCTCGGGCTGCCCGCTCCGGAGGCCTGCGCGGGATCGGCTGCTGGACCGCATTTACCCCAGGCGGGGACGAATTCCTCTGCTCAGGGTACGTGACGGGGCCACGATGAGACGATTGATCCCGAGCACTCGGTGTGCGGGGACGCGGAGCGTTGCCTCGGATGCGCCGCCGGACGACGTCCAGCGCCGCATGCGCTTCCGGCACGTTCGCGCGGACCATGACCGCCGTCATGATCGGCAGCATGATGATCGCCAGCACGAACAGCCGCAGCAACGAGCCCGCGGCGCCGCCGTGCGTGGTCAGCTCACCCAGGCCGAGCAGGCGGTCGACCACATGGGCGATCAGACCGGCCAGCAGCGACGCGGTGATCGTGACCAGGATCGTCCGCACCTCACCGCCGCGGACCAGATGGCCACCCGTCGGCAGCAGGGCGTGCCGCAGCAGGAGGTAGCCGATGACCGCGCCAACCAGGAAGCCGAGGCCGTTGGCCAGCCCCAGGTAGGCGGCCACCAATTTCGGGTCGTTGGTCAGGTGCGGCGCCAGCACCGATCCGACGATCTTGACGGCGGTGATGACGAGGATGATCACGATCGGTGTCCACGGCTGTTCGCGCGCGTAGAACACCCGCAGCTGCAGCAGCACCAGCCCGTACGGGATCAGGGTGAACGCCGAGAACGCGATCGCGGCGCCCAGGTAGCCGGCGTCGACCCCGCCGAAATGGCCGTAGGCAAACAGCGCGGTACCGATCGCGGATCCGCCGACCGTCATGAACGCGACGATGGGGATCAGTGTGATCAGCGTCAGCCGGGTGGCCAGCGACAGGTCGGCGAGCACCGCCTTGGTGTCGTTCGCGGCGGCGTTGCGGCTCAGCCGCGGCATCACCACCGTCAGCACGGTGACCCCGATCATCCCGTACGGCAGCATCAGCACGAGCCAGGTGTAGTTGTAGATCGCGGGACCCGAGGCCGCGGCCGTGCTGGCGATCTGATTGCCGACGACCAGGCCGAGCTGGCTGATCAGCACGTAGAGCACCATCGCGGAGGCCATCGCGCCGAAGCGTTTCAGGCGCTCGTCGATACCCCACAGGGGACGCAGGCTGACGTGCTGGCGGCGCAGCGCCACCAGCAGGACCGCGGTCTGCGCGAAGACGCCCAACGTGGTGCCCACGCTCAGCACCAGCAGCTTGGCGTTGCCCATCCGGACGGGATCAACCGAGAGTTCGCCCGGGACGAGTGCATACACCGCCAGCGTGACGAGGGCGACGACATTGTTGACGACCGGCGCCCACGCCGTAGGCCCGAATACGTTGCGGGTGTTCAGGATTGCCATGAACACCGACGTCAGCCCGTACGCGAGCACCTGGGGGAGAAGCAGGTAGGCGAAGGCGGTGGTCAGCGCCTCGTTGACCTGCGGGGCGCGGCCGAGCATCAGCCGCACCAGCAGCGGCGCCGCCGTCACCGAGAGCGCCGTCGCGATCACCAGCAGCGTCGTCGTCAGCGTCACCAGGCGCCGGACGAACGCCACGCCGCCGTCGGGGTCGCTCTGCTCGGCGCGCGCCAGTACCGGCACGAAGATCGCGGTGAAGGTTGCCTCCAGCACGAGGGCCGCCACCAGGTTGGGCAGCTGATTGGCCACCGAGAACGCACTGGATAGCGCCGCACCCAGCGTCGCCGCCAGCAGGACGATCCGGGCGAATCCGGTGAGCCGGCTGACCAGGGTGGCGAGCGCCATCGCCCACGAGCGCGACACGAGTGCGGCGTCGGACAGTTCGGGCCGGCGCCGATCGATACCTGCGGGGACGGGCGGCAGCGGACCCGTGGGCGGCGAGCCTGTGCTGCGGGGACGCCGCGATGACGGTGGCAGGCGCTGCGGTTGGGCCTGCCGGTAGGCGGGGTTCATACTCGGTGCTCTTGCTCGACCCGATCGTCTGTCTCGTCGTGCGGGTGCGGGTACGCGGCGTCGTGCGGGTCGGGGCGGTCCAGGTCGGCGCGGTCGGGCTGGCCGCGGAACCGGTGCCACAGCCGCCGTCCGGCCAGGGCTACCAGCACCGCCGCGGCCGTCAGCGTGATCGCGAACAGCACCTTGCCGTAGGCGTTGGAATGCACCGACAACCGGACCGGATCGCCCAACCGCAAGCCGTCGGGTGTCCGCAGGGTGACATCGATGGCGACTCGCTGAGTGAAGTTCACCTCGATCGGCACCCTCAGCGGCAGGTAGCCCGGCGGCAGTTCCACCTCGCCGACGTCGGTGACCCGCATGCCCGGCGGGGCATCGACCTGCAGGCGCACCCGGATCGGAACGGCGAGGCCGTTGTGCAGGGCCAGTGGAAGCGGGCTGTGTTCGGTGGCCAGGGTGTAGGACCCGCCCGGGTTGACGATCGTGACCGCACCGAATAAGTCGTTGATCGTCCGGTGGACCACCGCCAGCCGCTGCTGCGCCATGCCGTTGCGGGAGTCGGGCGGTTCGGACTGGCTCAACGCGCGCAGCATGTCTTCGCGCAGCGGGGCGGTGTAGGCAACGCCGTTCAACCCGGTCCGTTCGTCGGTGCTCAGCGCCGAGGTCAGACCCCACAGCCGGCCGACCTGGCCCGCGATGTCCGTGGTGATGTCGTCGTTGATCCGGCCCCGTTCGGAGTTCTCGGCGTCAACGGCCTCCGCCGGCTCGGTGCGGGCACCGGCCTCGGCGACCACCGCGGGCAGCGGGCGGGGCAGCGCCAAGCCTGAACGAATGCTGGTCGTCAGCCCGGTCAAGATGACCTGCGCGTCCTCGGCCTGCAGGTTCCAGGTCGCCGGTGGTACCAGCAGCTGGGTGCGTGGCGCGTCGTCATGCCGCAGCGCGTGCAAGAACATGGAGCCCAGGGCGTCTTGCCGGCGCGCGGTGACGGAGTCGTGCGCGAGCCGGACCGTCAGGGAGGAGTCGAGGTAGGTGGGCACCACGGGGCTGGTTCCCGCGCCGGCCAGCGCGGCGCCGACGGCCGGGTCGAACGGCGCGACGACCACTTGGGGAGACAACCGCCGGGGCGCGGTGTCGACGCTGACGCTGGACGACCCTTGGGTCTCGGGGGCGGACATGTCGCCAGGTGCGATCACAACCGTGCTGTCGTTGCCGCTGAGCAGGTTCACCGCGCGGTTGGTCAACGAACCGTCCGGCAGCAGTGTGGCGCCCCGGGCGGACGATATGTCCAGGATTCGATCGATGATGGTGCCGACGCCCGTGGTCGCGGCGGCGCTGAGCCCCGGATCCTTGACGCGCTGCAGGGCGTCGAGGTCGGCCTGCGCGTAGGGCAGCGGCGCGACGCAGGTCCGGTGGGCGAGCGCACGGAGACGGTTCAGCCATTCGGTCGCGGCGGCCTGTCCGGTGCCCGGATGAGTCGGGGTACCCGGCATCTGGGCGGGACCGTCGGGGGCGTCGGACACCACGTAGCCGGCGGTCATCGCGTTCACGGTGACCAGCAGATCCGGGTCGATGGCCAAACACAGCGCTCGGCCGACGGCGCCGTCGGGGTCGACGTCGTGGCTGGTCGCGACTTCGGCCGCGGACAGCAGGATGTCGAGCCGCCCGCCGGCGGCCAGGGAGGTCGCCAGGTCGTCGTCGACCAGCCGCACCGGGATCGTGCCACCGGGCAGGCCGGGGGCCAGGCGTGGCCGGTCGGCCAGCGGCCACAGCATGGTGATCAACACGGGTTTAGAGGTGTCGGGTGCGACGGCGGCGTCCAGGTCGTCCGCCTTATCGGGCGGCACGCCCACTACCGGCAGCAGGAACCGCGCGTTGTCGAGCCGGGCGGGGGCGCCGTAGTCCGGTGTGCCGTTGACGTTGACCAGCAGCGGGTAGATGCCGGGTTTGTCGATGCCCAGGGACGGCTTGGTCAGAGTCCGCAGCGGGGCGGACAGGGTGAAGCCAACTTCTTGCCCGCGCTGCAGCTCAGGCGCCACCGTGAGGAATTCCGCGGCTGGCTGGTACTGGTCGGTGTCGCCGTCCAGCGACGTGCGCAGACCCGCGGACTCGGTGACCGCCCCGGCGTGCTCGAGGCGGACCATCACGTCGCGCACAGGGCGGTCGCCGATGTTGGTCACCATGCCGCTAACGGTGACGACGGCTGGGCTGGTGGTGGTGACGACATCCGGGGTGACCTGGTCGATGCGAACCCTGACAAAGGGCGTCACCCCGGGTTCGCCCGCGGCCGCGCGCGGCAACACGGGAGCGGTCAACAGGGCCAAGCAGGCCACGATGCCGACCACAGCGGCGAGGCGCAGCAAGCCGGTCCAACAGAGTCGCGAGGAACTCACGGCCCGGGCCCGTGACCGTTCTTCCGGCCCGGAGCCGGCTTATCGGAATGCCGGGTCCGCGAATGTGTCTGCGGGCGTCGCCGGGGAGAGCTGGGCGGCAGCGGCGGAAGCGAGGCGGGGCCGTCGCTGTGCAGCTTGTCGATCAGCTCGTCGGCCACTTGGGCCAACCGACGTTCATCGGCGTAGGCCAGCCGGGAAGGCAGTTCGCGGATCGGCACCCAGGCGACTTCGGCGACTTCGAGGTCATCGTCGGACAATTCCCCGCCGGAGAAGCGCATTAAATAGTGGTGCACGGTTTTATGTACCCGACGACCGTCGGTGACGAACCAGTAATCGATGCGTCCGAGTGCGGCGAGCACGCTGCCGCGGATACCCGTTTCTTCGGCGACTTCTCTTATAGCGGTCTGCTCGGCGGTCTCGCCGAGCTCGATGTGGCCCTTGGGCAGCGACCACAACATCCGCCCGCGCCGGTCGACGCGCCCGATCAGCGCCGCGACCTGGCGATCGCGGGGCCCGTCGATACCGTCAATGACCAGCCCGCCCGCGGATGTTTCGTGCACGGTGCGCAGCCGATCCGGGCCGCGGCGAGCCGTACGGGATCGGCGCGATTTCGTTGCCGTCGAGTCGCCCGCGGCTTGGCCGTTCGTCTGATTCTCGGACGCGGCCGCCGCGCTTCGACCGCGGCGCCGACCCCGGCGCCGACGTGGTTTGGCTTCTTCGCCCTCCGACACCCAAGCGATAGTAGCTGGCACGGCATTCTCTTCAGGACATACTCGCCGCTAGGCGAGTGTGGGACGAGACCTCACTATTATCCGACTAGGCTGATCGAACGTGCCTGATGCAGCCCAGGATGCCGAGTTGCTGACCGCCGCCGCGGTCGCCCTGAATCAGTACGCGCCCATGCTGCGCGAGCTGGGTTCGGCGTTCGATGCGGCGGGCCATGACATCTATCTTGTCGGCGGTTCCGTGCGGGATGCGCTGCTGGGCAGACTGAGTCCCGACTTGGACTTCACCACCGACGCGCGCCCCGAGCAGGTGCAGCAGATCCTGCGGCGGTGGGCCGACAGCCTGTGGGACACCGGGATCGAATTCGGCACAGTCGGCGTCGGCAAGGACGACCAGCGGCTGGAGATCACGACCTTTCGCGCCGACACCTACGACCAGGTGTCCCGCAACCCCGAGGTGCGCTTCGGCGATCGCCTCGAAGACGATTTGGTGCGACGCGATTTCACGGTCAACGCGATGGCCGTGCGCGTCACACCGGCCGGGCCGGGCGAATTCCTCGATCCGCTGGATGGTCTGGCGGCCCTGCGTGAGCGCGTGCTGGATACCCCGGCCGCGCCGGAAGTGTCCTTCGGCGACGACCCGCTGCGGATGCTGCGCGCCGCCCGGTTCGTCGCACAGCTCGGTTTCACGGTCGCTCCGCGGGTGCGCACAGCGATCGAGGAGATGGCGCCGCAACTGGGGCGGATCACCGCCGAGCGGGTGGCCGCAGAGCTGGACAAGCTGCTGCTCGGCCCTGACCCGGCCGCCGGCATCGACCTGTTGGTGCAAACCGGCATGGGGGACGTGGTGCTGCCTGAGGTCGGCGGGATGCAGATGGCCATCGACGAGCACCACCAGCACAAGGACGTCTACCAGCACTCGCTGACGGTGCTGCGGCAGGCGATCGAACTGGAGGACCCCGAGCAAGGACCCGACGTGGTGCTGCGTTGGGCGGCGCTGCTGCACGACATCGGCAAGCCCGCCACCCGGCGGCACGAGGCCAACGGGGGAGTCAGCTTTCACCACCATGAGGTGGTGGGCGCCAAGATGGCGCGCAAGCGGTTGCGGGCTTTGAAGTATTCCAAGCAGACGGTCGACGATGTGTCCCAGCTGGTATCTCTGCATCTGCGGTTCCACGGTTACGGCGACCGGAAGTGGACGGACTCGGCTGTGCGCCGCTACGTCACCGACGCTGGACCGCTGCTGCCGCGGCTGCACAAATTGGTACGCGCCGACTGCACCACCCGCAATGCGCGTCGCGCCGCGAGGCTACGTGCGAACTATGACGACCTTGAGCGCCGGATCAACGAGCTGGCCGCACGCGAGGATTTGGAGCGGGTCCGCCCCGACCTTGAC
>NZ_JAFAUS010000112.1 GCF_019243155.1 Mycobacterium sp.
TGCTGCGACGGGCCGAACACCTCGTTGGCGGGGCCGAGCTGGGACGGGTGGATCAAAGTCTTTCCGTCGAAACCCATTTCGCGGCCCTGACGCGCCTCGGCCCGAAAGCCGTCTTCATCGCCGATGGCGTTGAAGACACCGTCAAGGACGGCCTTTCCCGCGGCCCGGGCCCCCAGCACGGCCAACGACAGCGCGGGCACCACCGGCGCGCGGCCGGGCACATGCAGTCCGTGTAGATCGTTCACCAGATCGTTGGTGCCGATCACCATCGCGACCAGTCGATCACTGGCCGAAGCGATCTCTTCGGCCCGCAGAAAAGACCGCGGCGTTTCCATCATCACCCACAGTCGCAGCGACTCTGGCGCGCCGAGCTTGTCGAGCGCCGCGACGAGTCCTTGGACCTGTTCGCCCTTTTCGACCTTCGGCACGAGCACGCCGTCGGCGGTCGAACCGGCCACGGCCGCCAGATCGTCGTCGTGCCAGTCGGTGCCCAGACCGTTGATGCGCACCACGATCTCGCGCGACCCATAACCGCCTGACGAGACGGCGTCGCACACCCTCGTCCTCGAGTCGGCTTTGGCGTCCGGGCCGACGGCATCCTCGAGATCGAAAATGAGGACATCCGCGGGCAGCGTTTTGCCCTTCTCCAGTGCCCGGTCCTTATTGCCGGGCAGGTAGAGGGCGGAGCGGCGCGGCCGCGGTGTCGGTGCCATGGAGTCATGTTCTCGTAGACCCTTTTCCGCTGTGCAGGGCGGGTCCACACCGGGCGCACAGCGGCGGAAAGTACTCTTCGGTCACGCGGCCCCGACCCCGTCGGCCGGTGGACACCTGAGGGAGGAAACGTGGCATCACTTGGTTCAGCGCGTACCGAGGGCGACAGCTGGGATCTGGCTTCCAGCGTGGGGGCGACCGCGACGATGGTGGCGGCGTCTCGGGCGCTGGCCTCTCGCGAGCCGGATCCATTGCTCGACGACCGATTCGCCGAGCCGTTGGTGCGCGCGGTCGGGCACCCGTTCTTCACCCGCATGCTGGACGGCCAGATTCCGCTCGACAGCGACGATTCGCCGATGACCATGCAGCAGCGGCGCGAACAGATGACGGTGCGGACCAGGTTCTTCGACGATTTCCTGACGACCGCGACCGCCGGTGGCGTCCGCCAGGCCGTCATCTTGGCCGCCGGACTTGACGCGCGGGCCTACCGGCTGGCCTGGCCGGCGGGCATGGTGGTCTTCGAGGTCGACCAGCCGGAGGTCATCGCCTTCAAGACCGAGACGCTGGCCGGGATCGGCGCCGAACCCACCGCCGAGCGCCGCACCGTCAGCGTCGACCTGCGCAACGACTGGCCGGCAGCCTTGCGCGACAAGGGTTTTGACGCCGCCGCGCCGACCGCGTGGATCGCCGAAGGTCTGCTGCCCTACTTGCCGCCGGAAGCCCAGGACCGGCTGCTGGACCACATCACGGCGCTCAGCGCCCCGGGCAGCCGGCTGGCCACGGAGAACATCACCGATATGAGTGTGTTCTCCGACGAGCGGGCCCGGGCAATGCGCGAAACGTGGCGAAAGCACGGACTGAACATCGACGTCGCCGAACTGGTCTGGCAGGGTGTCCGCCGCGCAGCCGGCGAGCACTTGGCCTCGACCGGCTGGAACGTCACCAGCTACCCCACCGAACAGCTATACGCCGAATACGGCTTCGTGCTCCCTGACAACGAAATGCTCAGGGAGTTCCGCCACGCCATCACCTATCTCAGTGCCGAGCTGCGTTGAGCTAGCGCTTTTCGCGCCATCCCCGCTCGAAGGGCAGCCGCCACGCGTTGGGTGCGATCAATTGATGGATGGCGTTGGGGCCCCAGGTGCCGGGGCTGTACGACTTGGACGGCGGCGGGTCGTCCAGCAGGTCTTGCGAACGCTCCCATAAGGATTCGATGCCCTCCGCGGTGGTGAACAGCGTGTGGTCACCACGCATCGCGTCGAGGATGAGCCGTTCATAGGCCTCCAGCACGTCGGCAACGGAGTCGATCTCCTGCGAGGAGAACTGCATGGACATCTTGTCCAGCTTCATTCCGGGGCCGGGCCGCTTGCCGTAGAAGGACAGTGACACCTTCGAGTTGTCCGCCAGATCGAACGTCAGGTGATCCGGGCCCTGGGTGCCCACACCCGATCCCGGCGGGAACATGGTCCGCGGAGCCTCCCGGAAGGCGATCGAGATGATGCGGATGCCCTCGGCCATCTTCTTGCCGGTGCGCAAATAGATCGGTACGCCGGCCCAGCGCCAGTTGTCGATGCCGACTTTCAGCGCGATGAACGTCTCGGTGTCGGAATCCTTCGCAACACCGTTTTCTGTGCGGTAGCCGCTGTACTGGCCGCGCACCACGTCCGAGGTCATGACCGGCAGCATCGACCGGAACACTTTGTTCTTCTCTTCGCTGATGGCGTAGGGCTCGAGGGCCGTCGGCGGCTCCATCACCACGAACGCCATGACCTGGAACAGGTGGGTCACGACCATGTCCTTGTATGCGCCCGTGCTCTCGTAGAAGTTCGCGCGCTGATCCAGGCCCAGGGCCTCGGGGATGTCGATCTGGATGTGGTCGATGAAGTTGCGGTTCCAGATCGGCTCGAACAG
>NZ_JAFAUS010000317.1 GCF_019243155.1 Mycobacterium sp.
GCGTCGGAGATGACCCCGAGGGGTTCGGGAACGACCGGGCTGGCGTCGTCGGCCGGGGTGAACACCCTGCGCCTGCTCAGTTCCGCCAGCATCGTTTGGGCCATCAGGTAGGAGCGACTGACGCACGCGGCGCGCGCGGCCTCGGGGTCGCGCCGGTGTATCGCGGCGGTCTCGTCTTCGTAGAACGGCAACAGGTCCTCGCGAGGGGTCTGGTAGGTCATCCAGAACAAGCGGGGGATGAGGTTTTGCGAAGCGCGAATCGTGGCGTGCAGTCGCGGGCCGGCGTACTCGTCGTTGATGGTCCGCCGGTAATCCGATGCGACGTCGGAAAACGCGCGCGCGTCCTTAGCGATCCGCATCGATCGCATGAATGCGTCGAGCTGTCCGAGGATCCGGGGCGTCGGGCTGGTGGCCGCACGCGCCGATGCGATCCCGTTGAGTAAACCGTCGAGTTCGTGGTGCTCGAGGACGGTGGCCTCGTCGAACCGCTCCACGAACGCGCCACGGTGGTAGCGGGTGGACACGATGCCGTCGTGCTCGAGCTGGACCAGCGCCTCTTGGATTGGGACGCGACTGACGCCCAGACCCAGCGCAATTTCATTGCGGTCGACGCGGTCTCCAGTGCGCAGCTTGCCGGTCAGCAGCAGATGCAGGATGTGCGAAACGACTAGGTCTTTTTCCTTGACCCCGTATTTCTTCGGCATTTCTTTATTGAGTCTCTTTTCAAACCCTGGTGCGGCGATCGGGCGCGGGAGATCTAGCGCGAGAAGCTTCTCACGATTTGGCCCGTGCTATCAGGTATTCGACAGATCAACCTGAGTTAAACATAAGAGCGGGGTTTCACCGACTATCCCGCCACTTGCACAGCGCTTCGGCGGAGGTCAGGTCGTAATCGGGGCCACCGCTCGCCACAGTCAGCAGGGTGACGCCGAGATCCACCAGCGCTTCGGCATTGGGGATCAGGCCCTCGCCGCTTCCGGCCGAGGCCGAATGTTCGATGCCGGCCGGGTCGCGACCCACGTCGTCGCAGTGCCGACCGAGGATGGCCGACTTCGCCGGCAGCTCTTCGGCGGAGGTGAAACTGTGCCAGACATCGGCGTATTCGGCGACCAGGCGCAGGGTCTTGCGCTCGCCGCCGCCACCGATCAGGACCGGAATGTCGCGGGTCGGCGCCGGGTTCAGTTGAGCCAGCCGCGCCTTGATTCGTGGCAGGGCGGACGCCAAATCGTCCAGGCGGCTGCCGGCGGTGCCGAATTCGTACCCGTACTCGTCATAGTCCTTCTGTTTCCAACCCGAACCGATCCCGAGCACGAGCCGGCCGTCGGAGATGTGGTCGACGGTTCGGGCCATGTCGGCCAGCAACTCGGGATTGCGATAGGAGTTGCACGTCACCAGCGCACCGATCTGGATGCGTGACGTCTGCTCGGCCCAGGCGCCGAGCATGGTCCAGCATTCGAAGTGCGCGCCGTCGGGGTCGCCGTACAGCGGAAAGAAGTGGTCCCAGTTGAAGGCGATGTCGACGCCGATGTCTTCACAGCGGCGCACGGCGTCACGGATCTGGCCGTACTGCGGCGCGTGCTGAGGTTGTAACTGAACACCGATACGGATGGGGAAGTCGGAAGCCATACCCCCACCGTAGGCTCACCGCTTCGCGAGCACTCCGCGCAGCAGCTCGATCAGTTCGCGAGGCTGATCGCTTTGCACGGAGTGGCCCGAATTCTCGACGACGTGCGTGGCGCGGAAATGCTTTGCGCGACGGCTTAATTCGGTGGCATCCTCTTCGGTGACAAAACCCGACGATCCGCCGCGAATGAGTGTGACGGGCGCCGACAACGCGTCGACGTCGTCCCACAGACCGCTGAAGTCGGGGAAGACGCGGATGGCGTCGTATCGCCACGTCCAGTTGCCGTTCTCGAGCCGGCGGGAGTTGTGGAAAACGCCGCGGCGCAGCGCTTTCACCTCACGGTGCGGGGCCGCAGCGACCGTCAGATCCAGCATGGCCTGGAAGCTGGGGAATTCCCGTTCGCCGTGCATCAGCGCGACCGTGCCCTGCTGCTCTTTGGTCATCTCGGAGTGGCGTTGCAGCGCCGACGGGGTGACGTCGATCAGGACGAGCTCGGGCACGAGCTCGGGAGCAAGGGCGCCGAGGCGCACCGCCGTCAAGCCGCCCAGCGACATTCCCACCACGACCTCGGCCGTCGGCGCGTGCTCGCGCAGGATCGGCAGCAAGGCGTCGGCGTTGTGCTGCGGCGAATAGTCACCGTCCTCGCGCCAGGCGGAATGCCCATGACCGGGAAGGTCGACGGCCAACGCGGGTTCGTTGACACCGACGACGACGGTGTCCCAGGTGTGCGCATTCTGGCCGCCGCCGTGCAGGAAGACGACCCGCGGGGGAGTGAGGCCCCAGTGCAGCGCGCTGATTCTGTTCTCGCCCTCGCCCCCCTCGATGCGCCGGACGTCGGGCAGCGGACCGTCCGTGCCCGCCTGCTCGGCGTTTTCAGGCAGCAGCGAGAATTCGGGCAGGCCGGCGAGTTCGTCTTCGGAGATCTCGGTCACGAACTAAAGACACTAGCGCCGCCACCGTCGCTCTAGAGGACATAACGACGGCGAATGGCGTGGAACCGTTCCCACATCGCGGCGGCGCGTTCCGCAGGACCCACCATCGCAGTGTCGGCGGGCAGCGCGCCGAGCACGTCGTGGTGCTTGACCACACGGGTGTTCAGCACCACGGGTTGGCCCTCGAGCATGTGCCGGTACGTTACGTTGCCACACGAAAAGCCCTGCGTGTCCAGCCAATTGTGGACGCCGGGATCACGATGAGTCATAACGAGACGGATGCGGCCGTCGCGGTCGGCTTTCGTACGGCTCGGCGTGTAGCTCACCGGCCGGTACAGGTAGTCCATGCTGTTGAAGAACGGTCCCATGTTGGTCAGCATCCACAGCCCGTCGTGGGCGTCGAATTCGATGATCAGCGCCTCGTCGTCGCAGAGTTCCCAATACATGTTGGCGGCGGCCCGGCCGCGCTTGTTGTCGGCGTCGGTCGCATCGACGTGCGGGAAAGCGTTGGGCCGGCTGGCGTCGACGCCGCCGTAGGTGAAAGGAAACTCGGGCCAGTCGGACATCAGGCCGGTGACGAAATCACCGGCCCAGCGCATCGCCTCGACCATGTCTTCGGGCGTGGGCAACGGCTTGGGGGAGTCCATGTCGATCCGCTCGATGCGGATCTGTGCCGGCAGCTCATCCCAGCGGTCGAAGCCCTGGCGGATGAACAGTTTGCGGGACCCGGCAGTGGTGGGCAGCCAGTTCGGTCCACGTTCGGGGCCGCCGATGTAGAGCTCGAATTCCCCGTCGTCATCGACGAAGAGTTGGTGGCCGAGCAGGTTCGCCTGCGGGGTGTCGCCGAACGGCTCGTGCAGCACGCCAGGGCCGGCGACTCGTGGCCCCTGCACGGTGACGTTCAAGAATCGCGCCGTGCCGCGGGTGCCGGTGACGCGATACGTTGAGCGCCCGTCGATCCACGCCTGCTGGTAGGTGAAATCGCCGCAGTCGCCGCCGAGCTTGCGGGTCGGTCCGCAAAACGTGTGCAACACCGGGTAGCGGGTGTCGCGGGTTTCGAGCGCCAGATCGAAGGCCTGACCCAGATTCTGGGTCAGAAACCGGTATGCGTCGACACGATGCACACCCGCATCGGGGTTGGCCTCTTTGAAGACCTGTTCGCCCGCGCGCTGCAGTCGGGCGCAGAACTCGGTCCACGCCGATTGCAGTGCCGCGTCTTCAGGACCGTCACCGAAGGCCATAGTCACGCACCCAGTCTGCCGAGCATCGCGCCGACGACATCGCATGCGCGCCGGACGGATTCGAAGCACCCCTCCTGGTCGATGCGGGGCCCGATGAGCTCCAGGTCGAAGCCGTGCGTGTAGCCGCCCGCCAGCGTCTGGGCGACGAACGTCTCGATCGGGATGGCGCCGTCCCCGGGCACCGCCCTGCCCGGCAGTGCGCGATCCCCGAGCACGTAGTCGCTCAACTGGACCAGCACCGTTCGCGGCAGCGCTCGCTGCACCATCGCCTCGAAATCGCCTTCCGCCCAACAATGGAACACGTCCATGCAGATGCCGAGTTCGCCCATTTCGGCCAGTGTGACGGTGTCACGCAGTGTGTGCGCGAGATGGATGTCGGCATACAAGCTCGAGGCGTTCTCGATCGCCAGCGCGACGCCGACGCGCTTCGCGTGCGCCACGCAGGGCGCGACCATGTCGCAGAACCGTTCGGCGGCCCGCCCCCACGAGAGGTCGCCGCGTCCACCCGTCAGCATGTAGACGGCACGTGCGCCGACCGTGGCCGCGGCGTCCAGCACCGTCGACAGCGCGTCCTGCGCGGCCCGGGGATCGCCGGCCAGGCTTCCGCCCGAGAAGAGATGGTACACCGCCTCCACGGTATAGGCGTTGCGCTGCAACAGCATTGCGAATTCGGGATCGAGAAGCTGGCTGTCCAGAATGCTCAGCCGGGATATGCCGAGCTCCGCCCAGTGGCTTTCCAGCTCGGTCAATGGCGCGCCGAGAAACGTCACGTTGTGCACCGAAAGACGTTTGTGTGCCTGGGCGGTCATATCAGCCCCGCTTCTCGATCGCGACGCCGAACCGGTCCCGGAAGGGCTTGAACTCCGCATGCAGCGCGTCCAAGTCTTCGCCGATGTCGATCAGCAGCTGAGTCGAGTAGCGGAACTTCCCGTAGCGGTCCCCCGGGTTGTTGGCGAGGTAGGACCGCATCGCCGACTCGGCCTCGTCCGTGAGCTTGCGTCCGCAGAACGCGTAATAGCTTCGGACTGTGGCTATTTGATCGCCGACGAAGTCGGTGTAGCGGACATGCAGGATGCGCGGATCGTCGACCAGCGGGTTACTCATCGTGTTGGCGATGCTGGCGCGCGTCATCTCGAGGTGCTTCTTGGCCTCGGCGTGCAGGTCGATCGGGCCGATCGCCCCTTCGGCGATGTCGGCCATCATCATGGTGCGCGACGCGGCGACCTGCACCGGATCGCGGTGCAGCCAGACCATTCTGGCGTCGGGGTAGGTGTCGAACATCTCCTTGAGCCGGAAGCCGTGAAAGCCTTTCAGCACCCAGTACTTTCGCGGCCGGCCGTATTGCAGTTGCTGCAGCATGGCCTTGTGAAGCCGGTACTGTGCGGCCGGATCGGTGGCCAGCCCGCCGACCAGCGACTGCATCGGGACCCGCCACCACGCCGTGGGCGTCATCACTCGGAAGTCGAACGCCCAGGTGCGTTCGTCCTCGGGCAGCCCGTCACCCAGCATGTCGTTGTAGGGGTGGCTGTGCAGCCATTTGGGCATCTTGGCGTTGATCTCGCGCCAGTCCGCGTCGGCCCGCTCGCGGCGGTCGTCATCGGGACCGGCAAGACCGGGTGGGGGCGAGGGATACATGACCTCCCAGAAACGCAGCGCCCGCGCGTGCGGATCGACCGACATCAGCGCGTGCATGAGCGTTGTCCCCGAACGTGGTTCGCCGGTGACGAACATCGGCGCCTCGACCACTTCGCCGCCGATCGGGTAGCGGTTGCGGTCTTCGATGAACTCGAGCCGTGAGGTGAGCAGCCATCGACACACCTGCGCCGCTTGCTGGTTGCCGGCGGAGTCCATGCCGAGGCCGTTCAGATGGTCGACGGCGACGGTGAAGCGCTCCGGCAGCGTGGGATCACCGTAGTCGCGCAGTCCGGTTTCGGACTCCGCGTCGGCCAGCATCTTCGCGGCGTCCAAAAGTGTTGTCACGACCGGTCTCCGCACAGTCGCATCAGCTCGTCCTCGGCTGCCCGGACGTTGGCCGCGGACGTCGCGGCGTATGTCACGCCGGCCATGGCGCCGTAGTCGAGAATCTTGGGGACCCGCAGACCCGCGTCCACGTATGTCTTGATGATTTTGGCGACCTCTTTCGGTGTTCCGTGCGGCACGACGGCCAAGACCATCTCGGGTTGCACGTCGTCCAGGAAAGCGACAATTCGCGCACGGGTGAGTACGGCCGGGTCGATGTCTTGAAATCCGCGCCAACTGCTCCCCATGGGATGCTCAAATCCGAAGCCGCGCAACGTCTCCGCGGAGACCTGCAACAGAAAGGCCTTGACCAGCGGGGCCTGCAGGATCTCGGCGAGCGCGTTCTCGTCCTCGCCGATTAGACATACCTGGATGAAGCATGGGGTGATCGCCTGCGGATCGCGGCCTGCTCGCTCGGCGGACGCCCTTACCGTGGCGAGCATTTCGGCGTAGTGCTCCGGGGTCCAGGCGCCGGCCGGCCACCACCCGTCCGCGTGACGGCCGGCGATGTCGAGCATCCGGGGGCCACTGGCACCGATCCAGATCGGCGGGGGTTTCCCCTCGTAGGGTTCGGTGTCCAGCCGGGCGTGGTGCAACGAGTAGAACTGGCCGTCGAAATCGACCGGCCCGTCGCTGTGCCAGAGCAGCTTGATGACCGTCAGCGCCTCCTCGAAACGGCCGACCGGGCGCGAGAAGTCGAACCCGTAGGGCAACGTGTTCTCGCTCTCCCCGCTGCCCAGCCCGAGGATGAACCGGCCGTTGGCGAGGTGGTCGATGGTCAGCGCCGTCTGGGCCAGCATGGCGGGATGGCGGCGCACCGTGTCCACGACCGCACTGACGAGGGGAACGCGCTCGGTCAGCACCGCGGCCGCGGCCGCGACCGCAAGTCCGTCCAGGTGCCGGTGCGGCGATGGGGAAGCGGTGGCCAGGTCGGTGAACTCGGGAGTCCAGATCGAGTCGGGCCAGAAGCTGACCATGTGATCGGGCAGCCAGATCGAGTGGTAGCGGCCGCTGTCCAGTTCGGCGAGCCGGGACAGGTCAAGGGGGAGCGTCGTCCGTAGGAACGCGGCGGGTTGCACGGTCATCGAAACATGATGCTAAGCACTCGCACAGCATCGTGTCGATGAAATGTTCGTAGTGCCTCGAGGGATGACATCAGGAACGCGCCCCGGCCATTAGGTGATCCGCGGATCTGCTAGCGCGTGCGCTAGCACTTTGGAAAGTCACCTAATGGCCGGGGCGCGATTGTCGCTGACAACCATGCGGGGCATCAGCCCTCGATGATGAACTCCTCGAGCTGAGCGCGCGCGATGTCGTCGGGCAGCTGCTGCGGCGGGCTCTTCATCAGGTAAGCCGACGCCGGCACAACCGGACCACCGATGCCGCGGTCCTTGGCGATCTTGGCCGCGCGCACGGCGTCGATGATGACGCCCGCCGAGTTCGGCGAGTCCCACACCTCGAGCTTGTACTCCAGGTTCAGCGGCACGTCACCGAAGGCGCGACCCTCCAGGCGGACGTAGGCCCACTTGCGGTCGTCGAGCCAGCCGACGTGGTCGGACGGGCCGATGTGCACGTCCTTGGTCTTGAACTCGCGCTGCAGGTTCGACGTGACGGCCTGGGTCTTGGAGATCTTCTTGGACTCCAGCCGCTCACGCTCGAGCATGTTGAGGAAGTCCATGTTGCCGCCGACGTTGAGCTGCATCGTGCGGTCCAGCTGCACCCCGCGGTCCTCGAACAGCTTGGCCATCACGCGGTGGGTGATGGTCGCGCCCACCTGGCTCTTGATGTCGTCACCGACGATCGGTACGCCCGCGTCGGCGAACTTCTTGGCCCACACGGGGTCCGACGCGATGAACACGGGCAGTGCGTTGACGAACGCGACACCGGCGTC
>NZ_JAFAUS010000346.1 GCF_019243155.1 Mycobacterium sp.
TTGCTGAGCATCTCGGCCAGCGCGTCGAGTTGGTCATGAAATGCCGTCCGCATGTCACTACCCTAGAACGCTGGCCCCTTCCGCAGTAGCGTGGGTGAACTGGCCATGAACGCGGCATTTACGGATACTCGAAAAAGTTGCCTTTAGGGGTCGGGGGAACCAGTGTTGATCGCGGGACGGTGCGTAGAGGGGCGGTCATGCGGTGTCCGGTTTGCTGACGCGGATCGTTACACTCCTGCGCGCGGGATACCCCGAGGGCGTTCCGCAGGGTGACTACGTGCCCCTGTTGGCGCCGCTAAGCCGCCGCCTGTCCGACGACGAGGTCGTGGCCGTCGCGACAAATTTCATGACCACCAGTCATACGCCCGTCGAGGGCACTGACGTGCGGGTGGCGATCACCAAGCTGACCGACGAGATGCGGTCGTCGGAAGACACCGAGCGCGTGAAGCGGCGGTTAGTCGCGGCCGGCCGGCCCGTGACGGATTCTCTGGACTTACTGGGGTAGAGGGTCATGGTGGCGACGAATACGGGTGATGAACTATCAGCCGACGTCGCCGAAGTCATTCCGCTGAGCCAACCTTCCGAACTCGCCCAGGCCCAGCTCTTCATCGATCTGTTGCGCCGCGAGATCTCGACGATGAAGCGAAAGATGACCGATGCCGAAGCGGCGTGGCAACGCCGTTGCGAGTCCGAGGGTTACGTCGAGCCTCCCGAGCGGCTGGCGGTGGTGCGGGACCGCCTAGCCGAAGCCAAACGGATGCTCAAGGCGCTCAACGCTCGCTTTCCTCGAAAATGACCAGCGGTCAGTCGGATGACCCGCTCTCCCTTGGAAAATGGCGGCGCAGCGCCGTGGCGAAGAGGCGGTCGAGCGTCCGGTCGGGCAGGATGCGCGCCAAGCGGGTGAGCAGCGCGGCGTCGCGGCCGACCGTGTAACGCGTGCGCGGGTTGCGCGCCATCACCACCTTGGCGATCACGTTAGCCGCGGCGTCGGCGGGTAGCCCCGAGTCGGTATGCGCCGCAGTCTGTGCGGTGATCGCGTGCACCAGCCCGCCGTAGCGCTGGTTTTGTTCCGGAGTCATCTTCGACACCAGCTCGTTGGCTCCGGCGATCGCCCGGCCGGGCATCTCCGTCCTCACGGCCCCGGGTTCGACCACGACCACCTGGACACCGGTCGCGGCGAGTTCGCGGCGCAACGAGTCGCTGACCGCCTCGAGCGCGAACTTCGTGCCCGCGTACGGACCGTAGGTGGCCATGGCGATCCTGCCGCCCACCGAGCTGATGTTGACCACGCGACCCCGGCTACGGATCAGCTCCGGCAACAGCGCCTGCGTGACGGCGATGTGACCGAAGAGGTTGACCTCGAACAGCCGTCGCCACTGGTCGATCGGAAAGGTCTCGACAGGCACGTTGACTCCGATGCCCGCGTTGTTCACCAGCGCTCGCACCCGCATGCCCTCGTGCACTCGAGCGGTGAGCGCCCGGATGTGGTCACCGTTGGTGATGTCGAGGATCAGGGGCTCGATGCCCGGCCCCCGGATTGCGTCGGCGTCCCGATCGCGCCGAACACCCGCGAGGACGCGAAAGCCCTGCCGAGCCAGTTCGCGTGCCGCGGCCGCCCCGATACCGGTGGACGCACCGGTTATCACGACGATCTCTGTGGGTTTCGTTGGCGCTGAGGCCGTCATCCCAACGAAGTTACCTGTTAACTGTCGTCCCGACCTTGCAAGAGCCGGCTCAGCTCGGCGGCCTCGCTCTCGGCCGCGGCCTTGGCGATGTCGGCTCGGCCGGCGGTGATGAGGCGTTTGGTCGCGCGCACCGCCGCGTTGTCGAACTTCGCGATTTTCGCTGCGGCGCTGAGGGTTTCGTCCAGCAACTGGCTATCGGGAACCCACCGCCAGGCAAACCCCATGTCTACCGCTGCGGATGCGTCGATCCACTCGCTACTGAGCACCGCCCAGGTTAGGTCGGGCCAGCGTAGGCGCCGCGGGAGTAACGCCGAGCTCCCCGCTTCGGGTACGATCCCCAGTTCGGTGAAAGGTAAGCGCAGTCTTGCTGTTTCGGCGACGAGGACCAGGTCGCAGTACATCAGCATGGTCGCGCCGATTCCGACAGCCACCCCGTTCACGGCGGCCAAGAGTGGCTTGTCGAAACCGCCCAGCACTTCGAGCAGTAAGTTGAATTCGGTGCCCGCGTCACTTTGGCCATCCCTTGCGAGTTTGAGCAGGGATCGGTCGGCGCCGGCGGAGTATGCGCGGCCCGCGCCGGTGAGCACCACCGCGTGAACCGAGTCGTCGGTGAGGCACGCGTTTAGAGCGAGGTGGAGGTCGCGATAGTCCGACGCCGTAAACGAATTCAAGCGTTCGGGCCGATCGAAGGTCAGGACTCGAACGCCGTCGACGTCACGGCTCCGGGTGGACTCACTCATGTTCAGCTGTCGAAGGCGATGGGGAGGCTGTTCGGCCCGCTCAAGCCGAACGCCGGCTTCCACGGGGCCGGCCCGGTTCGGCGAGGGTTGGAAATCCGGCGGGTGACGGTCTTGAGAGCTTCGGCGATCTCCAGACGGGCCAGGTTGGCTCCGAGGCAGAAGTGCATGCCCGCGCCGAAGCTCAGTATCGGTGGCAATCCCTCGCGGGTGATGTCCAAGCGGTCGGCATCGCTGTAGATTTCCGGATCACGGTTGGCCACAGCCGTATTCGTGAAAACCATCGTGCCGGCGGGGAACATCACGCCCGCGAGTTCGACGTCTTCGGTGGCGACGCGCAACAGAGCGTTGGATATCGGGGCGTGGCGCATCGTCTCGATGACGGCAGACATCGCCAGTTGGGGCCTGTCTCGCAACAGGTTCCATTGATCGGGGTGATCGCAGAGGACATCGATGGAGGCGGCGACCTGGTTGCGCGTGGTGTCGGTGCCTGCCATCAATAGCGCGGCGGCGAGCATGCGCAGCTCGTCGGTACTGAGGCGATCACCCTCGTGCTCGACGCGGATCAGGTCGGAGAGCAGGTCGTCGGTGAGGGTGTGCCGACGACGGGCGATCATCTCATCGACGTACTCGTCGAGTTCGCCCCAGGCGCGCATCACGTCGGGTTCGCCGTCGGCGGCGAAGGGGAAGATGAAAGCCCTGAAGATCTGGTCGGTCCACACCGCGAACTGTTCCCAGTCTTCTCTGGGCGCGCCGAGCAGCGCGCAGATGACGGGCACGGGGTAGGGGCGCGCGATGTCGGTGACGACGTCGCAGTGGCCTTGACGGCTGATCGGCTCGACGATTCCGTCGATCACATTCGCGATGGTGTCGTGCAACCGCTCGACCGCTCGGGGAGTGAACGCCTTCGATACGACGCTGCGTACCCGCTGATGTTCGGCGCCGTCCATGCCCAGCAATGAACGGACTACCTTGTCCCACAGCGGTCCGGACGTAATGCCCTGGACGGCGAGAATGTAGCCGGGCGGGACTTGGAACCGGCTGTCCCGGAGGATGGTTCGCACCAGTTCATACGAAAGCACCTCGGGTCCAAGCGTTCCCAGCACGATAGGCGATTGCGCCCGTGCTTGAAGAAGTTGCGAGTAGACCTCCGAGGGAGGCGCGGTGACGTCGTACTCGATGGTCGGCAAGCCGGCATCGAAGACGCTCGGGCTGGTGGTGTCGACGGTCATCTGGCCCCCTCTTGTCGGTGGATGGCGCACCGTTCGCAACGCGCGGCTCGGGTGTCGCATCGAAGGGTGTACATCGTAACCCCCGGCTCCCAAGACCAAATAGTTGTTCCGATAACGCTAGTTTGGGGTGCTGATCACGTCAAGCGTCTGGGGGCTTAGCAGAACTCACGTCTGCGGGGCGGGGGCCTCGGTCAGGTCCGAGCGGTGCCGCGGTCGTGGTCTTCCGGGGCAGAATCGGGATGCGCCGGGTAGGCGTGGATCAGTGCGGTTCTCAGTTTGGGCACGGCGTGAGTGAGTTGGTGCTCGGCGGCGTGGGCGATCCTATGCGCGTCGGCCAGTGTGGTATCAGGTTCGATATCGAGTTCGGCATCGGCATGTAAACGGTGGCCGATCCACCGCATCCGCACACTGCGAACGGAACGCACGCCGGGTTGCGCACACAACGTCCGTTCGGCGATCTTGACGGTCCCAGGATCCACGGCATCAAGCAGTCGACGGAAGATGTCGCGCACCGCGGTACGCAGCACCGCCAGGATCGCCACGGTGATCAGCAAGCCGATGATCGGATCGGCGAGCGGGAAGCCCAACGCCACACCGGCGGCGCTGAGCAGAACGGCCAGTGAGGTAAAGCCGTCTGTGCGTGCGTGCAAACCGTCCGCCACCAACGCGGCAGAGCCGATACGGCGCCCAACTCTGATTCGGTACACGGCGACCCACTCGTTGCCGAGGAATCCGATGAGTCCGGCCGTAGCAATCCATCCGACATGCTGGACGGGTTGAGGGTGGATCAGCCGCTGCATCGCCTCGTAGGCCGCGACGATTGCCGATATCGCCATCATCGCCACGACGAACAAACCCGCAAGATCCTCGACTCGGCCGAAACCATAGGTGTAGCGCAGGGTTGCTCGTTTGGTGCTGAGCGCGAAGGCAATCCACAGTGGTACCGCTGTAAGCGCGTCAGAGAAGTTGTGGATGGTGTCGGCGGCCAATGCCACTGAGCCCGAGATGATTACGACGATGATCTGCGCAGCAGCTGTCAAACTCAGAATGAGCAGACTGATCTTCACGGCGTGGATACCAGCCGCTGACGATTCCAGCGCACTGTCAACACTGTCGGCCGCGTCGTGAGAGTGCGGCGCGAATATTTCTTTGATCACCCCCGCTAACCCCCGCGAATGTGAATGGTGATGGTCATGCGTGTGCCCATGGTTTGAGGAATGAGTCACCGTTGATGCCCTTTTCGCTGAGTCAAACCGCCGTCAAGAGAACGCAATTCGGAGTCGTCCCGGTGGTGCGAGGGCAGACCGGGACCCGCGTGTTCGGCGTTGAATACAGCATCCACTACCAACTGGCGGACATGCTCGTTTTCGAGACTGTAGAAGATGGTGGTGCCCGACCGGCGGGTGCGCACCAACCGTGCCATGCGGAGCTTGCCCAGATGTTGCGACACCGAGGGGGCGGCCTTGCCCACCCGCTCCGAGAGGTCGTTCACGGATGACTCTCCATCCGACAGCGCCCACAACACCTGTATGCGAGTCGGATCGGCCAACATGCGGAACACCTCCACAACGAGGTGGACCTGATCCTCGGCTATAGGGGTGAACGCCTTGTTACCTGCATTCATACGCAGATAATAGGCAAAATTGTCTTGGGACGCCAGCGGTGGACGGCGAGGGTCGAATGGGTCGCTAACTTCGTGAGGCGACTAGCTGGGCCAACCCGCCGATGATCAGGTCGAGCCCGAAGGCGAACTCGTCTTCCAGTGGCACGGGGAGGTGCTTGGCGACGGCGGCCGTCGCGGGAAACAGATCGCGGTCCAGGGCGCGAAATTGTGTTTCATCGCTTGGGCGGGTCGTCGTCGCGTGACCGTCAAGCTGGGCCACGAAGCCCAATACGTAATGCGCCAATGTTGCATACGAGCGCGCGGCGAGCCTCGGCGCGAAGCCATTGTCGAGGAGCAACGCGATGACACGTTCGCGCTGAGCCATCGCATTGGGTCCGACGGGGAGCCGGTCGAAAAACAGCGGCGCGACGCCTGCGTGCTTGCGCAGGCCGTCGAACGTGGCCTGCGTGGCGGCTTTGATCGCCTGCTGCCAACTCATCGCCCGCAGCCGCTCGATGTCGAGTTCGACTGAGCCGTAAACCAAGTCGACCACTTGCGCCACCAATTCATCCCGGCTGGTGAAGTGCCGGTACAGGGTTGCGGTCCCGGAATCCATCCGCTGGGCAAGGGTGCGCATCGACAGCGCGTCGGCGCCCTCCTCGTCGACTATCTGCAGCGCGGTAGCGACGATCTTTTCCACTGGAATCGAGGGTCGTCCCCGGGAAGGCCGAACTGCTTTGGCTGGCTTGCCAGAGGTGGTTGCCACACGGGCAAGTATGGCCGCTCTTGACAGGCATACGCAATAACGGCAACACTGTAACCATAAATAGCCGATGAAAGCGAACCGACGAAAGTGCTGCTACCACTTGCCACCGAGCCATTCGTGGCTCCCACCGACCGCGACATGCTCCCATCGGAGCGACGAGAATTCGTGCGCACACATCGCACCTGCGTAT
>NZ_JAFAUS010000488.1 GCF_019243155.1 Mycobacterium sp.
CGCCGCGACCGCCGAGGAATTGGATGCCTCGAGCACGTTGGAGGAAGCGATCCGCTGGATCAGCTACACCATCGAGAGCGAGCTTCTGATGAATCAGATTTCGGAAGCGAGCAAACGGATTTCGGCGTTGGTCGCCGACGCCAAACAGTATTCGCAGATGGATCGGGCGCCCTTCGACGTGGCCAACGTGCACGAGCTGCTGCGCAGCACGCTGGTGATGTTCGCCGACCGGTTGACCAAGGACGGGAAGCAGCCCGGCGTGATCAACGTGGTCAAGGAATTTGATCCGCTGCTTCCCGAAATCCCTTGCTTCCCAGGCGATCTCAATCAAGTCTGGACGAACATCATCGACAATGCGCTGGCCGCCATGCGGGCCGAGGGCGGCACGCTGACCATCCGCACCTGTAAAGAGGAGAACATGGCGCGGGTCGAGATCTGCGACACCGGTCCCGGCATTCCCGCGGACGTGCGCGAGCACATCTTCGAACCGTTCTTCACCACCAAGCCGGTCGGGGAAGGCACCGGCCTGGGGCTGGATCTGGCGTTCAACATCGTCGTCAAGAAGCATCGCGGGGACCTGCGGGTGGAATCCGTGCCGGGCGACACTCGGTTCATCGTGTTGCTCCCTCTCGAGAAGCCGCCCACTGACGATTTAGCGGATTCGGTGGAACCCGACCTGGATGCAGAAATGGCGGAATAGCTGTCCCACCCCGGAAGGTTGGAGACACCATGACCGACTCAGCTCCAGGAAAACCAAATCTCGGCCGGTTCGGATCGTTCGGACGTGGCGTCACGCCTGCGCAAGCCAAAGAAATCGAGTCCCTGGGCTACGGGGCCGTCTGGGTGGGTGGCTCGCCGCCCGCCGAGCTGGCCTGGGTAGAGCCCATTCTCGAAGCGACCACCACACTGCAGGTGGCCACCGGAATCGTGAACATCTGGTCGGCGGCCGCCCAGCCGGTGGCCGAGTCGTTCCATCGCATCGACCGGGCCTACCCGGGCCGTTTCCTGCTGGGCATCGGCGTCGGGCACCCCGAGGCGATCACCGAATATCGCAAGCCCTACGACGCGCTCGTGGACTACCTCAATCAGCTCGACGAGTACGACGTCCCGGCCAACCGACGGGTGGTGGCGGCGCTGGGCCCGCGAGTTTTGAAGCTTTCGGGGCAACGCAGCGCCGGCGCGCACCCGTACCTGACCACTCCCGAGCACACGGCTCAGGCCCGCGAATTGATAGGCCCAGCGGGATTCCTGGCGCCCGAACACAAGGTGGTGCTGACCACGGACGCCGAGAAGGCCCGCGAGGTGGGCCGCAGGGCACTCGACATCTATTTCAATCTGGCCAACTACCGCAACAACTGGAAACGGCTGGGCTATTCGGAAGAGGAAGTCACCCGGCCGGGCAGCGACCGGCTGGTCGACTCGCTGGTGGCCTACGGCACGCCCGACGCCATCGCCGCGCGGCTGACCGAGCATCTGGCGGCGGGGGCCGACCATGTGCCGGTTCAGGTCCTCACCAAAGATGAAAACCTGGTCCCGGCATTGGCCGAACTGGCGGGGCCGCTCGGACTGACCGCGCCTTGAGCGCGAGAGAAGGGGGATGTAAATGAGCGAGGCAGTGGGATTGAAACCAGAGCTGGGCCGGTTCGGCGTATGGCTGGCCACCCGATCCATCTCCCCCGAGCTGGCGGAGCGCATTGAAGCGCTGGGCTACGGCGCGGTCTGGGTCGGCGGTTCGCCGGATGCCGATCTGGCTTGGGTCGAGCCCGCCCTGGCGCAGACGAGCACACTGCAGGTGGCCACCGGGATCGTCAACATCTGGTCCGCACCCGCCCCGGCCGTGGCGAAGTCCTTCGAGCGCATCGAAACCGCCCACCCGGGAAGGTTTTTGCTGGGCGTCGGGGTGGGTCACCCGGAGCACACCCAGGAGTACGTCAAGCCGTATGACGCGCTGGTCGGTTACCTCGACGAACTCGACGCGGCGTTGGTGCCGACCAGTCGCCGGGTGATCGCGGCGCTGGGGCCCCGGGTGTTGCGGCTGGCCGCGGAGCGCAGCGCCGGAGCACACCCGTACCTGACCACACCGGAGCACACGGCCAAGGCGCGCCAACTCGTCGGGAATTCCGTGTTTTTAGCGCCCGAGCACAAGGTGGTGCTCACCACCGACGCGCAGGAAGCGCGCAGGATCGGCCGTCAGACGGTCGACCACTACCTGGGATTGAGCAACTACGTGAACAACTGGCTGCGGCTGGGCTTCACCGACACCGACGTGCGTAAGCCGGGCAGCGACAGGCTGATCGACGCCGTGGTGGCCTACGGCACGCCCGAGGTCATCGCACAGCGATTGGGTGAGCATCTGGACGCCGGAGCCGACCACGTGGCGATTCAGGTGCTTGGCGGTTACGACGAGGACACCCTGCTACCTGCGCTCACCGAATTGGCCGGACCGCTAGGGCTGACTCGGCCAAACTGACCAAACCGCTCCGTTAGGGTTTGAACCATGCGGTTATTGGTCACCGGCGGCGCGGGCTTCATCGGTGCCAATTTCGTGCACAGCACCGTACGCGAGCATCCCGAAGACTCCGTGACGGTGCTCGACGCGTTGACCTACGCCGGCCGGCGGGAGTCGCTGGCCGACGTCGAGGACGCCATCGACCTGGTGGTGGGCGACATCACCGATGCCGCACTGGTGTCCCGGTTGGTCGGCGAGTCCGACGCCGTGGTGCATTTCGCCGCGGAAAGCCACGTCGACAACGCGCTGGACAACCCGGAGCCGTTTCTGCACACCAACGTCATCGGGACGTTCACCATCCTGGAGGCGGTGCGCCGCCACGGCGTGCGGCTGCACCATATTTCGACCGACGAGGTCTACGGCGACCTGGAGATCGATGACCCTCAGCGGTTCACCGAGGCGACGCCGTATAACCCGTCGAGTCCCTACTCGGCGACCAAAGCCGGCGCCGACATGCTGGTTCGGGCGTGGGTGCGGTCGTACGGGTTGCGGGCGACGATCTCGAACTGCTCCAACAACTACGGGCCCTATCAGCACGTCGAGAAGTTCATCCCGCGCCAGATCACCAATGTGCTCACCGGCCGGCGGCCCAAGTTGTACGGCAGGGGCGCCAACGTCCGCGATTGGATCCACGTCGACGACCACAACAGCGCGGTGCGGCGGATCCTGGAAAAGGGCGAGATCGGCCGGACCTACCTGATCAGCTCCGAGGGCGAACGCGACAACCTGACCGTGCTGCGCACGCTGCTGAACATGATGGGCCGCGAAGCCGACGACTTCGACCACGTGACCGACCGCGTCGGCCATGATCTGAGGTATGCGATCGACCCGTCCACGCTGTACGACGAGTTGTGCTGGGCGCCGAAACATACCGACTTTGAAGAAGGTCTGGGTGCGACCATCGACTGGTATCGTGCCAACGAATCATGGTGGCGCCCGTTGAAGGATGCCGCGGAGGCCCGCTACGAGGAACGTGGTCAGTGATTTGAAAGCTCGTGAACTCAATATCCCCGGCACCTGGGAAATCACTCCCAGTCTCCATGGCGATTCCCGCGGATACCTTTTCGAATGGCTCAAAGACAGCGGATTCGCCGGCTTTACCGGTCATCACCTGGACGTCCGGCAGGCCAACTGCTCGGTGTCATCGGCCGGTGTGCTGCGCGGTCTGCATTTCGCGCAACTGCCACCCAGTCAGGCCAAATTTGTGACCTGCCTGTCCGGGTCGGTGTTCGACGTGGTGGTGGACATCCGGGTCGGCTCACCGGCATACGGCCAGTGGGACTCGGTGCTGCTGGACGACATGGACCACCGGTCTATCTACATCTCCGAGGGTCTGGCCCACGGGTTCCTTGCGCTGCAAGACACTTCGACGGTGATGTATCTGTGCTCGGCGGAATACAACCCGAAGCGCGAGCACACCATCTGCCCGACCGACCCGGCGCTGGCGATCGACTGGCCGCTGGTGGACGGCGCTGCCCCCAAATTGTCCGACCGCGATGCGGCCGCACCCACCTTTGAGGAAGTGCGCGCCGCCGGTCTCCTGCCGACGTGGGAAGACACGCAGAAGTTCATCGACGGTATGCGGAATGGGTAGTCGATTACCCCATTTTCCGCAACGATGACTTAAATCCGGTCATTCGCGGTCGGTGCCGATACGATTGCCGCAAAAGGGCTGGGGGCGGAAATGCAGGCGAGGGCCGTGAAGATAGAACAGGTTTTCGATCCACGACGCAACGCACTGAACGCGTTTCGGCTGGCCCTGGCCGCCGAAGTGATTCTGTGGCACTCGTTTCCAGTCACCGGCCGCATGCCACCGGCGCCGACGCTGCAGGTGCTCTTCTCGATCGGCGTCGACGGCTTCTTCGCGATCTCCGGATTCCTGATCAGCGCCAGCTGGATCAACGACCCGCGTCCCCGCGACTACTTCATGGCAAGAGCCCTACGCATTCTTCCCGGGTTCTACGTGTGTCTGTTGGTGACCGCCTTCGTCTTCGCACCGCTTTCCGTCGCGATTCAGGGCGGTTCTGCGGCGAGGCTGTTGTTGTCCGCCGCGCCGTTCGAGTACGTCCTGGGAAACAGCGCAGTCATCTATCTGCATCACTTCGTCGGCGACACCCCACGCGGGATACCAGACGCGGGCGGCTGGAACGCCTCACTGTGGTCGCTGATCTGGGAAATCATGTGCTACATCATCGTTGCGATCATCGGCGTGCTCGGGCTCGCCAACCGCCGGTGGGTTTCTCCAACGATATTGGTGCTGGCCACGATTGGCGCGATCCTGCTGCCGCCCCTGACCTACCCCGGGGTGTGGACGATCCCGCAGCTCGCCGTCCGGTCCGCCCTGACATTCTCGGCCGGTGCACTGCTGTATCAGTGGCGCGACAAGATCCCGGCCCGGTGGTCATATGTCGCGGTGGCCGTCATCATCGTCCTCGCTTCCAGTCAGCTCCCCGACTATCGGGTGGTCGCCGCCCTTCCGCTGGCCTACGCCGTCGTCGTGTCGGGCATCCTGATCCAGCACAAGCGACTCAGGTTGCGCACCGACCTGTCCTACGGCGTCTACATCTACGCGTTTCCGGTGCAGCAGTTGCTGGCCGTCTGTGGACTCACCTGGCTGAATCCGTTGATCTACTTTGTCATTTCGACCGTGGCCACGCTGCCGCTCGCGGCGTTGAGCTGGTTCCTGGTGGAAAAGCCCGCGCAGCGGGTCAAGTCTCGCCTCAAGCGGAGGTGGTCTGCCTCTGAGCTTTCTGAGACCAACCAGCTGCCCGATCCCGCCGAGCAAAACCAACTGACCGAGCCGCCACCGCCGCCCACAGCAGAACAGTCACTGCCTCGGCACCGACGCTGACCGCGGCGTAGGGCGACGGGTCCCAACCCCGCTCGGAAAAGCCGAACACACCGACGGTCCTCGACAGGGCGAACGCCACCAGCGAACCGCCGGCTGTGGCGGCGCCCGCCACGCCGAGCCATCCGGGACCGCCGAGAAGGATCAGCGCGGCGATCGCGAACGAGATGCTGGCCTGGATCAGAAACGCGGTGCCGATGCTCGGAATGTGTTGATAGCCATGAACGTAGAGATACGCGTGGCAGTACGCGCTGGCTATCAGCGAGGTGGCTAACCCGATGCGAATCAAAACACTTGCCAAAGTCATTGCAGCCTCTGTTCTTTCAATGCCAGGGTGGTTTCACCCGTGGTGTAGCTGACCTCACGGATGCCGAGCGCGTCACGCAGCTTCCCGGCGGGCAGTGTGACCGGCTTGGGCGCCGGCCCGTCCCCGGGATGCGGCAGCGGATAGGCGGTCGTCGTCCCGCTGTAGAACGTGACGTTGTCCTCCGTCTTGGAAAACAACTGGTGCACATGCCCGTTGAGGCAGGTGACCGAGGAGAACCGGCGCAGGTAGCTGAGCGCCTGGGTGGCGTCGTCGGTGCCCCAGCCCCACTGGGGGTACATCGCGAACAACGGGATGTGGCTGAACACGATGACGGGGGTGTCGCTCGACAGCCGCGCCACGTCCTTCTCGACGAAGGCCACCTGATCGGTCCCCAGGTGGCCCAGCTTCTTCAGGTTCAGCGTGTTGACCAGTGCGATCACGTGGACGCCCGAAATGTCGAAGCTGTACCACCCGTCGCCGACGGATCCCGCACCGAAGGCTTGTCGGTACTTCTGGCCTCCGTCGTCGACCGAGTCGTGCTCGCCGGGCACGGTGAACACGTGTGGCGTCCTCAGGCCCGTCATCATCTGCTTCACCTGATCGAACTGCTCGGGGCTGGACAGGTGGGTGAGGTCACCGGTGTGAATGACGAAATCCGGTGTGTAGCCGAGGTTGTTGATCTGATCGATCGCGTGGCCGAAGGTGCCGGCGACGTCCGGGTTGGGCGCTCCGGTGAAGCCGATGTGGCTGTCGCTGACCTGAGCGAACCGCAGCGTGGGCTTGGCGTGCGTGTGCTCGGCCGCCTCGGCCCCGGCGATGTGCGAGATCACTTCGCCGCCCGCGACGGTGAACCCGACGGCCGCCCCGAACCACGCCGTGTGGCGCAGCAGCTGGCGGCGACTCATTCCGTTCGGATCTGTATTCATTAGCGCCACTCCTCCTCATCGCTTCGCTCTGCATCGTCGCCGGCGCTCATCCCGTCACCACCACGGAGCCGTGCATCATCGGATGAATCGAGCAGACGTAGTCGAATGTGCCTGCGGCGGAGAAGGTATGCGAGAACGTCGCGCCGGTCCCCATTCCGGGCGAGTGGAAGGAGCCGTCGCTGGCGGCCACCGTGTGCGGCTCCTCGTCGCGATTGGTCCAGACGACCGTGGTACCCACCTTGATCTTCAGCGTGCCGGGTACGAAGGCGAAGCCGTCGATGCTGACCTGGTCTCCGCTCACCGGGGCCGGCGGCGCGCTGACCGACTCCGACGCCGTGGGCATGCTGGTGCCGCTCGTGGCCGTGGGCCGCGACGACGAGCAGCCGGCCAGCACAACGCTGACCGCCAGGACCGCGGCCGAATGTTTTCGAACTCTGGCGATATCCATGCCCAGAGATAGGGCAGGGGGTTACACGGCCTCGCGGCCTTAGGCCGGTTCCTCGTGCGGCGGCGGTGCGAACACCTCGATCGCGCCGTTGACTTCGCGAACCAGCAAAGCCGGCAACGGCTTCGGGGTGATCGGCAACTGGTGAGTCAGCACCTGCCCGCTCGGCGAGAACGACGTCGTGTGGCAGGGGCAGCGCAGCGTGTCATCCGGTGCGTCGAACCACAGCTTGCATCCTTGATGCGTGCACACCCCCGAGACGGCCTGGGGTTTGCCGTCGACGCGGCGGACGAATCCGGTCACCGAGCCCAGATCGAACGGGTGCATGACGCCGTCGGTCACCTCCGAGCTCGCCGCGACGCGCTGCCAGCTTCCGTCGTTGGGCGTGAGCTGTCCGCCGGCGACGTCGGAGGCGGGGGGCTGGGTCCCGGCCCCGATCAAGGCCCGGTCGATGGAGACGGCGGTCACCGCGGCGGCCGCGGCGGCCGAGGTGCCGACAATGACCTGGCGACGGGTGCTGCTGCGGCTGGGCTCCGGTTCCGGTGCCGCACCGTGCATCTGCTGCGCGAGCCGGCCGTGCAGGTCGCTGAGGAATTCCGGGCGTGGGGCGTCGTCCGCGACGGGGCCTCGACGCGCCGCGCGCAACTCGATCGCCGTGCGGATTTGCGCGGCCTCGAAATCGTCGGGTGCAAACGGCTTGGGCCGGTGACCCCGCAGCAGATCGTCGACGTAGCGGCGCAATCCTCGCGCGTTCATCGTTGACCCCCATCGTTGACCTGTGCCGCCAGCCGCAGGGCGCGGTGTTGCAGCACCTTGGCGTTGGCGACGCTGATACCGAGTTCGGCGGCGGACTCCTTGATCGAATTACCTTGCAGGAAACGCATTTCCAGAATCTGGCGATAGCGATCCGGCAGGTGGGCGAGAACCTGGGCGACACGCTGGGGCGCGGTGCTGATCGCTTCCTCGCTATCGGGTGGTTGTTCGATGTCTTCGATCGAGGTTATCTCTCGCCCCATGGTCTCCCGCCAATGCGCGGCGAGCACCGTCCGGGCCGTGGCCCGCAGGTAGGCGCGCACCTCGCCGACACTCGCGGTCAGCCGCAGCGGCCGCAGCGCGGCCAGAAAGACCTCGGTGGTCAGGTCCTCGGCGTCGGCCCGGTTGCCGACCCGGGCGTACAGCGTCCGGTACACCCAGGTCGCGTTGTCCGAGTACACCGCTTCCCAATCGGGATAGCCGTCGTCTGGCCCGCTGTCTGGGACCGCGCGCAGCGGTCGCGGGCCGACGGGATCGTTGTGCGCCGCCACGTGCCTCCTTTACCCGATGAATATCGAATCGGGTTACACGCCCATCAGGGCGCGGCGAACGAAGCCTCGTCGAGGATCAATTCGTCGAGCTTTTGCGCGGTGGCCGCCAGCACCGTCCTGGCCAGGCCCAGCAACCGCTCCCGGACCCGCGGCTTCGCCGACGCGGGCGGCAGCAGCTGGCCCACAAGATGACCGAAGAAATCCAGGCGTCCGCCCGTCAGCCAGGCGGTCAGGTCCTCGTCGTCGAACCAACGCAGCTGGTTGCCGTAGTCGGCCAGCGCGACCCGCACCCAATCGAGATCGGTGTCGGGGTGCGGCAACGGCACGCACAGTTCGTTCTTGATGGCGTCATCCGGATAGGCCCCCTCGACGTGGGCGATCAGCGAGGCGCTGAATATCTGCTGGCAGCCGCGCACACTCTGCAGCGTGATGCGCTCGTCGTCGAAAATCGCTGTTGCGGGCCGTTTTTCGGCGCCATCGGCGGTGCAGTCGATGTACAAGGCGCGACCACGCGTCGGCACGTCACCGCCGTCAAGGATCATCCTGTCGGGCTCGATACGTAGCAGGTGGCCCATGCGCACGACGTCATCGATGCGGCGCAGTTGCTCCAGTTCGGCCTGGGTGACGGTCGCGCACCGGTACATGGTGGGCCGGACTTCGGGGTTTATCCGCAGCAGGGTGCCGGCCTCTTCGAGGCGCGCGAACAGGTCGTCGGGTGACGTGGCGTCCCGGATCGCCCGCAACTGGGCGATGAATCCTCCCTTGATCCGGTCGGTGAACGTCGAGCCGGGCTGCATGTTCGCCCGATCCAGCAGCCAGGAGTCACGGGGCATGATCCACGTCAGCCGCTGCGGGGCGATGCCGTGACCCAGCAGCCACAGGCAGGTGTCGATACCAGTCTTGCCCGCGCCGACGATGACGTAGCGGTCGTGCGCGGCCCGGGTGGGCAGGTCGTTCGGCGGGATGCACTCGATGCCGGGCGCGACCTGGTACTCGGGTGTGCGCATCGCGGGGATCGTCACTCGCATGTAGGTGGCGTCGACCACGCGTCGCGCCACGTCGACGGTGTACTCGTCACCGGCCAGCGTCGTGAATCGGCCGGCACCGAGGTACTCGCTCATCGGGAAGTAGCTGACCCGCCCGGTCGGCAACAGCTGCTGACGCATCACGTGGTCGTAGTACGCGCACACCTCCCCGGCGGTGGCCAACTCGTAAAGCCCCTTGTTCCAGCCGACTTGGTCGATGGAGTCGCTACCGAGCCGCAGCGAGTTGACGCCGTAGAACGCCGAGGGCTGATGCAGCCGGACGAAGGGGTAGGCCGCGGTCCAGTGGCCACCGGGCTGGTGATTGCGGTCGACGAGCACCACGCGTGCGTCTGTCTCAGACACCAGCGTGTCGATGAACGCCATGCCCATGGCGCCCGCGCCGACCACCAGGTAGTCGGCCCCGAGGGTGTTCATACGGCTGTCAGGCTAGCCCGCGCAGCGGCGACAAGTCACCCAATCTTGCCAAGGCTGGAACCTAGTTACTAGGATATGCAAGTATCCGCTTCAGCGGCGTCTACGACACTCGAGGGCACCCCATGACCACACAAATCCCCCACTTCATCGATGGGAAGCGCACCGCAGGCCAGTCCACCCGCACCGCCGACGTCTTCAACCCCAGCACGGGGCAGGTTCAGGCCAAGGTGCCGATGGCGGGCACGGCCGATATCGACACCGCGGTGGCGTCGGCAGTCGAAGCCCAAAAGGGTTGGGCCGCATGGAATCCGCAGCGCCGCGCTCGCGTGTTGATGCGTTTCATCGATTTGGTCAACCAGCACATCGACGAACTGGCTGAGCTGCTGTCCCTCGAGCACGGCAAGACGCTTCCCGACGCGAAGGGTGACATCCAGCGCGGCATCGAGGTCATCGAGTTCAGCATCGGGATCCCCCACCTCCTCAAGGGCGAGTACAGCGAAGGCGCCGGTCCGGGCATCGACGTCTACTCGTTGCGTCAGCCGCTGGGCGTGGTCGCGGGCATCACCCCGTTCAACTTCCCGGCGATGATCCCGCTGTGGAAGGCCGGGCCGGCGCTGGCCTGCGGGAACGCCTTCGTGCTCAAGCCCAGCGAGCGCGACCCGTCGGTGCCGGTGCGGTTGGCCGAGCTGTTTCTCGAGGCCGGGCTGCCCGCGGGGGTGTTCCAGGTCGTGCACGGCGACAAGGAGGCGGTCGACGCCATCCTGCACCACCCCGACATCAAGGCGGTTGGTTTCGTCGGCAGCTCCGACATCGCCCACTACATCTACTCGACGGCCGCGGCCACCGACAAGCGGTCGCAGTGCTTCGGCGGCGCCAAGAACCACATGATCGTGATGCCCGATGCCGACCTGGACCAGGCCGTCGACGCGTTGATCGGCGCCGGGTACGGCAGCGCAGGCGAGCGCTGCATGGCGATCAGCGTCGCCGTCCCGGTCGGTGACCAGACCGCGGATCGCTTGCGCGCCAGGCTCGTTGAGCGGATCAACCAGCTGCGGGTCGGCCACAGCCTGGACCCCAAGGCCGACTACGGCCCGTTGGTCACCGAGGCCGCGCTGGCGCGGGTGCGTGACTACATCGCCCAGGGTGTCGACGCGGGGGCGGAATTGGTCATCGACGGCCGCGAGCGGGCCAGCGACGACCTGGCCTTCGGTGACGCCAACCTCGAGGGCGGCTTCTTCATCGGCCCGACCCTGTTCGACCGCGTCACGCCCGACATGTCCATCTACACCGATGAGATCTTCGGACCCGTGCTCTGCATCGTGCGCGCGCACGACTACGAAGAGGCGCTGCGGCTGCCCTCGGAGCACGAGTACGGCAACGGCGTGGCGGTCTTCACCCGCGACGGTGACACCGCCCGCGACTTCGTCTCCCGCGTGCAGGTGGGCATGGTCGGCGTCAACGTGCCGATCCCGGTCCCGGTCGCCTACCACACCTTCGGCGGCTGGA
>NZ_JAFAUS010000018.1 GCF_019243155.1 Mycobacterium sp.
CATCCTGCACACGTCGGGCACCACCGGCAAGCCCAAGGGCGCCATGCTCACTCACGGCAATCTGGGCCGCAACGCCGAAGTCAGTGTCCGCACCCTTGTCGAGACGGGACCCGACGACGTGGTGATGGGCTGCCTGCCCCTTTTTCACGTCTTCGGGTTGACGTGCGGGCTCAACGGCTCGGTCCTCGCCGGCGCGATGATGACCCTGATCCCGCGTTTCGACCCGCGTAAGGCCATCGAGGTGATCGAGCGCGATCACGTCACGGTTTTTGAGGGCGTGCCGACGATGTATTCGGCGCTGCTCGGTGTGGCCGACGAGGTCAAACCCGCTGCGACGCAGAGTCTTCGGGTCTGCGTATCCGGCGGCGCGGCGATGCCCGTCCAGGTTCTCACCGACTTCGAAAAGGCCTTCGGTTGCACCGTTCTCGAGGGGTACGGGCTGTCGGAGAGTTCGCCTGCCGCCGCATTCAACCACCCGAGCCGGCCGCGAAAGGCGGGGTCGATCGGCACCCCGATCGACGGCGTCGAGATGCGGGTGGTCGATCTGGACGGAGTCGAGGTTCCACAAGGGCAGACCGGTGAGATCCAGATTCGCGGCCACAACGTGATGAAGGGCTACTGGAATCTGCCCGATGCCACTAAGGCCACGATCACCGCCGACGGCTGGCTGAACACCGGCGACGTCGGACGCATCGACGAGGACGGCTACTTCTACATCGTCGATCGGACCAAGGACATGATCATCCGCGGCGGCTACAACGTCTACCCGCGCGAGATCGAGGAAGTGTTCTACGAGCACCCGGATGTGGCCGAGGCCGCCGTCATCGGCATTCCGCACGACTCACTCGGCGAGGAAGTCGGCGCCGCAATCGCCCTCAAGAAGGGGGCGTTGGAAGAGGGCAGGGTGACCGTGGACGAGTTACGCGACTACGTCAAGGCCCGGGTCGCCGCGTACAAGTACCCCCGGGCCGTCTGGCTCGTCGACGCGCTGCCAAAGGGGCCCACCGGCAAGGTCCAAAAACGCGACATCACCGTTCCGACAACCGAAAGCACCCGATAATCATGGCAACATCGCAGGCCCCCACCACCAGAGTCGACGAACTGGCGGCGCCGCTCGACCTGCTTTTGACCAGCGCCACCAAGCCCTTCGCCAGCCGGATGATGCCGAACGCCACCTGGGCCCGCGTCGCCGGCAACCTGGCACAGCAGCCGGGAGCCGTGGCCGGCCGGGTCGGCACGCTGACCCGTGAACTCGGCGATATCACGATTGGCAGGTCGCATCGCGCTCCGGCCCGCGCCGACAAACGCTTCACCGACCCTGCGTGGCAAGGTAATCCGCTCCTGCACCGGATCATGCAGGCCTATCTCGCGGGCTCCGAGACCGCAGAGGGTTTGCTTGCCGACGCGCGGTTGGATTGGCGCGACAACGAAAAGATGCAGTTCGTCGTCGACAACGTTGTGGAGGGTCTGGCGCCCAGCAACAACCCGCTGATAAGTCCGCTGGGCTGGAAGGCGCTGATCGACACCGGCGGCCTGAGCGCGGTGCGCGGCGTGAGAGCCTTTGCCCGAGACATGCTTTCGAAGCCTCGTGTGCCGGCGATGGTCGAGCCCGACGCGTTTGTGGTGGGGGAGAACCTGGCCGTCACCAAGGGGGCGGTCGTGCTGCAAACCTCGGTGTTCGAATTGATCCAGTACGCTCCGCAGACGCCCAAGGTGCGCGAGATCCCGCTGCTTCTGGTGCCACCAGTGATCAACAAGTACTACATCATGGACATCGCACCCGGCCGCAGCATGATCGAGTACTTCGTCCAGCAGGGCCAGCAGGTTTTCGTCATCTCGTGGCGCAATCCGCAAGCCCGCCATCGGGATTGGGGTTTCGACGCCTATGGCGCGGCGATCGTGGAGGCGATGGATGCGGCGGCGAAAATCACCGGGGCCGACAGCACCCACCTGCTGGCCACCTGCTCGGGCGGCATCCTGGCGGCGATGACGGCGGCCCACCTGGCCGACATCGGTGAGGGCGACCGGGTCGCGGGCCTCAACCTGGCGGTCACCGTGCTGGACGAGACCAGGGCCGGGTTCGCCGCGGCCGCGATGAGCGATCGCGCGGCGCAGGCCGCGATCCGAGTGTCGGCCCGCAAGGGCTTCCTCGACGGGCGCGACATGGCGGAGATGTTCGCCTGGCTCCGGCCCACCGACCTGGTGTGGCGGTACGTGGTGAACAACTATGTGCAGGGCCGCAAGCCGGCACCGTTCGACGTGTTGTTCTGGAACGCCGACACCACCCGGATGGCCGCCGCCCTGCACCACGATCTGGTTTTGATGGGGCTGCACAACGCCCTGGTCACTCCCGGCGCGGTCAGCATGCTGGGCAGCCCGGTCGACCTGGCGAAGATCACCGCCGATGCCTACGTGGTCGGGGGTATCGCCGATCACATCTCCCCGTGGCAGGCCACCTACCGAAGCGCTCGACTGCTCGGCAGCAAGGACAACCGCTACGTGCTGTCCACCAACGGTCATATTGCGGCACTGGTCAACCCGCCGGGTAACCCCAAGGCGTCGTTCCGCGTCGGCCCAGTCGATGCCGAGGATCCCCAGCAGTGGCTCGAGTCCGCTGACAAGCACGCCGAATCCTGGTGGCCGGACTACGTGAGCTGGCTCGCCGAGCGCAGCGGCTCTGAGGTCGACGCCCCCAAAGCCCTTGGCGGCGAGACACTTCCGCCGCTCGGCCCCGCCCCGGGCAGCTACGTGATGGAGAAGTGAGCGATGCGCGCCGCAATCCAGAGGAGGCTTCGCGTGGTATCGCCCAGCACGATCGGCGAGGAGCGCTATGTCTCCGCCGGTGGTCAGCGGATCCGGGTCAACGTGCGTCGCGGGAACGGCGTCCCGCTGGTGGTGTGCAACGGCATCGGCGCCAGCTTGGAGGTGCTTGATCCGCTGGTCGAGCAATTGGATTGCAC
>NZ_JAFAUS010000095.1 GCF_019243155.1 Mycobacterium sp.
GCAGAACGTCATGCTGCGGTTCACCAGGGCCGGGCGGCCATACGTCCTGCGGCGTGGACCGCGGCACCTGCGTCCGCGCAGCAACAGCGTGATCCTGCGCGAAACGAAAGTGCTTGCCGCACTGGCGGGCTCGGATGTTCCGCACCCGCATCTGATCGCCGCATGCGACGACACGAGTGTGCTGGGCGACGCGGTCTTCTACCTGATGGACCCGATCGACGGCTTCAACGCCGGCGAGGGCCTGCCGCCGTTGCACGCGGGCGATGCCGGTGTGCGATTCCAGATGGGCCTGTCGATGGCGGACGCGCTGGCGAGGCTGGGCGCGGTCGACCATGTCGCCGTCGGGCTCACCGATTTCGGGCGGCCAGACGGTTTCCTGGAACGCCAGGTGCCGCGTTGGCTCTCGGAGCTGGAGTCCTACAACGAGTACGACGGCTATCCGGGACCCCAGATCCCCGGCATCGAAGAAGTCTCGTCCTGGCTGGAGCGGCGTCGTCCGACAACCTGGACGCCCGGCATCATGCATGGTGACTACCACGCCGCCAACGTGATGTTCTCCCGGACGGGACCCGAAGTTGTCGCCATCGTCGACTGGGAAATGTGCACGATCGGTGATCCGCTGCTGGACCTGGGCTGGCTCCTTGCGACGTGGCGACAGCCCGACGGTTCCAGCGTGTTCGGCCACGCCCTGGGCGGCCAGGACGGGCTGGCCAGCACCGACGATCTGCTGCATCGGTACGCCGCCAACACGACCCGCGACCTGTCGCAGATGACCTGGTACACCGTGCTGGCCTGCTTCAAGCTCGGCATCGTCATCGAAGGCACGCTGGCCCGAGCCTGCGCGGGTAAGGCGGAGAAAGAGGTGGGCGATCAGTTGCACGCGGCGACGGTGCATCTGTTTGAGCGGGCGCTGGGTCTGATCGACAAGGAAGCCTGACCTACTAACATCTCCTGTCGTGCCGCCTTATCCCGAAGAACCGGATTACTACTCCGAGCCCACCGCGGCCGCCCGGTACGGCGGGTACCACGACGCTGGGGATTACGGGCCCGAACCGGAGCCCCCGACGCCCTGGTATCGACGCCCGGCGGCGCTGATCGCTGTCGGCGCGATCGGGGTGATACTGCTCGCCGCGCTGGTGTTCACAATCGTCACGCTGGCGACGGGTTCGCGCGCGCACAGCCCCACGACGACGACACCGTCCACCACCGCGCCGGCGACCACGACTGCGGAGGCGCCCCGGCACCACGGCGGCGGCGGAGCGCCGACCGAAACCGTCACCGAGACGGCACCTCCGCCGAGCACCGACACGGGCACGACGTCCGAAGCGCCGAGCACCACTGCCGCTTCACCCAGCACCGACACCAGCACGGTGACCCAGACCGTGACGGTCCCGCCGCGCCGGCCGTTCCAGCCACGCCCCTAGGGCGCCGGCATGTCAGTGGGCCGTAGCCTCGTGCGCCCGGCGTCCGCGACGGATGCCGCCGCATGCGTCGCGCTTTACCGGCCCTATGTCGAGAACACGGTCATCAGTTGGGAGATCGAGGTCCCGGCCGTGAGCGAGATGGCAGCCCGAATCGCCGCGGCCCAGGAGAACCATGAATGGCTTGTTCTGGAACGCGATGAGCAGGTGATCGGGTTTGCCTACGCGCACGGGTTGAACCGCCTCGCGACGCACCGCTGGTCGACCGAGACCGGGATCTACGTCGACCTCGACCACCGTCGTGCCGGCGGCGGACGCCGGCTCTACACGGAACTGCTACGCCGGCTCACTGAGCGGGGCTATCGGCAGGCATTTGCCGGCATCACCCAACCCAACGAAGCCAGCAATGGTTTCCACCGATCGTTCGGCTTCCGTGAAGCCGGCCTATACCGGCGCGTGGAATGGAAACACGACGGCTGGCACGACGTCGCATGGATGCAACTGGAACTGCTCGGCGATGCGGAGCAGGGAGAACCGCCCGGCCTACTCAAGTGACCGGGCGTGCGCGCGAGGTCGGGGTTTAGCCGCCGCCACCGCCGACGAAGCCACCGCCGCCACCGAGGCGACCGCCGCCACCGCCGACGAAGCCACCGCCGCCACCCAGGAAGCCGCCGCCACCGCCGACGAAGCCGCCGCCACCACCG
>NZ_JAFAUS010000369.1 GCF_019243155.1 Mycobacterium sp.
CGTCGCCCCGCTGGCGCAGCAGGGTCTGTCCGTCGTGCCCGTCGCGGCCGACGCATCGACCGACGAGGGCATCGCCGCGGTGATCGAGCAGGCGCGGCGCGCCGAGGGCCGGCTGTACGGTCTGGTCAATGTCGCCGGCGGTGCGGCCCCGTCGACGTGGATGCCGTCGACCCGCGTGACCCGTGACGACTGGCGCCAGATCTTCACCGACAATCTGGAGACCGCGTTTTTCATGAGCCGGGCCGTCGCGGCCGAACTCGTCGCGCAACAGCGGTCCGGGTCGATCGTGTCCATCTCCTCGATCAGTGGCATCAACACCGCGCCCTTCCACATCGCCTACGGGACCGCCAAGGCCGCGATCACGGCGATGACCCGCACGATGGCCCTCGAACTCGCGTTGTCGGGGATCCGGGTGAACGCCGTGGCCCCGGGCGTCACCGAGACGGCGGCCTCGCGCACCTACGTCGACGAGGACCCGGAGCGGGACCGGCAGGCGATCGCGATGGGGCGGCGCGGGCGGCCCGAGGAGCAGTCCGGCGCCATCCTCTTTCTCCTCTCGGAGCTGTCGAGCTACATCACCGGACAGACCCTGCTCGTCGACGGCGGACTGGACCTCAAGTGGAGCCATCTGGGCGCCGACAACACGTCGCTGTTTCTCAAAGACGAATCCTTCCGCGCGGCGATTAGGAGGATGTGATGACCGATCTGGCCAGAGGCGTGAATACCGAAGCGGCCGAAGAACTCTCGAAACCGGTCACGATCGGCGTCGAGGCGTATATCTCCTCCGACTATGCCCGCGCCGAGCGGGACAGGCTGTGGCGCAAGGTCTGGCAGCAGGTCGGCCGTGTGGAGGAGCTGCCCGAGGTGGGCAGTTACCTGACCTATGACATCCTTGACGACTCGATCATCGTGGTGCGCACCGGCGAACACGAGTTTCGTGCCCACCACAACGTGTGCATGCACCGCGGCCGTCGGCTGATCGACAGGCCCGAGGGCGCCAAAAACGCTTGCGGGCGCACCAGGAAGTCGTTCGTCTGCGGGTTTCACGGCTGGACCTACGGCCTGGACGGGGCGTGCACCCATATTCGCGAACAACAGGATTGGCAGGAAGCGCTGACCCCGGACAACACCCACCTTCGGCCGGTCAAGGTCGACACCTGGGGTGGCTGGCTGTGGGTCAACATGGATCCGGACTGCGAGCCGCTGGCCGACTACCTGTTCCCGGCCGCGAAGATTCTCGACCCGTTCGGACTGGACAACATGCGCTTCAAATGGCGTAAGTGGCTCGAGTTCGACTGCAACTGGAAGGTGGCGCTGGAGGCCTTCAACGAGACCTACCACGTCTACACGACGCATCCCGAGTTCAACCAATTCGGCGAGTTCAAGGGCTGGGCCAAGGCGCAGGGCAGACACAGCAACATCGGCTATGACGCCCCGGACGACCTCGCGGCGACCAAGTCCAAGATCCGGCTTGGAACCGGCGCCGATCCCCGGGTGTCGACGGCCGAGATGCAGATCTACACGATGGAGGAGACCAACACCTCCACCACCGAGACGCTGGTGAACGCCGCCAAACGGTTGGTCGACGAGCTACCCGAGGGCACACCGGCCGACAAAGTGCTCGAGCACTGGCTGGCGTCCGCGCGCCGCGACGATGAGGCCCGCGGCGTGACCTGGCCGACCATTCCGTCCGACATCCTCGGCCAGGCCGGCACCGCGTGGCAGATCTTCCCGAACTTCCAGATCGGGCAGGGTCTGACCGTCGCGTTGTGCTACGGCGCTCGGCCGCACCCCAGCTATGACCCAAACAAGTGCATCTTCGAGGTCTCGGTCTTCGAACTGTATCCGAAAGGCCAAGAACCACAGACGGAATGGGAGTACACCCCGGTCGGCGATCCGAGGTGGCGCTCGGTTCTGCCCCAGGATTTCTCCAACATGGCCGCAGTCCAGCAGGGCATGAAATCCCTCGGCTTTCCGGGGACCAAGCCGAATCCGTACCGGGAGCGCAGCACCGTGAACCTGCACTACCAGTTGTCGAAATACATGGGTACCGGCGAACCACAGGAGCTTTGAGATCGATGACAACGTCCGAGGCCTGCGGGCCCACCGAGGTACCGCAGGACGTCGACATCGACGCGATGCGGGCCAAGTACGCCCAGGAGCGTGAGAAGCGCCTACGAAAGGATGGCGGCGCGCAGTATCTCGAACTCGACGGTGACCTGGCCGGCCTCTACGAGGTGGACCCGTACACCCCGGTGGCCGACCGCCCTCCGATCGATGAGGACATCGAGGTCGTGGTGCTCGGCGGTGGGTTCGCAGGGTTGTTGTCGGGTGCTTACCTGAAAAAGGCTGGCGTGCAGGATGTTCGGGTCATCGACATGGCCGGGGACTTCGGCGGTGTGTGGTATTGGAACCGCTTCCCGGGCATCCAGTGCGACAATGACGCTTACTGCTATGTCCCGATGCTGGAGGAACTCGAGTTCCTGCCGAGCAAGAAATTCGCCGACGGCGCCGAGATTTTTGCGCATTGCCAGGCCATGGGCAAACGCTTCGACCTCTACGACGGCGCGATCTTCTCCACCCAGGTCGAGACCATGCGCTGGAACGAGGAGACTAAACGCTGGCAGCTGACCACTAACCGCGGTGACGACATCCGCGCGCGATTCGTGGTGATGGCCCAGGGTTCGTACAACAAGCCGAAGCTGCCCGGCATCCCCGGCATCCAGGAGTATCTGGAGGCCGGCGGCCACGCGTTCCATTCCGCGCGCTGGGACTACGACTACACCGGGGGCGATGCCAGCGGCGGCCTGCACAAGCTCGCCGACAAGCGCGTCGCACTTGTAGGCACGGGGGCTACCGGCGTTCAGCTGGTGCCGCATCTCGGCAGGGATGCCCAGCAGCTCTTCGTGTTCCAACGCACCCCGTCGTCGGTGGACATGCGCGCCAACACGCCCACCGATCCGGCCTGGGCGGCGACCCTGCAGCCCGGTTGGCAGGAGGAGCGTAAGCGCAATTTCCACAACTGGTCACCGTTTGTCGGGGTGGTGTTCGGCGAACCGGATCTGGTGTGTGACTTCTGGACCGAATTGGGCCGCAACATGACCGCCCGGATTGCTGCAAGCCCGGATCCCGCCTCGCTCGGGATCGAGGAGATCATGGGGATCCGGGAGGAAGAGGACTTCAAGATCATGGAGCGGCTGCGGAGCCGCGTGGCCGCCCTGGTCGACGATCCCGAGACCGCCGAAGCACTCAAGCCGTACTACCGCTTCATGTGCAAGCGGCCGTGTTCGAGCGAGACGTACCTGCCGGCGTTCAACCTGCCCAACGTGACGTTGGTGGACGTGGCGGAATCCAAGGGCGTGGAGCGCCTGACGGAGAAGGGCATTGTCGCCAACGGCGTTGAGTACGAGGTCGATTGCGTGGTATTCGCAAGCGGATTCGAGATATCCACGGAGATCAGTCGCCGCTTCGCGGTCGACGTCATCGAGGGCCGCGGCGGGCTATCGCTGTTCGAGTACTGGCACCACAAATATCAGACGTTGCACGGCATGACCACCCGTGGCTTCCCCAACCAGTTCTTCACCGGCTTCATCCAGGGTGGCGTCTCGGCCAACACCACCGCGATGTTCGAGCAACAGGCCGAGCACATCGCCTACATCATCGCAGAGGCGCAGAGACGCGGCGCGACCATGGTCGAACCCAGTCAGGAGGGCCAAGACGGCTGGGTCAGGACGGTCGCCGAACTTGCGATCGATAACTCTGCCTTCGAGATGTCTTGCACGCCTGGCTATTACAATAACGAAGGCCAGGGTGGCGCCAAGGACAATGGTGCGTTCCTCGGCGATTTCTACTCGCCGGGCTTCTACGCCTTCGGCGACCTGATCGCTGAGTGGCGTTCCAGGGGTGACCTGGAAGGCCTCGAGCTTTCGTGAGCGAGTTGAGATTTGACGATCGCGTCGCCGTCGTCACCGGGGGTGGTCGAGGGCTGGGGCGCGCGTACGCGCAGCTACTCGCCGCACGCGGGGCCCGGGTCATCGTCAACGATTCCGGCGGCAGCCTCACCGGCGACGGTATCGATGCCGATCCGGCCGAACGGGTAGCCCAGGAGATCAGGGCGGCCGGGGGAGAGGCGCTTGCCTGTGCCGCTTCGGTAACCACCCGCGAAGGCGGCGAGGCGATCATCGCGGCGGCGACCGAAAACTACGGCGGCATCGACATCCTGATTCACAACGCCGGCAACGTGCGTCGCGGTTCGCTCAAGGAAATGAGCTACGAGGACTTCGATGCGGTGCTCGACGTACACCTACGCGGCGCGTTCAACGTTGTGCGGCCCGCCTTTCCGCTCATGTGCGATGCCGGTTACGGGCGCATCGTCCTCACGTCGTCGATCGGCGGCCTGTACGGAAATCACGAAGTGGCCAACTACGCGGCCGCCAAGACCGGCGTGATCGGGCTGTCCAACGTCGCCGCGCTCGAAGGCGCTCCGGACGGTGTGACGTCCAACGTGATCGTGCCGGCCGCAGTGACACGGATGGCCGCCGGAATCGACACCTCGGCCTACCCGCCGATGGGCCCGGATCTTGTTGCGCCGGTGGTGGGTTGGCTCGCACACGAATCCTGCTCGGTGACCGGGGAGATCTTCATCGCGCTGGCGGGCCGGGTAGCGCGCGCCGTCATCGCCGAAAGCCCCGGTGTGTGTCGCCCATCGTGGACGGTCGAGGACGTCGGCGCGCATCTCGACGCGATACGAAACATACAGGCGCCGTTGGTTTTTCCAGTCCTGCCCGACGGGCACAATCAGCACATCCGCTACAGCTTCGAACTGGCGCAGCGCTCAAACGATCGGGGTGAACTGCATGGCTGACCGCAAGGGACCGCTGGCCGGTTTGCGGGTGATCGACCTCACCGCGATGGTGATGGGACCGTACTGCACGCAGATCATGGCCGACATGGGCGCCGATGTGATCAAAGTCGAGCCGCCGCAAGGCGATAACACCCGCTACATCTCCGTCGGCCCGGCGCCGGGGATGAGCGGCGTCTTCGTCAACGTCAACCGGGGCAAGCGCAGCGTCGTGTTGGACCTGCGAACCGATGCGGGAATTCAGGCGCTACGGGCGCTGGTCGAGTCCGCGGATGTGTTCATCCATTCCATGCGCGCCAAGGCCGTGGCCAAACTCGGCTTCAGCTACGAGGACGTCGCCGCCCTCAACCCGTCGATCATCTACACCAATTGCTACGGCTACGGCCGGAGGGGGCCGGACCGCGACAGACCGGCCTACGACGACACCATCCAGGCCGAATGCGGGTTGCCCGCGGTCCAACAGCAGCTGACCGGCGAGGCCGACTACGTCGGAACCATCATGGCCGACAAGGTCGCCGGGCTGACGGCGCTGTATGCGACGACCATGGCGCTGTTCCATCGCGAGCGCACCGGGGAGGGCCAGGAGGTCGAGGTGGCCATGTTCGAGACCATGGCCTCGTTCATGCTCGTCGAACACGCCAATGGCGCCCTGTTCGATCCGCCGCTGGGGCCGGCCGTGTACCCGCGCACCGTGGCGCCCAACCGCAGGCCTTACCGCACCAGCGACGGCCACATCGCCGCGTTGATCTACAACGACAAGCACTGGAACGCCTTCGTCAACGCCGTGCAACCGCCGTGGGCGAACGAGCGCTATGCCACGCTCGAGCAGCGTGCGGGCGAGATCGACACCGTCTACGGGCTGGTGGCCGAGACGATGAAGCAACGCTCGACGGATGAATGGCTGGAGTTGTTGCGGGAGTTGGAAATTCCGGCCGCGCCACTGAACACCCCCAGCTCGCTGTTCGACGATCCGCATCTGAACGCCGTCGGCATGTTCGAAACCGTGGACACGCCGCACGGACCGGTGCGTTTCCCGGGCGTCCCTACCTGGTTCTCGCAGACACCCGGCCGCGTCGCAGGGCCGGCGCCGGAGCTCGGCGAGCACACCGCGGAGATCCTCGAGGAGCTGGGCCTGGCGCCATCGACCGAGAACTCGCTCAAAAGTATCTATCGCTAAGGAGTTTCGAACAATGGCTGTGCCGGTCTACAAACGCATCCTCGACCTGTTCGAGGCCGAGGGCGTCAACACCCTGTTCGGCATCCCGGATCCGAACTTCGTGCACATGTTCGCCGAGGCCGAGGCCCGCGGCTGGTCGGTGGTGGCACCGCATCACGAATTGAGCGCGGGATTCATGGCAGAGGCGGCGTCGCGCATGACGGGCAAGCCCGGCCTGTGTATCGGCACGCTCGGCCCGGGCATGGCCAACATCGCCGGAGCGGTCCAGTGCGCGCTCGTGGAGAACTCGCCGGTGATCTTCCTCGGCGGCCAGCGCGCCCGTGTCACCGAACGCCGAGTCCGGCGCGGGCGCATCCAATTCGTCCGTCAGGAGCCCCTTATCGCGCCGTCCGTCAAGTACAGCGCATCTATCGAGTACGCCGACCAGACCGATGAGATCATTCACGAGGCGATTCGCCGGGCCATGTCCGGCACGCCCGGCCCGGCCTACATCGAGTACCCGTCGCACGTCATCCTCGCCGAACTCGACGTCGCAGAACCGCTGCCGCCCAACCGGTATCGCCTCGTCAACCAGGGGGCAGGCGCCCCTGAGATCGCCGAGGCAGCGAAGTTGATTCGCGAAGCGAAGAGCCCGATTCTGTTGGTGGGCCACGGCGTGCACACGTCGCGTACCGGTGCCGCGGTGAAGGAGCTCGCCGACTTGATGGCCTGCCCGGTCATCCAGACCTCCGGGGGTACGTCCTACATCCCGGGACTACAGGATCGGACCTTCCCCTACCTGTTCTCCCCGGCCGCCAACGAGGCGGTCGAGCAATCCGACCTGTGCGTCGCGCTGGGAACCGAACTCGGTGAGCCCATGCACTACGGCCGGACCCAGCACTGGGCGGGCAA
>NZ_JAFAUS010000045.1 GCF_019243155.1 Mycobacterium sp.
CTGAGAAACGAACCCGAAGCCCAGCGCGCCCGCACGTCGCGCGGCCGCCTTGCTGCCGCCGGCGATCAGCATCATCGGTCCGCCGGGCGAGCCGCACGACGGGGTGACGCGGACCTTGCGCCCGCGGTATTCGACGGGCTCGCCGCGCACCAGTCGACCGAGCACGGCCAGCGTCTCGTCCGCGACCCGGCCGCGGGAGGCGAAGTCGGCGCCGAAGTGGTCGTACTCCTCGCTCCGATGTCCGACGCCGAACGCGTAGGACACCCGCCCCCTGCTGATCAGGTCCAGCAGGACCATCTCTTCGGCGAGCCGGACGGGGTCCCAGAACGGGATCGGCACCGCGGCCAGCAGAATTGCCAGGCTGCGGGTCCTGGCGGCGATCGCCGAGGCCAATACCAACGGCGCGGGCAGGTGGCCGTCATCGGCGCCGTGATGCTCGGAGAGCACCGCCAACACGGCGCCGCGAGTTTCCGCCCACTCGCACATGTCGATGGCCGCCGCGTAGAGATCCGCGGGCGGCCCGGCCCAGCCGGGCGCGCGCATGTCGAACCTAAGCGTGAACATCGGCCCTCACACGTGCACACTAACCTAAAATTTGTTCTTTAAGATAGTGCGCACTTTCTTAAACCCTTGACCGCGCCGACTCCCGGTTGTAGCTTCCGACGTAAGGGCAACGGCCGCCTGGCCTTTCATCGTGTTCGGCAACCGAGGAGGAACAAGATGACAGCACATCGTGTGGTGGTGTGGGCGACGGGCGGCATCGGGTCGATCGCCATCCGGTCCATCCACCGTCGCCCAAATCTGGAGCTGGTCGGGGTGTGGGTGCATTCGGCGGACAAGGACGGCAAGGACGCCGGCGAACTCGCCAACGGCGAACCGATCGGCTTGAAAGCCACCAACGATGCCGACGCACTGATCGCCCTGAAACCCGACTGCGTCATCTACGCGGCCAGCGGTCCGGAACGCGATGCGCTCGCCATCCCCGATTACGTCCGGCTGCTCGAAGCCGGGATCAACGTCGTCACGACCAGCACCACGCGTCTGGTCAACCCGCACGCCTACGAGCCTGCGGAGTGGCGCGACCAGTTGGCGACCGCTGCCAAGAAGGGCCAGGTCTCGCTCTATGCGTCGGGAATCGAGCCCGGCTTCGCCGCCGACTACCTACCGCTGGTGCTGTCCACCCAGTCGTCATCCATCGAAAAGATTCATGCGTTCGAGATCGGCCTCTATGACGACTACGGCGTCCCCGACATCATGAGCGACGCGCTGGGCTTCGGCCGGCCACTCGACTACCAGCCCTGGATCGGCTTTCCGGGCGCGATCGCCGGTGAATGGCAGGGCCAGATCCGGTTGGTAGCCGACGCGCTCGGGGTCGAAGTCCAGGAAGTGCGCGAGAGTTTGGACCGGGCGGTTACGAACCGGACCCTCGAGGTCGCGATGGGAACGGTGCAGGCCGGCAGCTGTGGGGCTCTGCGGATGAAGGCGATCGGTGTGGTCGACGGTCGTGAGGCCATCGTCATCGAGCACGTCACCCGACTCGCACACGACGTCGCCCCCGACTGGCCGACCGGAATCGGCGATCTGTCCTACCGCGTCATGATCAGCGGCGACCCCGACATCGACTGCACCATGGCGGCGACGCTTAAGGATCCACACAAGGCCGGAGTTGGCGGAATGACCTCGGGAGCGGGCGCAATGGTCGCCACCGCGATGCGGGTCGTCAACGCCGTGCCGTATGTCGTTGCCGCAGAGCCCGGATTGCTCAGTTCGGTGGACCTGCCGTTGACGATTCCCAAGCAGGTGTTCGCCACCGCCTGAATCGGGCCACCAACACCGCGGCTTAGTCTGCCCGGGTGACGTTTAACCCACTCGAGGAACTCACGCTGCAGCAGTTGCAGCTCCGTACGAGCATGAAATGGCGCGCGCATCCGGCCGACGTGCTGCCGCTGTGGGTCGCCGAGATGGACGTCAAACTGCCGCCGACGGTGGCCGAGACCCTGCGCGTGGCGATCGACAACGGCGATACCGGATACCCTTGCGGCACTGGGCTGGCCGAAGCGGTCAGCCAGTTCGCATCGCGGCGCTGGCAGTGGCATGACCTGGAAGTCGGTCGCACCACGATCGTGCCCGACGTGATGCAAGGCATCGTCGAGGTGCTGCGACTGGTTACCGACCGTGGAGACGCGGTCATCGTCAACCCGCCGGTGTACGCGCCGTTTTACGCATTCGTCTCCCACGACGGACGCCGGGTGATCGAGGCGCCGCTTGACGTAAACGGCCGAATTGACCTGGCAGTCTTGGAGGAAGCATTCGGGCGGGCCCGCGCGGGAGGTGGGAAGGCCGCCTACGTGCTGTGCAATCCGCACAATCCGACGGGATCGGTGCACACCGCCGACGAGTTGCGCGCGGTTGCCGATCTGGCCCGCCGGTTCGATGTGCGGGTGGTGTCGGACGAGATTCACGCGCCCGTCATTTTGTCGGGATCGCGTTTCACCCCGTATCTGACGGTGCACGGCGGGGAGAACGCCTTCGCCCTGACTTCCGCCTCCAAGGCCTGGAACCTGTCCGGACTGAAGGCGGCCCTGGCCATCGCCGGTCCGGAGGCGGTCGCGGATCTGCGGCGGATGCCGGAGGAGGTCAGCCACGGGCCGAGCCACCTGGGCGTCCTCGCACACACCGAAGCGTTCCGCACCGGTGGCGACTGGCTCGACCTCCTGTTGCAGGGTTTGGACGAAAACCGGAAACTGCTGGGCGATTTGGTCGCCGAGCATCTTCCCTCGGTCAAACATCAATGGCCACAAGGCACTTACCTCGCGTGGCTTGATTGCCGGGAACTCGGCTTCAACGAAGACGTCACCGACGGCCTTGCCGTGGTCGCGGACATGTCCGGGCCCGCGCGCTGGTTCCTCAACCACGCCCGAGTGGCGCTGAGTTCGGGCCACGTGTTCGGAACGGGCGGAGCCGGCCACGTGCGGCTCAACTTCGCCACCTCCACAACCATCCTGACCGAGGCCGTATCGCGGATGGGCCGGGCGCTGGCCAACACTGGGTAGTCGCTACGCGGAAAGCTCCTTGCGGCTGCGGCCCAGCTCCACCGCATGTGGTGGGTGCTTCCCACATGTCGGCGATGTTGCACACACACGCCGAATCCCCGTGGACACACCAGTTTCGCGACGTGCCGACACTTAGCTCAATGATATTTCCTACTAGACGAATCCGCGATGTCGCGAGAAGCTAGCAAGGGCGCCCGCCCATTCGGAGGAGCTGAGTATGGATGTGCTGCGAACCCCAGACTCCCGATTCGAAAATTTGGAGGGCTATCCGTTCGTAGCGAATTACATTGACGTAGCGGCAAGCGACACCCGGCCGCTGCGTATGCACTTCCTCGATGAGGGTCCCATCGACGGGCCGCCGATCGTGCTGCTGCACGGCGAGCCCACCTGGAGCTACCTCTACCGGACGATGATTCCGCCGCTGACCGATGCCGGGAATCGTGTGCTGGCCCCGGACCTGATCGGCTTCGGGCGCTCCGACAAACCCAGCAGGCTTCAGGATTACACCTATCAGCGCCACGTCGAGTGGCTGACCTATTGGTTCGACCGCCTGAACCTCAGGGAAGTCACGCTGTTCGCGCAGGACTGGGGATCGCTGATCGGGCTCCGTATCGCCGCCGAGCGGGGTGACCGAATCGCACGGCTGGTGGTGGCGAACGGTTCTCTGCCCACCGCACAGCGGCCCGCTCCGCTCGCGTTCCACGCCTGGCGCGCCTTCGCGCGCTACTCCCCCGTCCTGCCCGCAGGCCACCTCGTCGCCGCCGGTACCGTCCGGCGGGTGCCGCCCAAGGTGCGGGCCGGTTACGACGCACCCTTTCCCGACAAGACATATCAGGCCGGGGCGCGCGCCTTCCCTCTGTTGGTGCCCACCTCGCCGGGCGATCCGGCGGTCCCGGCCAACCGCAGGGCGTGGGATGCCCTCAGCCGCTGGGAAAAACCGTTCCTCGCAATTTTTGGAAGCCGCGACCCGCTTCTCGGGCAGGCGGACCGTCCGCTGATCAAGCACATCCCCGGCTCCGCGGGCCAGCCACACGCCCGCATCCACGCCAGCCACTTCATCCAGGAAGACCGTGGGCCCGAACTGGCGGAGCGCGTGCTGTCCTGGCAGAAGGCGCTGCTCTAATCACGTCATCGCGTGTTGACCAGGCGCACAACGCCACGCATGACCGCCCTGCTGACCGTGTGACGCACCTGGTCGAGCGTCGAGCCGGCGTCTGAGGGCTCGCCAGAACCAAACCGGGGGAACAGCGCGAGCGCATTGCCGCGATCGATCGCCGCGCGGGCGCCCGCGCCGAGGCCGGGGTAGGTCTCCAGACCCGCGGCGAATAGCTTTCCCGCCGCGACCGGCGCGAACGGCCAATCGGAACCGAAAGTCACGTGCCCGGGTTTGGCGAAGGCAAGCAGGCTCGGCAGCGCCGCCGCGCTCGACGACAAGGCGGTGTCGAAGTAGAAGCCCGCGAAGTCGTCCAGGCTGTCAGCCGGGCTGCGCCCGGTGTCGCCCATGATGCTGACTGCCATCCGATGCGACGCGTAGGGCACAAATCCTCCCGCATGGCTCAGGATGAATTTAATGTTCGGGTAATTGCGGCAAATGCCATTGCGGACAAGCAGATACGCGGCACGGGTGGTGTCGAGCAGAAAGTCGGTGGCGAACGGTGGGACACCGTCTACCGCGGGGCCCGGCAGCACCGCAGGATGGACGAACACCACGGCCGAACGCGCGTCGAGCGCGGCGAACAGATCGCCCTGACCGTCTTGGCCGAGGTAAGTGCCCGCGTTGTTGGCCAGCAGCACCACCCCATCTGCGTTCAATTCGTCCAGCGACCTGGCGACCTCGTCGACCGACTCGCGGACGTGTGGCAGGGGCAGGGTCGCGAAGAATCCGAACCGGTCGGACTGACCGGCGACCACGTCGGCAAGGCAGTCGTTGAGGTCCCGCGCGAGCGCGGTGGCGTCGGCCGCGCCCGACAGGAACGCGGTGCCCGGTGTGGACACCGAGAGGATCGCGGCGCCGACGTTGAGTTCGGCCATGGTCGCCAACGACCC
>NZ_JAFAUS010000228.1 GCF_019243155.1 Mycobacterium sp.
GAGATGACACCGGCCAGCTGTGCCCCGCCCATCACCGCCGCCTTGGCGGACGGCCACGCGAACAAGAACCGCGGATCGTAGGCTCGCCCGCACATGCCGTAGTGCCCGGCGCCGTAGGACGCGCCGATCAACAGGGAGATATGCGGCACCGTCGAATTCGAGACGGCGTTGATCATCATCGAGCCGTGCTTGATCATCCCGCCTTCCTCGTAGTCCTTGCCGACCATGTATCCGGTCGTGTTGTGCAAGAACAACAGTGGCGTGTTGGAGCGGTTGGCTAACTGGATGAACTGGGTGGCCTTTTGCGACTCCTCGCTGAACAGGATGCCGCGGGCGTTGGCCAGAATACCCAGCGGATAGCCGTGCAGCCGGGCCCATCCGGTCACCAGCGAGGAGCCGTACAGCGGCTTGAATTCGTCGAACTCGGAGCCGTCGACAATGCGGGCGATCACCTCGCGCGGATCGAACGGAATCCGCAGATCCGGTGGCACGATACCGATCAGCTCCTCACCGTCGAACAGCGGCTCGGTCACCGGCGCCGGAGGCGGTCCCTGCTTGACCCAGTTCAGCCGCGCCACGATCCGGCGCCCGATGCGGATCGCGTCGATCTCGTCGACGGCGAAGTAATCGGCCAAACCCGAGATACGGGCGTGCATTTCGGCCCCGCCCAAGGACTCGTCGTCCGACTCTTCACCGGTCGCCATCTTCACCAGTGGGGGACCGGCGAGGAACACCTTGGAACGTTCCTTGATCATGACGACGTGGTCGGACATGCCGGGCACGTAGGCGCCGCCCGCGGTGGAGTTGCCGAAAACCAGGGCGATGGTGGGGAGCCCCGCCGCGGACAGGCGGGTGAGGTCGCGGAACATCTGTCCACCTGGGATGAAGATCTGCTTCTGGGTGGGCAGGTCGGCCCCGCCGGACTCCACCAGCGAGACCACCGGAAGCCGGTTCTCGAAAGCGATCTGATTGGCCCGCAATATCTTTCGTAGGGTCCACGGATTGCTGGTGCCGCCCTTGACGGTCGGGTCGTTGGCGACGATCATGCACTCCACGCCGCATACGACCCCGATGCCCGTGACCGTGCTGGCGCCGACCTTGAAGTCGCTGCCCCAGGCCGCCAGCGGGCTCAGTTCCAGGAACGGCGAATCCGGGTCGACCAGCAGCTCGATCCGCTCGCGGGCGGTCAACTTGCCGCGCGCGTGGTGGCGCTCGACGTATTTGGTGCCGCCGCCTGCGAGTGCGTCGGCGAGCGCGTTGTCGATCTCGGCCAGCTTCGCGGTCGCCGCCGAGGCGGCCTCTTCGAAGGTGGGGGCCTTGGCGTCGAGGGTGGACTTGAGCGCAGTCATGACTGATACCCCAAGGTTTTGGCGGCCAATGACGTGAGGATTTCGGTGGTTCCGCCACCGATGCCCAGGATCCGCATGTCCCGGTATTGGCGTTCGATTTCGGACTCGGACATATAGCCCAGACCGCCGAAGAGCTGCACGGCTTGGTTGGCAACCCATTCGCCGGCTTCCACCGCGGTGTTCTTGGCGAAACACACCTGGGCGATGAGGTTGGTCTCGCCGGCGAGCTGACGCTCGACCACGTTGCGTGAGTAGACCCGTGCGACGTCGATGCGGCGCGCCATCTCGGCCAGCGTGTTCTGGACCGTCTGACGCGAGATCAACGGACGGCCGAACGTCTCCCGGTCGCGACACCACTGCGCGGTGATGTCGAGGCAGCGCTGTGCGCTCGAATACGCCTGCGCGGCAAGGCCGATGCGTTCCGCCACGAAAGCCTGAGCGATCTGCAGGAAGCCGCTGTTCTCCGCGCCGACCAGATTGGCCGCCCGCACGCGTGCGTCTGCGAACGACAGCTCGGCGGTGTCGGATGATCGCCATCCCATCTTGTCCAGCTTGCGACTCACATCGAAGCCGGGCGTGCCTTTCTCGATCACGAGCAGCGAAACCCCGCCCGCCCCGGGACCACCCGTCCGGACCGCGGTGACGACGTAATCGGCGCGCACTCCCGAGGTGATGTAGGTCTTGGCGCCATTGACGACGTAGTGGTCGCCATCGAGGACGGCCGACGTACGCAGGTGTCCGACGTCTGACCCGCCGCCGGGTTCGGTGATGGCGAGCGCGCCGATCTTGTTGCCCGCCAACGTCGGCCGGACAAACTCCGCGATCAGCCGTTGGTCACCCGAGGCGATCATGTGGGGCACCGCGATGCCGCAGGTGAAAAGCGACGCGAAGACCCCACCCGGCGCGCCGGCCTGGTGCAGTTCCTCGCAGATGATCACCGAGTCGGCGCCGTCGCCGCCACCCCCGCCGACCGCTTCGGGAAAGCCCGCGCCCAGCAGGCCGGCCGCACCGGCGCGCAGATGCAGATCGCGCGGCAAGTCTCCGGTGCGTTCCCATTCGTCGACGTTGGGCAGGATCTCGCGTTCGGCGAACGAGCGCACCGTCTTTCGCAGCTGTTCGCGCTCCGGTGTGGTCCAGACGTTCACAACAACCTTTCGGGGATTTCGACTAGTCGGCTGCGCAGCCATTCACCCAGTCCCTTGGCCTGGGGGTCGAACCGCGCCTGGTAGGCGACACCTTGACCGAGGATGCCCTCGATGACGAAGTTCACGGCGCGCAGGTTTGGCAGCACGTGACGGGTGACGTCGAGGCCGGCCGTTTCGGGGAGCAGTTCCTTGAGTCGTTCGACGGTCAGCGTGTGGACCAGCCACCGCCATTGCTCGTCGGTGCGCACCCACACCCCGACGTTGGCCGATCCACCCTTGTCGCCGCTGCGCGCCCCGGCGATGCGGCCCAGCGGCACCCTGCGCACCGGACCGGCGTCAAGCGGAGAGGGCAACGGCGGTTCGGCGGCGGGTGCCAGTTCCAAAGTCTCTGTGGCGCAGGGGATGAATGTGCCGTTCCCGTCGGCATGCACGGCGACGTGCGGCACCTTCGTGGCGTCGACGTAGCCCGCCGTGAACACGCCGTAGACCTGGCCGTCGGCCGGCGGCGCGGTCACATGGAAGCCTGGATAGCTGGCCAGGGCCAATTCGACTGCGGCCGAAGAGAATTGGCGCCCGACATTGGCCGGATCGGGATCGCGGACCACGCAGTGCAGCAGCGCGCTGGCGGCTTCCTCGGTGTCGGCGTCGGTGTGGTCGGTACGGGCCAGCGACCACTCTAGCTCGGCGGGCTTCACGGTGAGTGCGGCTTCGAGTTGCCGGCGAACCAGCTCGGCCTTCGCCTCGATGTCGAGTCCGGTCAGCACGAAGGTCATCGAGTTGCGGAATCCGCCGATGCTGTTCAGCGACACCTTCAGCGTGGGCGGCGGTGGTTCGCCGCGCACGCCGCTGATGCGGACTCGGTCGGGGCCGTCTGGGGACAGCTCGATGGTGTCCATCCGCGCGGTCACGTCGGGGTTGGCGTAGCGCGCCCCGCTGATCTCGTAGAGCAACTGCGCGGTGACGGTGTCGACGCTGACCAGGCCGCCGGTGCCGGGATGCTTGGTGATCACCGAGGAGCCGTCGGCGCTGACTTCGGCCAGCGGGAAACCGGCGTGGGTGAGGTCGGGAATGTCGGTGAAGAAGGCGTAGTTGCCGCCGGTGGCCTGGACGCCGCACTCGATGACGTGACCGGCGACCACGGCGCCGGCGAGTTCGTTGTAGTCGGTCCGGCCCCAGCCGAAATGCGCGGCCGCAGCCCCGACGATCACCGAGGCGTCGGTGACCCGGCCGGTGACGACGACGTCGGCGCCGTCGTTCAGGCAGTCGACGATTCCCCAGGCGCCCAGGTAGGCGTTCGCGGTCAGCGGCGACCCGAGCCCGAGCTCCGCCGCCCGAGCCAACAAGTCGTCACCCTCCACGTGGGCGATCCGCGCCGGGATGCCCAGCCGCTCGGTTAGGGCGCGCGCGGCCTCGGCGAGCCCGGCCGGGTTGAGACCGCCGGCGTTGGCCACGATGCGGACCCCGCGGTCGTGGGCCTCACCCAGGCAGCCCTCGAGTTGCTTCAGGAAGGTCTTGGCGTAGCCGCGGTCGGGGTGTTTCATCTTGTCCCGGCCCAGGATCAGCATGGTCAGTTCGGCCAGGTAGTCGCCGGTGAGGAAGTCGACTTCGCCGCCGGTGAGCATCTCGCGCATGGCCGATAGCCGGTCGCCGTAGAACCCCGAGCAGTTCGCGATTCGCACCACGCCGGAACGATCGGAGAGATCAGGGGCAGAGGCCATACCCGTCCTCCATTTCAGCGATTCACCGATGAATGCGACCAACCAACCAACCGGTAGGTTAGCGGGTACCGCCGGTGTCACGTCAAGGATGCCACCGCGGCGTCACCGGTCTCGGTGTGCGCCCATTTTGGTGACTAGCAGGCATGCGACTATTCTGTAGAGCAATCGTCGCCCGTTCAGCCGACCGGCTATGTCGCGCGACATCATGACCCGAAGCCCCATATTGAGGAGTTAGGCCCGACCATGGCCGTACCCAAGCGCAGGATGTCGCGCGCGAACACCCGAAGCCGTCGCGCGCAGTGGAAGGCCGAGAAGACCGAACTCGTCGGCGTGACGGTGGCAGGTCAGAAGCACAAGGTGCCCCGCAGGCTGCTCAAGGCGGCCCGCCTCGGCCTCATTGATCTCGACCGCCGTTAGCTAGAGATCTCGGCAAATACCCGGCGCGCCTCTCAGGCCGCTCTCAGGCGCTAGGACGAAACTAGTGGCCGTGCGGATATTGGTCGTTGATGACGATCGCGCGGTGCGCGAATCGCTGCGGAGGTCGTTGTCGTTCAACGGCTACTCCGTCGAGTTAGCTCATGACGGGGTCGAGGCCCTCGACATCATCGCCAGCGATCGGCCCGATGCGCTCGTGCTGGACGTGATGATGCCGCGCCTGGACGGCCTCGAGGTGTGCCGTCAGCTCCGCAGCACCGGCGACGACTTGCCGATCCTGGTGCTCACCGCCCGCGATTCGGTGTCCGAGCGAGTCGCGGGCCTGGATGCCGGCGCCGACGACTACCTGCCCAAGCCGTTCGCCCTCGAGGAGCTGCTGGCCCGGATGCGGGCGCTGCTGCGCCGCACCAAGCCGGAGGACGACGCCGACTCGGCGCCGATGCAGTTCTCCGACCTGACTCTGGACCCGGTGACCCGCGAGGTCATGCGCGGGCAGCGCCGGATCAGTCTGACCCGCACCGAGTTCTCACTTCTTGAAATGCTGATCGCCAACCCGCGCCGGGTGCTCACCCGCAGCCGCATCCTCGAGGAGGTCTGGGGATTCGACTTCCCCACTTCGGGCAATGCGCTGGAGGTCTACGTCGGCTACTTGCGCCGCAAAACCGAAGCCGACGGGGAGCCGCGCCTTATCCACACGGTGCGAGGGGTTGGCTACGTCCTTCGGGAGACGCCCCCTTAATGATTCGGTTCCAACGATGATCTGGTTCCAACGACACCAGCGCGCACCGCTGCGGGCGACGAGCTCGCTGTCGCTGCGCTGGCGAGTCATGCTGCTGGCCATGTCGATGGTGGCGATGGTCGTCGTGCTGATGGCCTTCGCCGTCTACGCCGTGATTTCGGCAGCGCTCTACAGCGACATCGACAACCAGCTGCAAAGCCGCGCGCAGCTGCTGATCGCCAGCGGTTCGCTGGCCGCCGATCCCGGCAAAGCCATCGAGGGCACCGCATACTCGGACGTCAACGCGATGCTGGTGAACCCCGGCCACTCCATTTACTCCGCGCAGCAGCCCGGGCAGACCCTGCCCGTGGGTTCGGCGGAGAAGGCCGTCATTCACGGTGATCTGTTCATGTCGCGGCGCACCGCCGGCGATCAGCGCATCCTCGCCATCCACCTGCCCAACGGCAGCTCGTTGTTGATCTCCAAGAGCCTCAAGCCGACCGAGGCGGTGATGACCAAGCTCCGTTGGGTGCTGTTGCTCGTCGGCGGCATCGGGGTGGCGGTCGCCGCGGTGGCGGGTGGCATGGTCACCCGGGCCGGGCTGCGTCCGGTGGGCCGATTGACCGAGGCCGCCGAGCGGGTTGCGCGCACCGATGACCTGCGACCGATCCCGGTGTTCGGTAGCGACGAATTGGCCAGGCTCACCGAGGCTTTCAACTTGATGCTGCGGGCCTTGGCCGAATCCCGGGAGCGGCAGGCGCGATTGGTCACCGATGCCGGACACGAATTGCGTACTCCGCTGACGTCGCTACGCACCAACGTCGAGCTGCTGATGG
>NZ_JAFAUS010000255.1 GCF_019243155.1 Mycobacterium sp.
CGATGCCATGGCCGCCGCGAAATCCGGTGCCCAGCAAGGTGATCCGATGGCACTGCGGGACAGGTTGATCGTCGAGATGTTGTACGCCACCGGAATTCGGGTGAGCGAGCTGTGCGGTCTGGACATCGACGACGTGGACACCGGGTATCGCGTCGTCCGCGTCCTCGGGAAGGGCAACAAGCAACGCACCGTGCCCTACGGGATGCCGGCCGCCGAGGCGCTCGGCGCCTGGCTGACCGACGGACGTCCCGCTTTGGTGACCGCGGAGTCGGGTCCGGCGCTGCTGCTTGGCGCGCGGGGCCGGCGCATCGACGTGCGCCAGGCGCGCACGGTCGTGCACCAGACCGTCGCCGCGGTGGACGGCGCCCCCGACATGGGGCCGCACGGGCTGCGGCACAGCGCGGCCACGCACCTGCTCGAGGGCGGGGCCGACCTGCGGGTGGTCCAGGAGCTGCTCGGCCACTCGAGCCTGGCGACCACCCAGCTCTACACGCACGTCGCGGTGTCGCGGTTGCGGGCGGTGCACGACCAGGCCCACCCGCGCGCCTAGCGGCCTCCGAGTGTGCACAGACGGCGCCGAGTGTGCGTCCGGGGCGCCCTGAACGCACACTCAAAACCCAGGAAGCACACTCAACTCAGAGGTTTGAGCCGGAGCCGAACCGACTTCAGCAGGCCCAGCGGATCGACGTAATGTGCGCCCGACGCTGGACCCCACATCGCGCCCCAGTGCAGACACGCCCCTCCTTGAGAGGCCCGACAGCCCGCGTGCCCGGCCACCAACTCACCGAGCACGGTCTCAGACGTCACCGCTTGCCCGGTCCGCACGACCGCCTGGACCGGCTCGTAGCTGGTGTGCAATCCGCCCGGATGGGCCAGCGACACCACCGGGCGTCCGGCCAGCAGCCCGGCGAACACCACCGTCGCGGCGCCGGCGGCATACACCGGCTGACCAGGGGTTCCGGCCAGGTCCACGCCGCGGTGGCCTGGTTTCCAGTCGGGTGAGGGGGCGTCGAACGTCCGCGCGACGGTAGGCGGCGGCCGCAGGGGCCACTCCAGTCGGGGGTCATCGGCCGCCGCCGGAGCAGCGCCGACCAGGCCCACCATCAGGATCAGCGCCATCCACCGCATCCGGGGAGTCCACCGCGGCGCCGACCCCGGCGCCAGCCAAACACGGCCGAAGCTGTGGAAAAAGCACCCGCAGATTCGGTGTAAACTGCTGGTCGCAGCTCGCTTGCGGGCTGACTTCGCGCGCCTGTACCGCGTCTCCCGTTCCATTAGGAGTTCGCACCGCATGCCGGGCGGTCCCGATTGACAGGTTTGTCAGCGGGTTCGGCATCGCAGCAGACGCCAGGGCCCGGCATCACCCGATGCCAGGCGACAACCGACACATGAAAGCTGGGCTAACCATGGCCGTCGTGACCATGAAACAGCTGCTTGACAGCGGCACCCACTTCGGGCACCAGACCCGTCGTTGGAACCCCAAGATGAAGCGGTTCATCTTCACCGACCGCAACGGCATCTACATCATCGACCTGCAGCAGACGCTGACCTTCATCGATAAGGCGTACGAGTTCGTCAAAGAGACCGTCGCGCACGGAGGCACCGTGCTGTTCGTCGGCACCAAGAAGCAGGCGCAGGAGTCCGTCGCCGCCGAGGCGACCCGCGTCGGCATGCCGTACGTCAACCAGCGCTGGCTGGGCGGCATGCTCACCAACTTCTCCACCGTCCACAAGCGGCTGCAGCGCCTCAAGGAGCTCGAGGCGATGGAGCAGACCGGTGGCTTCGAGGGCCGCACCAAGAAAGAGATCCTCGGTCTGACCCGCGAGAAGAACAAGCTGGAGCGCAGCCTCGGCGGTATCCGCGACATGGCCAAGGTCCCGTCGGCGATCTGGGTCGTCGACACCAACAAGGAGCACATCGCCGTCGGCGAGGCCCGCAAGCTCGGTATCCCGGTCATCGCGATCCTGGACACCAACTGCGACCCCGACGAGGTCGACTACCCGATCCCGGGTAACGACGACGCGATCCGCTCGGCGGCGCTGCTCACCAAGGTGATCGCCTCCGCGGTCGCCGAAGGCCTGCAGGCCCGCGCCGGAGTCGGTCGCGGCGACGGCAAGCCCGAGGCCGAGGGCGCCGAGCCGCTCGCCGAATGGGAGCAGGAGCTGCTGGCATCCGCGACCACGACGGCAACTTCGACAGCCACCACCGATGCCGCTGGAGGCGCACCCGAACTAACCCCCACGGAAGGCTGATATGGCGAATTTCACCGCTGCCGACGTCAAGCGGCTCCGGGAACTCACCGGTGCCGGAATGCTCGACTGTAAGAACGCGCTCGGCGAAGCCGACGGTGATTTTGACAAGGCGGTCGAGGCGCTCCGGATCAAGGGCGCCAAGGACGTCGGCAAGCGCGCCGAGCGGGCCACGGCCGAAGGCCTGGTTGCGGCCAAGGACGGCGCGCTCATCGAGCTGAACAGCGAGACCGACTTCGTCGCCAAGAACGCCGAGTTCCAGAAGCTGGCCGACGAGATCGTCGCCGCGGCCGCCGAGTCCAAGGCCGGCGACGTCGACGCGCTGAAAGCCGCTGTAATTCCTGGAGGCGGGGCGCCAACTACCGTCGAGCAGGCCATCGCGGACCTGTCGGCCAAGATCGGCGAGAAGCTGGAGCTGCGCCGGGCCACGTTCTTCGACGGCACCGTCGAGACCTACCTGCACAAGCGCGCCGCCGACCTGCCGCCCGCGGTGGGCGTGCTGGTCGAGTACAGCGGTAGTGACGCCGAGGCCGCGCACGCGGTCGCGCTGCAGATCGCCGCGCTCAAGGCGAGGTACCTGTCCCGCGACGACGTCCCCGAGGACGTCGTGACCAGCGAAAGGCGCATCGCCGAGGAGACCGCCAAGGCGGAGGGCAAGCCCGAGCAGGCGCTGCCCAAGATCGTCGAGGGCCGGCTGAACGGCTTCTTCAAGGACGCGGTGCTGCTCGAGCAGCCGTCGGTGTCCGACAGCAAGAAGACCGTCAAGGCTCTGCTCGACGAGGCCGGTGTGACGGTGACGCGGTTCGTCCGCTTCGAGGTGGGTCAGGCCTAGCAAGACCGGCGGGCTAGCGTCGAAGCCATGCAACACCTGCATGCGTTCGGCGACGACGCCCTGGGTGAGCTGGACGCCGTCGGCCTCGCCGAGGCAATCCGCACCGGTCACCTCGGCAGGGCCGAAGTGATCGAGGCCGCCATCGCGCGTACCGAGGCCGTCGACCCGGTCGTCAATGGGTTGGCGTACGCGGCTTTTCAGCAAGCGCGAGCGGCCGCCTCGGCGGCCCCGGTGAGCGGTGTGTTTAGCGGGGTTCCGACGTTCATCAAGGACAACGTCGACGTCGCCGGCCAGCCCACCATGTGTGGCACCGACGCGTGGACGCCGTGGAACGCCCACGCCGACAGCGAATTCACGCAGCTGTTTTCGGCCACGGGTCTGACATCCGTCGGCAAGACGCAGTTGTCGGAATTCGGGTTCAGCGCGTCGGCCGAACACCCGCGGCTCGGGCCGGTCCGCAACCCGTGGAACACCGACTACACCGCCGGGGCGTCATCGTCGGGATCGGCTGCGTTCGTCGCCGCCGGAGTGGTGCCGATCGCGCACGCCAACGACGGCGGCGGCTCGATCCGTATCCCGGCTGCCTGCAACGGACTTGTCGGGCTCAAACCGTCGCGTGGCCGGCTGCCGCTGGACCCGATGCTGCGCCGGATGCCGGTGGGCCTTGTCGCCAATGGCGTGGTGAGCCGCTCGGTCCGAGACACCGCGGCGTTCTACGCCGCAGCCGAGCGCATGTGGCGCAATCCCAAGCTTCCCCCGATCGGCGACGTCACCGGACCGGGCAGGCAGCGGCTGCGGATCGCGGTGCTCACCCGCTCGGTGCGACGCGAATGCAGCCCTCAGGTCCGCGAGCTGACGCTGAAGTCGGCCGGGCTGCTCGAGGAACTGGGCCACCGCGTCGAACACCACGACGAACCCCCGGTGCCGGCCAGTTTCGTCGACGATTTCGTGCTGTACTGGGGCTTTCTGGCGCTGGCCCAGGTTCGCGGTGGGCGACATGTCTTCGGCAAGACCTTCGACCCCGGCCGGCTGGACAGCCTCACGCTTGGTCTGAAACGACACACCAGCCGCAACATTCACCGGCTTCCGCTGGCGATCGCGCGTCTGCGCCGGATACGGCGGCGCACCACGCGTTTCTTCCAGTCTTACGACGCCGTGCTTACGCCGACCCTCGCCGACGAGACGCCGCACATCGGGTTTCTGGCCCCGACGGACTATCAGCAGGTCATCGACCGCCTGATCGATTGGGTCTCGTTCACTCCGCTGCAGAACGTCACGGGGGACCCGGCGATCTCGCTGCCACTGGCCCAGTCCGCCGAGGGCATGCCGGTGGGCATGATGCTGTCGGCCCATCTCGGGCAGGAAGCCGTCTTGCTCGAACTGGCCTATGAGCTCGAAGAGGCGCGGCCGTGGGCGCGCATTCAAGCCCTCGACCTCCACTGATGGCGGCGACCCGCTTCGCCCGGCTTCGCCGCCCTCGCGATCGCCGCTGGGCTGATGGCGGCGACCCGCTTCGCCCGGCTTCGCCGCCCTCGCGATCGCCGCTAGCCGTCCGACCCGAGTTTCTCGAGCATTCTCTTGAACTCGCGCTGCTGCGTCTCGGTCAGCTTGTTCAGGATGCGGGCGTCGGCGTTGTGCACCGCGCTCTCGGCGCGTTTGAGCAGGGAGCGCCCCTGATTGGTCAGTGTCGCCGGCAACGCGCGCCCGGAGGACACCGACGACGGCCGGGCGACCGCCCCGATGTCTTCCAGCTTGCGCAGCACCGTGTTCATCGCCTGCGGTGTGACATTGCCGTGGCGGGACAATTCCGCGCTGGACATTCCGGGGGACATCGAAAGAAGGCGCAGGCAAACGAATTCCGGGAGTGTGAGACCGAGCGGGCCCAATACGGCGGATACTTCCGGGCGCAAAGCGGCTCCCACTCGATAGAGCAGGTAACCAAGCGGAGCGTCTTCGACCTGACCCATGTCAACGATATTGACATACTTCATAGGTTCCAACGCTCTCATTCGACGGTTGAGGGCGAAGTGTTGCCTTGGGGTGCGGAGCTTGTTTAGGCCCGAAGCACCGGGCGCCCGAACCCATGTTGCGCGCGTTACTCTCGGCGAACTGAGTCAATTGCCTCAGTGATGGGGTATTTCCGGCGAATGGGCAGGACCTGCGCTGACCCGCAGCCATCCGCAACGAGACGATCCGCGCCCTGCGCGCAATGCCGCCGGAGACCTTCACCCTAGCGACTTTACTTGCCTAAACACCTTGCCCAGCAACTAAATTGGTGGGAGCGAAGTCCTGCGCGATACGGCTCGGGGAATGGGCCCCTGACTTCTCGCCGAAAAGGCTGATGGGCCAGGCCAAATGCGAAGGGCGTCCCAACTGTTAGTCATGTGACGAAACGCTAGTGATGATGCGGTTGTAAAGAACTGATGCGAAAGGCGTTGTCGCACAAAATCGCTCCGACCAGCGGTTAAACCGGCAAGTATTCGCATTTGCCGGCCATTCATGTTTATCGAGAACGGCAAAGGGCTATTGAAAGGCCACATGGTTATTGCCCTTCGGGGGGGCGATTGCTGACACGAAAGGAATGAGCATGAAGCACGGTAAAAGTGCTGTAAAGACCAGTATTGTCGCCGGGGGAATAGGGGCGGCAGCCGTAATCGCGGCAGCAACAGCATCTGCTGCGCCGAACATTCAGGGATTTGGGACCAGCCAACAGCTCGTCGACGGTCCGATGATCACCGATTACACCGTGAGCAACCTGGAGCCCAGCAACGCCGCCATTCCCGGCTACACGCCTAAGGGAACGCTCTACCAGGCGGACATCACCGCGAGGTCTGATGGCGGCCTGGTGACGCCGATGGTCAACGACTTCATCGCCCGTGGCCCGAATGGCCAGAACTACCGGGTGATCGACAAGGTCGGTGCTCCCAACGGCCTGAACCCTGCGCCGATCTCGCAGGGCAACGAGTCGACCGGGACCCTGTACTTCGATGTGACGGGTGCGCCGCCCAACGGCGTCGTCTACAACGAAGGGACGCAAGACATCCTGATCTGGACGTCCAACATGCAGGGGGGCTCGGCGCCTAGCACTCCGAGCGCCAGCCCGGCACCGGGTGCACCGCCCGCGCCTGCGGCCCACACCTGATCCGTTCGCTGATTTCTCCCCGCGTCAGTTCTCCTGGCGCGGGGAGAAATGCTTTTTGCGGGAATCACGCGCGCCCAAAAGGGGTATCCCGCCCCCATGAGTAATCCAGATCACAGGCCGGCCAAGGTGCGGGCGCAAGCCAAGGAAAACGCCGCGCGCGCCCGGGCATCGATGGAGGACCAGCGCAGCGGCCAAGACGGCGGTCTCGCCGGCTGGGTCGCCCAGCGCGCCGGGCAGTGGGATCTGCGCGGCCAGGACGAGCTCAGTCTGCAGCGTCAGAAGTTCCTGTGGAATGTGTTGGTGGACTACTGGTTCCGGATGGAGATCGACGGCTGGGAGAACATTCCCAGCCCGCCCGCACTGCTCGTCGGCATCCACTCGGGTGCGCCGTTCGTGTGGGACGCATGGACCGTCGGGTTGCAATGGTGGCGACGCTTCGGCCAGGACCGGCCGTTGCACGGCACGGCGCACGACGCGTTGATGGCCATCCCGCTGTTCGGGCGCTATTTCCGGTCGATGGGCGTGCTCCCGGCCGCTCCGGACGCGATCGCGACGGCATTGGCCGAGGGGCGCGACGTCGCGTTGTGGCCGGGCGGGGAAGTGGATTCGCTGCGGCCGTGGGCGGAGCGTGACTGCGCCAACCTCGCCGGTCGAAAAGGCTTCGTGAAGATGGCGATTCGCGCGGGCGTGCCCATCGTTCCCATCGCAACGGTCGGTGGCGCCGATGCCATGCCGGTACTGTTCCGCGGCGATCGCCTGTCGAAGGTGCTGCGGCTCGACCGCGTGCTGCGTCTGAAGGTCTTCCCGCTGGCCGTCTCCCTGCCCTGGGGGATTGCGCCGGCGGCGTTGCCGCAGCTGCCGCTGCCGGCCAAGATCAGGACCCGGTTCATGCCGGCCGTCGAGCTGGACCACGACCCCGCTCGCGCCGAAGATGACGACTACATCGACAGCAAGTACCACGAGGTCGAAGACTCCATCCAGGAGGGCATGGATGCCTTGGCACGCAAACGCGCCCTACCGCTGTTCGCCTGACAACGGCGCGAAATGCCTTGTCTCAGTCCGCGATTGAGGGTGGCGGCGCGGGGGGAGTCCCTGGCGTCGAGTCGCTGAGGATCCACTCCGGCGACGGGGGCGTCGCCGCCATGTAGCCCACGCCACGAACGGTGTCCACCATCGATTTGTGTTCGGCCCCAAGCTTTGTCCGTAACCGCCGGACGTGGACATCGACCGTGCGGACACGACCCGTGCAGTCATAACCCCACACCTCGTGCATCAAGCGGGTGCGGGTGAATGCCCGACCGGCATGCTCCACAAGGAAACTGAGCAACCGGAACTCGGTCAGCGTCAGGCCCAGGTCTTTGCCGCCGAGCGATCCGGTGAAGCTTGCCGGATGCAGCTGCAGCTCACCGAATTTCAAGGTGCCGTTGATTGCGCTGCGGCGCCGGCTGACTGCCAGCCGCAACCGCGCCTGCAACTCGTCGGCGCTGGTGTGAGGCAGCATCACATCGTCGAAATGCGACTCGGCGTCGACCGTCACACAGTCCGCCGGCGCGACCAGCGCCACCGTCGCGATGGCGGGAGTAGTGGTCGTCACCCGGCGGCAGGTCGTCTGGGCCGCCGCCGGGTCGGTGCGCGCATCGATGATCGCGACGTCGGCGCTGACGTAGTCGTCGTCAACGTGGTCAGTCAGCGGAATGCAGCGCAGAGTTTGAGAGAAGGACGTCAGCGCCGGTAAAGCCGATTCGAAGTCATCCGCATCGGTCAGTACCAGAACATCCAACGACATCTCCAAACCTCGCCAGGCCCTTGTACCCCCTACGGCCGGGTTGAAATACCCACTCGCAGGCCAAACTATGCAAATTGAGACGAAGTTGCACAGGTGCAAAATAGACGATGGGCCCGGCCTGTTTCACAGGCCGAACCCATCTTGGAGGCAAGCTACTGGTTGGACTTCTGACGCTGCTCAGCGGCCTCGGCGCCACCGCGGGCCGCCTCGGCTTCAGCTTCCTTCTTCGCCGCTTCGCGCTGCGACTCCGCCTTGTCCTGCTGGGCTTGGCCCTCGCGAGTGAGGTCATCCTGACCAGTCACCGCGCCGACGGCCTCCTTGGCCCTACCCTTGACGTCCTCGACGACGCCCTTCACAGCTTCCGCAGGTCCCGACTTGTTGTCCGCCATGGAATTACTCCTCCTCGTTGGCGTACGTGAGCGCCTCGCGCTCGATGCCGATCGCCGAGGCGATCGATCCCGGTCACACGGCAGAATCGGCCCTGAGTCTTAAGGCCGGTTGTTTGCCCGCCGCTCGCAGCGGATTCCCCCTGCCGACCTCCGCTCAAACATGCGACGGCGTCAGGTAATGGGCGCGAAAGTTGGGCCAGTTCGCCAAGTGTGCGCATAATGCATCCCGCCAACGCCGCATTGTGCTGCGATGGGGCAGGATGTGAAATGCCGTTCCGGAGCAGACCTCCCGGGATGGCAATCTCATGCGAGGAGTCTGATGACGGAGCCGCCGAACACCGACTACGGCATCCAGCCGCCGGGACGACCCAAGTACTCGAGGGTGTTGCTCAAACTCGGCGGCGAGATGTTCGGTGGCGGCCAGGTCGGGTTGGATCCCGATGTGGTGGCGCGGGTAGCCCGACAGATTGCCGAGGTGGTCCGTGACGGCGTGCAAGTCGCCGTCGTGATCGGTGGCGGCAACTTCTTCCGCGGCGCACAGCTTCAGCAGCGCGGCATGGAACGCACCCGGTCGGACTACATGGGCATGCTGGGCACCGTCATGAACAGTCTGGCGCTGCAGGACTTCCTGGAGAAGGAAGGCATCGTCACCCGGGTCCAGACCGCGATCACCATGGGCCAGGTCGCCGAGCCCTACCTCCCGTTGCGCGCGGTGCGCCATCTGGAGAAAGGGCGCGTGGTGATCTTCGGCGCCGGCATGGGGTTGCCCTACTTCTCCACCGACACCACGGCCGCACAGCGGGCGCTGGAGATCGGCGCGGAAGTGGTGTTGATGGCCAAGGCGGTCGACGGTGTGTTCTCCGCGGATCCGCGGGTCAATCCGCAAGCCGAATTGATCGCGGCGATCAGTCATCGCGAAGTCATCGACCGAGGTTTACGGGTGGCCGACACAACGGCATTCAGCCTGTGTATGGACAATGGCATGCCGATCCTGGTGTTCAACCTGCTGACCAATGGGAATATCGCCCGTGCGGTCGCCGGTGAGAAGATCGGAACATTGGTCACCACTTAAGGGGAAGACGCAAATGATCGCGCCGGCGACGATGCACAGCGCAGCGATGAGGAGGAGCGCCGCACATGATTGACGAGGCACTCTTCGATGCCGAAGAGAAAATGGAGAAGGCCGTCGCGGTAGCCCGCGACGACTTGTCGACGATCCGAACCGGTCGCGCCAATCCGGGGATGTTCTCGCGGATCGTAATCGACTACTACGGCACCGCCACTCCCATCACGCAGCTGGCCAGCATCAACGTGCCCGAGGCGCGTCTTGTGGTCATCAAGCCCTACGAGGCCAGCCAGCTCGGCGCGATCGAGACCGCGATCCGCAACTCCGATCTGGGCCTCAACCCCAGCAACGACGGGACCCTCATCCGGGTGGCCGTGCCGCAGCTCACCGAGGAACGCCGGCGGGAGCTCGTCAAGCAGGCCAAGGGCAAGGGCGAGGACGCCAAGGTGTCGGTGCGCAACATCCGCCGCAAGTCGATGGAAGAGCTGCACAGGATCCGCAAGGACGGCGAAGCCGGCGAGGACGAGGTCGGCCGCGCGGAAAAGGACCTGGACAAGACGACCCAGCAGTACGTCACCCAGATCGAAGAGCTGGTCAAGCACAAAGAAGGCGAGCTGCTGGAGGTCTAATGGCCTTCGCAGCAAACATGTCCGTGGCAACTACCGGCGCAGGCACCCCGCCCGGCGAGCCCGCGCGCGAGGCCAAGACGCGTGACGCGAAGACGCGTGAGGCCAACACGCGTGAAGCTAAAAAAAGTACGGAGCAGCCGGCGAGGAAGACGTCCCGGGCGGGACGCGACCTGCGCGCCGCGATTGCCGTA
>NZ_JAFAUS010000263.1 GCF_019243155.1 Mycobacterium sp.
GTGACCTGAAGATCACCCAGAGCCATGCCGTCGGTGGCGTTATTGCCCTGCCCTGCAAGGTTTTGCCAGGCCAGCATCACCTGAACCAGCGGATGGTGCGCCATGCTGCGGGTGGGGTTGAGGCGCTCGACGAGCACCTCGAAGGGAACGTCCTGGTTCTCGTAGGCGGCCAGGCTGCGCTGGCGTACTTGCGCCAGCACGTCGGCGACGCTGGGATCGCCCGCCACATCCACCCGCAGCACCAGGGTGTTGACGAAGAAACCGACAAGCTCGTTGAGCGCCGAGTCGCGCCGGCCGGCGATCGGGAATCCAACCGCCACATCAGAACTCGCGCTCATCTTGGCCAGCAGTACCGCCAGAGCGGTCTGGACGACCATGAAACTGGTCGCGTCGTGCTCGCGGGCCAACCGGGCGATGCGTTGGTGCAAGTCGGCCGGCCATTCGATCCGCGCGCTGGCCCCGCGGTAATCGGCCACCAGTGGGTAGGGCCGGTCGGTGGGCAGCTCCAGCCGCTTGGGCAACTCCGCCAACGCGTGTTCCCAGTAGGCCATCTGGTTCGCGATCGCGCTCTGCGGATCCTCGAGATCACCGAGCTGGGCGCGCTGCCACAACGTGTAATCGGCATACTGCACCGTCAGCGGCGCCCAGCCCGGCGCCAGTCCGGCGGACCGTGCGGCGTACGCAAGTCCCAAGTCCCGCACCAACGGATTGATCGACCACCCATCCGCGGCGATGTGGTGGACCACTGCCACGAGCACGTGCTCGTCCTCAGCTAGCCGGAAAAGTTGTGCCCGCAAAGGGATTTCGGCTTCCAGATCGAAGGCGTGCCGGGCGGCTGCCTCGACCGCCTCATGAACCCGCGAAGGCGACCAATCGGACGCATCCGCCACGTCCCATGCCATTTCGGCTCGGTCGACCGGGACGACCACCTGCTGGGGGGTTCCGTCGGCTGTCACGAAAACCGTTCGCAGGCTTTCGTGGCGCGCTACCACATCGTCGAACGCCGCGCGCAGCGCGGCGGTGTCGAGGTGCCCGCACATGCGCAACGCCGCCGCCATGTTGTAAATCGGTGACGGCCCGTGCAATTGGTCGAGGAACCACAACCTGTTCTGGGCGAACGACAACGGCACCACTTCGGGGCGTTCACCCGCGACCAACGGCTCCAGCCGGTCCGCCCCCTCAGCGACGCGAGGCGCCAACTGCGCCACCGTGGGCGCATCGAACACGACGCGCACCGGAAGCTGGGTATCGAGGGCGGTGTTGATCGCGGCGATCAAGCGCATCGCCGACAGCGAATCCCCACCCAAATCGAAGAAGGAGTCGTCGATGCCAACGCGCTCGAGCCCTAGCACCTGGGCGTAGATGCCGGCCAAGATCTCCTCGGTGAGGTTGCCCGGGGCACGGTATTCGGCGGCGGTGTATTCGGGAGCGGGCAGGGCGCGCTTGTCGAGTTTGCCGTTGACCGTGAACGGCAGCGTCTCCATCATGACGATCGCGGCCGGGACCATGTAGCCAGGGAGTCGGTCGGCCAGCTGGCCGCGCAGTGCGGCGGGGTCGGCCGTGCCGGTGACATAGCCGACGAGCCGTTTGTCGCCGGGACGGTCCTCGCGGGCGGTCACCGCAGCCCGCTCCACGCCGTCGAGTGTTGTGAGGACCGTTTGAATTTCGGCCAACTCGATGCGATAGCCGCGAATCTTGACCTGCTCGTCGGCCCGACCCAGGTAGTGCAGCTGATCGTTGGCGCCCCAGCACACCAGGTCCCCGGTGCGATACATGCGGGCACCCACGCCGCCGAACGGACAAGCCACAAATCGCGACGCGGTCATTCCGGAGCGGCGCACATACCCGCATCCCACGCTGCGGCCCGCCACATACAACTCACCCACCACACCTGCCGGTACCGGCTGCAACCAACTGTCCAGCACGAACAACGCCGACCCCGGCACCGGCGACCCGATCGGCACTACCGGCGACCCCGGCGTCAACGGCGCCGTCCGGGACACACACACGGTGGTCTCGGTCGGGCCATAGGCATCGATGACCGCCCGCCCCGCGGCCGCCCATCTGTCGACCAGATCGGTCGGGCAGGCCTCGCCGCCGACTATCAAAGCCGCCAACTCCACACCGTCCGGCGGCAGTGTCGCCAGCGCCGTCGGAGTGTGGCTCAGGACGCTGACCTTCTCCGCGATCAGCAACTCACGGAGCGAATTTGGGGATGCCAGAACGGGTTCGGGCACCACCACAAGCCGGCCGCCGTGTAACAGCGCGCCCCAGATCTCTTCTACCGACGCATCGAAGGCCAAGGAATGACACAGCGCCCACGCCCTTGGCCCCGACAGTGCGCCGAGCAGGGATTCCACCAGCTGAGTGACGTTGTGATGTGGTACTGCAACACCTTTGGGGGCACCGGTGGTGCCGGAGGTGTAGATGACGTAGGCGATGTTCTCCGGGGACGGCGTGGGCAGAGCCGTAGTGGGCTGAGTGCTGACCGCGGGAGCCTGGACATCGATGACGATGACGTCGACAGCGTCCAGCCGCGAACATTGATCCGCGGTGGTGACCACCGCGATCGGAGCGGCGTCGGCCAGAACGAATTCGATCCTCGCCGTCGGTACCACCGGATCGATCGGCACGTAGGCCGCGCCGGTCTTCAATACCGCCAGGATCGCCACGATCGCTTCGGCCGTACGCGGAAACAGCAGCGCCACAGACTGTCCCGGACATGCGCCGTGACCGACCAACAGGTGCGCCAACCGGTTGGCGGCCTCGTCCAGCTCACGATAGGTCATGGAGCGCCCGTCGTGGGTGATCGCTACGGTCTCCGGAACGCGAACCACCTGCTCGGCGAACGCTGCCGGAATCGAGAGCTGCCTGGCCACGGGCGCGGTGAGTGCCGACCGATTACCGATCTCGGCCAGCCGGGCATGCTCGGCCGAATCGAGCAGATCGATCGACGAAAGCCGTTGCCCGGCATCGGCGGTGATCGCGGTCAGCACCCGCTGCAGTCGGGTGATGAATGATTGGATGCTGGCGGTGTCGAACACGTCGGTGCGGTATTCGGCCGCCCCACCTATCCCGGCGGGCCGACCGTCCTCGGCCCAGCGTTCGAAGAGCGAGAACGTCAAATCCATGCGGGCGGTTTGGGTATCGACCGGTAGTGGGGTGACTTGCAGATCGCCCAAGGCCGATTTCGCGGCGAGTTCCTTGTCCTGCCAGTTCTGCCAGGCCAACATGACTTGCACCAGGGGATGGTGGGCCATGCTGCGGGTCGGGTTTAACCGCTCGACGAGGAGTTCGAAGGGAACGTCCTGGTGTTCGTAGGCGGCGAGGGCGCGCTGGCGCACCTGCGCCAGCAGCTCGGCGACGGTGGGATCGCCGGCCAGATCCACCCGTAGCACCAGGGTGTTGACGAAGAACCCGACCAGGTCATCGAGCGCGGGATCACGTCGTCCGGCGATCGGAACACCGACCGTCACATCGGAACTCGCGCTGAGCTTGGCCAGCAGCACGGTCAGCGCGGCCTGGACGACCATGAAGGTGGTCGCGTCGTGCTGGCGGGCCAACTCGCGCACCCGCTCCTGTAGCTCGGCGGGCCAATCGACGGTAGCGCTGGCCCCACGGTGATCGGCCACCGCCGGGTAGGGCCGATCCGTAGGCAGCTGCACCCGGTCGGGCAAACCCGCCAGCGCATGTTCCCAATAGGCCAGCTGTCCCGCGATCAAGCTGTCCGGATCCGTCAGCTCACCGAACTGCGCACGCTGCCACAGCGTGTAATCGGCGTACTGCACCGCCAACGGTGCCCAGCCGGGCACCTGCCCCGCGCGCCGGCTGGCATACGCCATCCCGAGATCGCGCATCAGCGGATTGATCGACCAGCCGTCGGCGGCGATGTGGTGCACCACGGCCACCAGCACGTGCTCGTTCTCGGTCACGCGGAAAAGCACCGCCCGCAAGGGGATTTCGGTGGCCAGGTCAAACGCATGGCGCGCCGCGACGCCGATGGCCTCATCCAGCCGTTCGGCCGGCCAGTCACCGGCGTCAACGACGGACCATGCGACATCGGCCTCGTCGACGGGGATCACCACCTGCTGAGGTGTCCCGTCGGGAGCGGCGAACAGGGTGCGCAGGCTTTCGTGACGACCGACCAAGTCGGCAAGTGCGGCACCCATCGCGTCGGTGTCCAGTGGGCCGTCTATCCGCAATGCCGCAGCCATGTTGTAAACCGGTGAGGGGCCCTGTAATTGGTCGATAAACCACAACCGGCTCTGGGCGAACGACAGCGGCACCACCGCGGGCCGCTCCACCGGAACCAACGGCGAAAGCGGGCAGGCGTCCTCCTTGATGTG
>NZ_JAFAUS010000313.1 GCF_019243155.1 Mycobacterium sp.
GAGCAGCGCGCCCAGCACCGCCTGGGCCAGCACGTGACCGCTGGCGGCGTCGACGAGCTGGAACGGGATGATCTGCGGCTTGCCGGTCGGCGTGGGCATCCCGGTGGTCATGCCGGACTCGGCGGCCACCATCAGGTCGACGCCCGGCCGACTGCCGTTTGGGCCGTTGCCGCCGTAGGCCGACAGCCGCGCGTAGATCAATTTCGGGTTGCGCGAGCGCAATTCGTCGGGCCCCAGGCCGAGGCGCTCCATCACGCCAGGGCGAAACCCTTCCAGCACGACGTCGGCGGTGTCGGCGAGCCGCAGGATCTGCTGCTTGGTCTCGTCGTTGGTGAGGTCGGCCACCACCGACTTCTTGCCGCGGTTGTGGGGAAGGAACAGCGTGGCCAGCGGCGGACGGCCGGGCAGCACGGCGGTGATGTGCCGGGCGGCCTCGCCGACCGGCGCCTCGATCTTGATGACCTCGGCGCCGAGGTCGGCCAGTACCTGCCCGGCCATCGGCCCGGCGATGTTCTGGGTGAAGTCGAGCACCCGGAATCCGTCAAGTGGCTTGGCGGGCTTGCTGTTTGGCATGTGTAGCCTTCCTTTAAGCTGCCTTCTGCAACACCGCGGTGCAGTAGTAGTTCCTGGCGAACGGCGCATCGGGATCGTTCGACTGCACCGGCAGTCCGTTGTCGGCCAACAACTCATTCAGCGACGTGGGGGCCGCTTGCCACCCGTGGTTCTGTAGATAGGTCGCCACGTCGTTGCGCTCGCCGGGGTAGCCCAGATCGCCCAGGGCGATCTCGAGGCCGTTCTGCCGCCACTTCTCGCTCGCCGCGTTCAGCGCGTCCCCGTTGATCCCCGTGTTCACGAAGACCTCGGCCACCAACCGACTGCCGTGGGCGCTCAGCGCGGTGATGTTGTCCAGCAACAGATCCTGAGCAGCGGGCGGCAGGAAGCCGACCAGTCCCTCGGCGGCCCAGGCGGCCGGGCTTTCGGTGTCCAAGCCGGCGTGCCGCAAGGCGGACGGCCAGTCGTGGCGCAGGTCGACCGGAACTGCGCGCACCTCGGCGGTGGGCTTGGCGCCGAGTTCGGCGATGGTGGCGGCCTTGAATTCGAGGACTTGTGGCTGGTCTATCTCGAACACGGTGGTGCCCGGCGGCCAGGGCAGCCGGTAGGCGCGCGCGTCCAGTCCGGAGGCCAGGATGACCACCTGGCGGATGCCCGCCGTCACCGCTTCGGAGAAGAACGCGTCGATGTAGCGGGTGCGGGCGGCCAGCATGTCGGTCATGCGCTGCATGCCCCACGGGGCACCGGGCACGTCGACGTCGGCGGTGTCGAGCTCACCGGCGGCCCACCGGGTCATGAAGTCGACGCCGACGGCACGCACCAGCGGCTCGGCGAACCGGTCGTCGATCAGGGCGTCCCGGGTGGCCCGCGCCCTTCCCGCCGCCACCATGGTGGCCGTGGCTCCCACGCTGGTCGCCAGGTCCCAGGAGTCGTTGTCGGTGCGCGCCATGAAATTCCTTCCTCCTCTGCTGATTAGCCAGCATAACTAGAAGCGATGCGGCACCTTGACACGGTTGGAGGCGCCCACACGTGCGGGTACTAATCGAGGCGGTACCGAATCAATCGCGAGCTGTTCGCGACGACGGCCACCGACGACGCGTTGTGCAGGATCGCGGCCAGCACGGGGGACAACGCACCGCCGGCGCCGATGATCAGCCCGGCCGCGTTGACGGCGATGGACATCCCGTAGTTCTCCCGGATGACGTCGACGGCGCGGGCGCCCAGGTCCCGCACGTCGAGCAGGCGATGCAGATCGTCGTTGGCCAGGGCGACGTCGGCGGTCTCGACCGCGACGTCGGTTCCGGCCAGACCCATGGCGATGCCGATGTCGGCGGCGGCCAGCGCCGGCGCGTCGTTGATGCCGTCGCCGACCATGCCGACGACGAAGCCCTCGTCCTGTAGCTCGCGCACCACCGCGAGTTTGTCCTCCGGCATCACCTCGGCGCGCCACTCGTCGATCCCGAGCTCGCCCGCGACGACCTCCGCGATGTCGGGATGATCGCCGGTGAGCATCACGATGCGGCGAACACCGTTGGCGCGCAACTGGTTCAGCACCTCGGCGGCCTCGGGCCGCACCTCGTCGCGCAGGCTGATCACGCCCACCAGCGTGCCGTCCACCGCCAGCAGCAACGGCATCTCGGCCTGGCGGCGCAGCTTGTCCACCCACTCCGAGGCCTTCTTGGACACCTTGACCTTCTCGGCCCGCAGCAGCGACGGGCTGCCCAGCAGCAGGGTGCGGCCGTCGGCCCAGGTCCGCATGCCCAGCCCGACCAGCACCTCGCACTCCTCGTGCGGCGGGATGGTGATGTGGCGTTCCTCGGTGGAGCGGATCACGGCCTCGGCCAGTGGATGGCGCGAGTGGATCTCCGAGCTGGCGGCATAGGCCAGCACTTGCTCGGGCTCCCAATCCTTATGCATGGCAACGATATTGGTAACCACGGGGCGTCCGACGGTCAGGGTCCCGGTCTTGTCGAAGACGATCGCGTCGACCCGGCCCGCCTGTTCGAGGTGCGACCCGCCCTTGATCAAAATGCCTCTGCGCGCGCCGTTTCCGATCGCGGCGCTGATCGCGGTCGGGGTGGACAGGCCGACCGCGCACGGGCATGCGATCAGCAGCATGGTCATCGCGCGGCGAACGTCCCTGGTGACGAGCAGAGTGATGGCGGAGACGACGAACGAGGTGGGAACGAAACGGCGAGAGAAGTTTTCGCCGACCGTCTGGATGGGTGCCCGGTCGTGCTGGGCCTCTTCGACCCGCGTGATGATGCGCCCGATCGCGGTCTGGCTGCCAACGGCCTCCGCGCGCACCACCAGGCGGCCGCGCACCACCACCGAACCGGCGTGCACGTGCGCGCCGACCGTGACGCTCACGGGAAGGTTCTCACCGGTGATCGCGGACTGGTTGACGACGGCCTCGCCGTCGACCACTTCGCCGTCCACCGGGATCGCGATGTGGTCGTGGATCACCACCTCGTCGCCGATCTCGACGGTGTCGATCGGCACCTGCACTTCGGTGCCAGGCTCCAGGCCGCCAGAAGGGTTGGCCAGCCGGATCCAGGCCGTGTCCTGGCTGCCGCGCAGCAACTCCGAGATGGCGCGCCGGGTGCGCCGCAGGGTCAGATCCTGCAGGTATTCACCGATATTGAGCAGCCACAGCACGGTCAGTGCGACCACGTTCTCGCGCAGGATCAGGCTCGCGACTGTCGCGGCCGAGACCAGCGCGTCGGTGCCGGCCCTGCCGGACCGCAGCGAGCGCACGGCACCGCGCAGGAACGGGTAGCCGGTGAAGATGGTGACGCCGGTGGCCAGCACGCGCCCGTTCGGGCCGAGCAGCGGCGGCCTTGCGAACACGTAGCGGCGCACGCCGAGCAGGGCCAGGGCCGCGCCACCGATCACCATCCTCAGCACGTCGGTGTTGCGGATCTCCGACGAATGCGGCGCCCGTGCCGGGATCAGCTCGGCGGCGACGTGCGCCGCGGAGGCGATAGCCGCCAGCAGCGCGGCGCGGTCAGCGCGACGGGGGGAGTACCAGACGACGACCGATCCCGTGCGCGGGTACGCGTGCACCGCCCGCACCCCGTCCTCCTTGGCGACGGTCTCCTCGACCGCCACCGCTCGCCTGGAATCGCCGCGCACCCACTCCACGGAGAGCCGCATGCGGCCAGCCGCATCCGAAATCAATTGCAGCGCAGGGTCATTCGACAAATCCAGGTCGGGGACCAGGGCGAGGTTCATGTCGCGCGATCAGTGCTCGTGGTCGTGCACTTCGGTCACGGACGGAGTGGGCGCCTCCTCGCCGATACGCTCGCGGGCCTCGGCCATCACGTCGGCGATCTTCAGACGCGCCGATTCCGCGGCCACCTCGGCCCTGCGGGTTCCGCGCAGCCCGAGCTCTGCGGTCGCCACCGCGGTCTCGTGCAGCGGGGCCTTGGCCGCGGCCTTGCGCACCACTTCGTAGGCCGTCACGCCGACCAGTCCCGTGAATACCGTCCCCGCCGCTTTCGCCAATAGCCCGTAGACCGCCATTGCGTGAACCTTTCTCTTTGTTCGTCGGAGCGTCAACCAGCGCTAGACCGACGTTAACATTGATATATAGCGATATCAACATGGATTGCTCCGAACGAAGCCGGTTACAGAACGCGGGTGACCTTCTCGGTCTCGATCCTGCGTTGCAGCCCCGACGGGTCGGGGTTGGCCACCTGCACCAGCGAGGCGCCGACGGCCATGATCGCGAGCAGGCCGTCGATCAGTTCGGCGTGGCCGGGCCACGATGCGCTGGACAGCACGCGATCACTTGCCGTCAAACCCCTTGTTGCCGCGCTGT
>NZ_JAFAUS010000328.1 GCF_019243155.1 Mycobacterium sp.
CCGCGCCACCACCAACCGCGCCGCATCACCCAGCGACAACACCCCGGCCACACACGCCGCCGCGATCTCACCCACCGAATGACCCATCACCACATCCGGCGTCACACCCCACGACCGCCACAACGCCGCCAACGCAATTTCGACAACAAACAACGCCGGCTGCGCAAACTCGGTGTTGCTCAACAACTCCGAATCCAAACCCCACAACACCTGACGCAACGGCACCCGCAGACCGACATCCACCGCCGCGACCGCCTCATCAAACGCCTCAGCGAACACCGCAAACCGCTCACACAGCTCCCGGCCCATCCCCAGCAACTGCGACCCCTGACCCGGAAACACCCACACCATCTGCCCTTTCGGACGCGCGTGCCCCGCCGTCAAACTTGTTACACCCGCCAATAGCGATTCGCGATCGCCACCGACCAGCACCGCCCGATACTCAAAGGTCGACCGGGTTCTCACCAATGACCATCCGACATCCAGCGCGCTCAGTCCCGGGTCGGCGCTCACATGTGCGGACAATCGCTCGGCCTGTCCGGCCAACGCTTCGCGCGATCGCGCCGACAGCACCCACGCCACGACGGGTGAACCGGTTTCCGCCGCGGACGCTTCCGATTGCGCCTGGGCCTGCTCGACGATGACGTGCGCATTGGTGCCGCCCATCCCGAAGGACGACACGCCCGCCCGCCGCGGCCGCTGACTGAGCGGCCAGGGCATCAGTCCGGCGTTGACCTGCAGGTGACCGAGATCGAGTTCGGGGTTCGGGCTGACATAGTTGAGGCTCGGCGGAACCGTCGAATGCTGAATCGCCAGTACGGCTTTGAGCAGACCGGCAATTCCCGCGGCGCCGCCGGCGTGGCCGATGTTGGTCTTCACCGATCCGATGATCACGGGGCGCTCTGAGCACCCCGCGAAAACCTCACTAAGCGCCATCGCTTCCACCGCGTCGCCGACTTTGGTTCCGGTGCCATGCGCTTCGACGTAATCGATGTCGCCCGGTTTCAGGTCGGCGGCCGACAGCGCCCGGCGGATCACGTCGGTTTGACCGAAAACCGTAGGTGCCGTTTGACCGGCGGCGCCGTGCCCGGCATTGCCCACTGCGCTCCCCCGGAGAATCGCATGAATGCGATCGCCGTCCTCGAGTGCGGCAGGCAGGGCCTTTAGCAGCACCAGTCCCCCGCCTTCGCCACGCACATAGCCATCGGCACGCCGATCGAACGCATACGTGTGACCCGACACCGACAAGGCTCCGAATTCGCTTTCCAGCAGGGCGGTCTCGTCGGCAAGGTTCAGGTGGACCCCGCCGGCTATCGCCAGCGTCGACTCGCCCGCCCGCAGGCTTTCAGCAGCGAGGTGGACGGCCACCAGCGAGGACGACTGGCCCGAATCGACGGTCATGCTGGGTCCGTGCAACCCGAGGGCGTAGGACACCCTGTTGGCGATCATCCCCCGGCTGATACCGGCAAACGAGTGATGATCGAGGTTGTCCGCGACGTCGCGAACCGTCAGCATGGCGTAGTCGTCGGTCATCGCACCGAGGTAGACCGAAACACGCTGCTCACGAACGTGATCCGGCACCACGAAGGCGTCCTCGAAGAGTTCCCAGGCAAGTTCGAGGGCCAACCGTTGCCGCGGATCCATCGCGCACGCCTCGCGCGGCGACAGGTTGAAGAAGTCCGCGTCGAACTCCGCGGCGTTACCCGATAATCGGGTGGCCTCACCTCCGTCTCGCATGAGACGCCAGAATTCGCCGGGGTTTTCTGCACCCGGGAACCTGCACGCGAGCCCGATGATGGCCACGTCCATGCTAGGGGCCGAAATCTTCGTCGAGGATGGCGAACAGCTGGCTTTCAGTGGCGGTGCTGATGTCGTCGTCGAACGTGTCGTCGACAGGTTCCACATGACTGGTCCGCGACGGGCCCGTCAGGGTTGTCAGCAGGGCTTGCAACCGGGTGACGAGCTGTGCCTTATCGCCGGGCTTCCAGTCGGGCTGGCTGACCAGCCCCTGCAGTTCGCGGGCGATGTCGTTGAACCGACCCATCCGATCGGGTGGCGCTGCGGTCGAGGCGCCCGCGGCCAGTTGGCTGTCGAGGTGCGCGGCGAGCGCGGACGGCGTCGGGTAGTCGAAGATCAGGGTGGGCGAAAGCGTCAGGCCGGTCGCGATTTTCAGCCGGTTACGCAGCTCCACGGCGGTCAACGAGTCGAATCCGAGATCTTGGAAGGCATCCTCGGCGCTGACGTCCGCCGTGCTATGACCGAGCACCGTGGCGGCGTTGCCGCACACCATGTCCGCCAACTCCCGCTGCCGTTGCTCGGAGGTCAAGCCATCCAGCCGTGCCCGCAGGCCCGTCATCGACACCACGTCCGTCTGGTCGAGCACCCGTCGGGCCGACCGAGTCGCCAACTGGCTCAACAGCGGCGGTAGCGCACCGCTGCTGCGGGCCAAAGCGCCGGAATCCAGACGCGTCGCCACCACCATGGACTGCTCACCCAGCAGGGCGGAATCCAGAAGGTGCAACGCCTGCGGGGTGGACAGCGCGGCCAGCCCGACGCGGCTCATCCGGGCCTTGTCGCGATCGCCGAGGTGTTGCGTCATGGTCGACGCCTCGTCCCACATGCCCCAGGCCACCGAGAGTGCGGGTAGCCCATGCGCACGCCGAGACGCCGCCAGCGCGTCCAGGAAACTGTTGGCCGCCGCATAATTGCCCTGGCCCGGCGCGCCAACGATCCCCGCCATCGACGAAAACATCACGAACGCCGACAAATCCAGGTCCCGCGTCTGCTCATGCAGGTTCCAGGCGCCGTCGGCCTTGCCCCGCAACACCGCATCGACCCGATCCGGCGTCAACGACGCGATCACCGCGTCATCCAGGACGCCGGCAGCATGGAAGACGCCGCGCAGCGGGTATTGCGCCGGCACCTGCGCCAGCAATCCGGCCGCCGCATCCCGATCGCCGACGTCGCACGCCACCACCGTCACCGCGGCCCCGGCGTCGCGCAATTCGGCGGCCAACTCGGAAGCCCCGTCCGCCTGCTCACCGCGACGACTGACCAGCATCACGTGCGGCACTTGATGCCGCTGGACCAGGTGACGCGCGACCGCCGAACCCGCCATGCCGGTGCCACCGGTGATGAGCGCCGTGCCGCCGGCCAGTGCGGCGGGGCCGGCGGGCATGGTGAGCACCACCTTGCCGATGTGGCGGGCCTGGCTCACAAACCGGTACGCCTCCACGGCGCAACGCACGTCAAAAGCTTTGACCGGCAACGGCGTCAAAACCCCGGCGGCGAACAGCTCCAGCAATTCGGCCAGCATCTCCGCGATGCGGTCGGGCCCGGCCTCCATCAAGTCGAATGCCCGGTACCGGATCCCCGGATGCGTTTGCGCGAGGGCCTGCGGGTCGCGAAGGTCGGTCTTTCCCATTTCGATGAAGCGCCCGTCGGGGGCCAGCAGGCGCAGCGACGCATCGGTGAAATCTCCGGCCAGCGAGTTGAGCACCACGTCCATACCGCAGCCCCCGGTAACGGACGAGAACTCCGCCTCGAAGTCCAGCGCCCGGGAATCCGCGATATGTGCGTCGTCGAATCCCATCGCGCGCAGGGTATCCCACTTTCCGCGGCTCGCTGTGGCGAACACTTCGGCGCCCCAATGCCGCGCCAGCTGCACCGCCGCCATGCCGACGCCACCGGCGGCGGCGTGCACCAGGACCCGCTCCCCGGCCCGCAGCCCGGCCAGAACCGACAGCCCGTAATAGGCCGTCAGGAACACCA
>NZ_JAFAUS010000444.1 GCF_019243155.1 Mycobacterium sp.
GGACGGTCACCCGCTGGCTCAAGCAGGAAGGCGACACGGTCGAACTTGACGAGCCCCTCGTCGAGGTGTCGACCGACAAGGTCGACACCGAAATCCCATCGCCCGCCGCGGGCGTGCTGACCAAGATCATCGCCCAGGAGGACGACACCGTCGAGGTGGGCGGCGACCTGGCCCTGATCGGGGACTCCGCCGACGGCAGCGACGGATCAGCGCCGGCCGCGCAGCCCCCGAGCCAGCCGGAGCGGCAGGCCGAAGCAGCGCCGGCGCCCCAGCCAGAACCCGAACCCGCGCCCCAGCAGGAAGCCCAGCCCGAGCCCGCGCCGCAGAGTTCCGGCGGCGGGTCCGCGACGCCCGTGCTGATGCCCGAACTGGGCGAGTCCGTGACCGAGGGCACGGTGACCCGCTGGCTCAAGAAGGTCGGCGATTCGGTTTCGGTCGACGAGGCGCTGGTCGAGGTCTCGACCGACAAGGTGGACACCGAGATCCCGTCGCCGGTGGCCGGTGTCCTGGTCAGCATCACCGCCGACGAGGACGCCACCGTGCCCGTGGGCGGCGAGTTGGCCCGCATCGGCAGCGGGGCCGACGCCGGCGCTACCGCCGCGCCGACGCCGCCGCCCGCCCCCAAACCCGAACCGGCGCCTCAGCCCAAGGCCCAGCCCGAACCCGAGCCCCAGCCCAAGGCGGAGGCTCAGCCGCAGCCGAAGCCGGAGCCGAAACCCCAACCGGCACAGGTCCAGCCCGCCGAGCAGACCCAACCGCCGGCGCAGGCCCCGGCGTCGTCCGACGGCGCGCCCTACGTGACGCCGCTGGTGCGAAAGCTGGCCACCGAGAACAACATCGACCTGTCCGAGATCAAGGGCACCGGGGTGGGCGGTCGCATCCGCAAGCAGGACGTGATGGCCGCGGCCGAGGCGAAGCAGCGGCAGCAGGAGGCCGCGAAGGCGCCCGCACCGGCTGCGGCGCCGGCGGCGGAACCCGGCAAGCCGGCTCCCGCGGCCGCTCCGACCCCGGCACCCGCGCTGGCGCATCTGCGTGGCACCACGCAGAAGGCCAGCCGGATCCGCCAGATCACGGCAAAGAAGACCCGCGAATCCCTGCAGGCCACAGCGCAACTCACGCAGACCCACGAGGTCGACATGACCCGGATCGTGGGATTGCGGGCTCGGGCCAAGGCGTCGTTCGCCGAGCGCGAGGGGGTGAACCTGACCTACCTGCCGTTCATCGCCAAGGCGGTGATCGACGCGCTGAAGACGCATCCCAACGTCAACGCGAGCTACAACGAGGAAACCAAGGAGATCACCTACTACGACGCCGAGCACCTCGGCTTCGCGGTGGACACCGAACAGGGTCTGCTCTCCCCCGTGGTCCACAACGCCGGCGACCTCTCGCTGGCCGGGCTGGCCCGCGCGATCGCCGACATCGCCGAGCGCGCCCGCACGGGCAACCTGAAGCCCGACGAGCTTTCCGGTGGCACCTTCACCATCACCAACATCGGCAGCCAAGGCGCGTTGTTCGACACCCCGATACTGGTTCCGCCGCAGGCGGCCATGCTGGGCACCGGGGCCATCGTGAAGCGGCCGCGAGTGGTGGTCGACGACGGCGGCAACGAGTCGATCGGCGTCCGATCGATCTGCTACCTGCCGCTGACCTATGACCATCGGCTGATCGACGGCGCAGACGCCGGACGCTTCCTGACCACGATCAAGCACCGGCTCGAAGAGGGAGCGTTCGAGGCCGATCTAGGGCTGTAGGGGGACGGCGATTGTGGCTCAAGCCGGTCATAAGACCGTCGTTGCGATAGCGGGTTCGTCAGGCCTGATCGGCTCCGCATTGGCCGCGGCCCTGCGCGCCGCCGATCACCGGGTGTTGCGCATCGTGCGCCGGTCACCGGCGAATCCCGACGAAGTGCACTGGAATCCCGAGAACGGCGAGTTCGACTCCGACGCGCTGAGCGGGGTCGACGCCGTCGTCAACCTGTGCGGCGTAAACATTGGTCAGCGCCGATGGTCGGGCGCCTTCAAGCAGAGCCTGCGAGACAGCCGCATCGCCCCCACCGATGTGCTCGCCCACGCCGTCGCCGAGGCCGGCGTCCAGACCCTGATCAACGCCAGCGCGGTGGGCTTCTACGGCGACTGCAAGGACCGCGTCGTCGACGAAACCGGCCGGGCGGGAACGGGTTTCCTCGCCCAGCTGTGCGAAGACTGGGAGGCCGCCACGCTGCC
>NZ_JAFAUS010000494.1 GCF_019243155.1 Mycobacterium sp.
GCCGAGGTGCTCATCGGGCCCGTCGAACGCGGTCGCGAAGCGCGCCAACGCATCCGGTGAGATCGACATGACGGCGGCGAACAACTCGTTCTTCGATCGGAAGAACTGCATCACCAGCGACGCGTCCACGCCGGCGTCGAGCGCGACACGCCTGATCGTCGTCGCGGTGAAACCGTCGCCGGCAAAACGGACGCGGGCCGCATCCAGAATCGCCTGCCTGGTGGTGCTCGTGCCCGGCCGGCGCCCCCGCCGGGACGCCGGCGTGCTCTTCGCCGTCATGCGTCGACGGTACCGCCTTGACGGAGAAATCTCAACCGTTGTTGATTTTCTTCGGTTGCAGGTCTACCGTCGGGAAGGTCCGCAAACCGATGGCGACGAAAGGAGATGGCAATGAGCCAGGCGGAGAAGGTCTTTGAGCCATCGCACTACCAAGCGGGCGAGGCGAACGGACTGCTCAGCGAGTTCGAGCCGAGCACCCGGACGCTGCCGGCGGGCTACCGCGTCGATCCACGATTCCGCGCGCTGCCCACCGACATCGTCTTCGAGAAGGACGTCGCGGTCACCATGCGCGACGGCGTGACCATCTACGTCGACGTGCTCCGCCCACCCGGATCGGAACGGGTGCCCGTCATCGTCGCGTGGAGCCCCTACGGCAAGAGTCAGGGCACCACTGCGCGCGTCACGTCGCTGTTCGACATGATCGGGATCGACAACGGGTCGCTTTCCGGCTTGGAGAAGTTCGAGGGACCCGATCCCGCGTACTGGTGCGCGCACGGGTACGCGATCTGCAACCCCGATCCGCGCGGCATCGCCCAATCCGAAGGTGACAGTGCGATGTTCGGCCGCCAGGAGGGGCTGGACTGCTACGACCTGATCGAATGGCTTGCCACCCAGGATTGGTGCAACGGCAAGGTCGCGATGAGCGGGACGTCCTATCTTGCTATCTCCCAATGGTTTACCGCCGCCGAACGGCCTCCGCACCTGGCGGCGATCAACCCGTGCGAAGGCCTCAGTGACGTCTATCGCGATCTCGTCATGCGCGGCGGCATGCCCGACACCGGCTTCGCAGAGCGGCTGCAAAAGAACAGCTACTCCGGCAACAACCGACGCGAGGACATCCTCACCGAGGCGCAGCGTCACCCGCTGATGAATGAGCTGTGGGAGGACAAGATCGCGCGCTTCGAACAGATCACCGTTCCGGCCTACGTCGTGGCGAGCTATTCCAACACGCTGCACACGGCGGGCACATTCCGCGCCTGGCGCCGGATCATGTCACCGGACAAATGGCTCCGGATCCACAACACGCAGGAGTGGCCGGACTACTACGACGAGGCAAGCGTCGAGGAGTTGCGCCGGTTCTTCGACCACTACCTCAAAGGCGAGGACAACGGTTGGCAGGATACGCCGCGGGTGCGTTACAGCGTGCTCGACCTCGAAGGCGGCGACCGAATCGACCAGCCCGCCAACGAGTTTCCACCTGAGAATGTCGCCCACACGAAGTTTTACCTCGACGCCGCGTCGCGGACTCTGCAGGCCGACCCGCCCCTCGACGAGGCAACGGCGTCCTATAACGCTGAGACGGATCCCGCCCAGGTCTCCTTCGTGATCCGCTTCGCCGAAGAGACAACGATGGTCGGCTACCCCAAGGTGCGGCTGCGCGTTGAGTCCGAGGGCGCCGACGACATGGACCTGTTCGTTCTCGTCCAGAAACTGAATCGTCAAGGCGCGCCCCTGCAACAGTTCAACGTGCCCAACGACGGAGCGCTGGCGCAGGACATCACCGAGCGGGGCGCATCCGTGTTGCGCTATAAGGGCTCCAACGGGCGTTTGCGAGCGTCCGCTCGACGGCTCGACCGAAAGTTGACGACCGACGCCGTCCCGGCGCACAGCTTCGACCGCGTCGAGAAGCTATCGCCCGGCGAGGTGGTCACCGTCGAAATCGACTTGTCTCCAATCGGTCTCGTGTTCTACCCGGGCGAGCAACTCCGGCTGGTCATCAGCGCACAGAATGCACTGGGTGCGATCATGCCGGGTACGCGTGCTTACCTTCCCCGCAACAGCGGCACGCATGTCATCCACACCGGCGGCAAGGACGCGTCGTATTTACAACTGCCGATCCTGAGCGGCTAGTCGCGACCCCAGCTGCTCGGCATCATCGGCATCACCGGTCGATCGCTCAGGCCGTCGCCGGCCAGCGTCGTCAATCCGGACGCCCGCGACACAGCGGGTTTGGCTGCGGCACCGGCGAATCCGAGTGGCCCCGCACCCCCTCCGGAGGGGTGGGCTGCATGCGGATCATCATTGTCGAAGCCCGGCAGCGGCTCCTGATCCAGGTCCATGTATTCGAAGCGATACGCGTGATCTTTTGCTGTCGCCGCGCGACGTCGCCGGGCCCTGGCTTGCTTGCTGCCCGCCGCCGCGGCGGCCTCAGCCGGCGCGTCGACGTCGTCGGACGCCGGGTCCTTCGACCTGCGACGCGCCTTGCTACCGGCGCTGCCGCGAGCCGCCAACCCCGACAGGCCAACGGCATAGAGCCAGTCGGACATGCCCGCGCCGATCCCGTCCGTGGCCGTCGGTCCGAAGCCGGCGCCCGGGCCGCCACCGGCAGGGCCGGCGCCGGCCGGTGCGGTCGCGGTCGGCGCGGTGGCACTGGACACGGTCGGCGCGTGGCTCACGGTTGTCGGTGCGGATGCCGTGCTGATCGCCGGGGCCGGCGCGGCGCCGCCCATCGGTGCCGACGCCGGAGCGATCGCGGGCGCCGGGGTGGCCGACAGGGGGACGGCGATGCTGACCGCGGTGACCGCTGCCGCCGCAGCGCCGGCCGCGGCGGCACCGACGGCCGCGACGACAACCGGTGCGAGCACCACGGCCATCTGAATCGCGAGTTGGATGAACGGCCAGAAGATCATCAGGGTGTGGAAGGTCGCCCAGGCGATGGCGTTGGCGAGGGTCGGCGAAAAGCCCGGTATCGCCGAGAGGAACGACTGGATACCGTTGACGAACGGAATCGGGTTGAAGGGCCAGCCATTGGGATTGAGGTCCTTCGAAACGGGCCACGCGAAATTGGTGGTGTACCAGCGGATCAACGCTTCCAACTGGTCCTGCCAGGACGTACTGCCGCTGTCGGTGGCCGTCGTAGCGGCCTGCGCCGTCGCCACGGTCGCCTCGGCGGCCGGCGCGACGATCGTGGGCGCGGGCGTCGTCGCCGGGACCGCCGCCATGACCGACTCCGCCACGACTTGGTAGGTGGTCATGGTCTCGGCGGCCTGCAGCCACATCCGCGCGTAGTCGGCTTCGTTCACGGCGATCGGGATGGTGTTGATGCCGAAGAAGTTCGTCGCGAGCAGCGTCGCGTGGACGGCATGGTTTGCCGCGAGTTCGGGCAGCGTCGGCATGGCGGCCAGCGCGGCGGTGTAGGCCGTGGCCGCGGTCTCGTGCAGCGTGGCCGCGGCCGCGCTCTTGGCGGCGCTCTCGTGTAGCCAGCCCAGATACGGGGCGTGCGCCGCCACATACTGCTCGGCGCTGGGTCCCTGCCACGCACTCCCCTGCGCCGCGCCGAGCAGTCCGGTGAGTTCGTCCGCCGCGGAGGCGTATTCGGTGCTCATCGACGACCAGGTGGCCGCAGCGGCGAGCAGCGGCCCGGGTCCGGGGCCGCTGCTCAGCAATGTCGAATGCACTTCGGGCGGAAAAGCCATCCAGATCGGGGCGGTCATCGTCGGGGGCTTCCGGGCAAGGACACGAATACCTCTTCGGTGAGTTCTGGGGGTGGGCTGGGGCTGCTCGTGTCTAGTGGTCGGTTTGCTGACCGGATTAGTTCCCGACACGTGTTTTCGCATGCTCTTTGCACGTGGACCGACCATGCGCAACGATGCAGGGATGCGGTGTGACGTTGCGCGTGAGGCGCTTTCTGCCCGACTGGACGGTGAGCGTCCCCAGGTGCTCTCGCAGCAGGTCGATGCACATCTCGAATCGTGCAGCCGCTGCCGGTCCTGGCTCATCGGCGCCGCGGTGCAGAGTCGCCGACTGGCCTCGGTCACGCCGGCCAACGGACCGGATCTGGTCGACAAAATCATGGCGAGCATCGACGAGCAAGCCTCCGGGCACCACCGCTGGATGCGCACGCTTCGATCGCACTACCGGCGCTGCGGCCTGATTGCCGTCGGTGCGTTCCAAGTGGCGATTGCGGCCGCGCAGATCAGCGGCATCGATTTCGGCATGGTGTCCAGCCACATGCATGGCGCGATGTCCGGCGAGCATCTGATGCACGAGTCCACCGCGTGGTTGCTGGCACTGGGTCTGGCGATGATCGCCGCCGGCGTCTGGCCCGTCACCGCGATTGGGGTGGCGGCGATTACGGGCGTCTACTGCGTTGCGCTGTTGGGTTACGTGATCGTCGACGCCTTCGCCGGCGAGGTGACCGCCACCCGCATCGCCAGTCACATGCCCCTGCTGTTGGGGCTGGCGTTCGCGCTGTTGGTCGCGCGCGAACGCGGGGGCTCGCGGAGGCCCGGCACCTCCGATGGCTCGGGCGAGGCAAACTACCCCGCCCGGCCGGCCGCGTCACCCGGCGCTCCGCGACGTCATCTGTGGCCGATCAATCGAACCTTGCCCGAGGGCGCCACTACGACGACCCGTCGTAGACTCATCGGGGCCGCGCAACTAAGGTGGTTGGTCATGACCGCGTCCAGCGATGACGAGGCCGTCACCGAGCTCGCATTGGCGGCAGCACGCGGTAACGAACGAGCGCTCGAGGCGTTCATCAAAGCGACCCAGCAAGACGTGTGGCGGTTCGTCACCTACCTGTCGGACGCCGGCAACGCCGACGATCTGACGCAAGAGACCTACCTGCGTGCCATCGGCGCGATCGAGCGATTCTCGGCACGCTCGAGCGCCCGGACCTGGCTGCTGGCGATCGCGCGACGCGTCGTCGCCGACCACATCCGCCACGTGCAATCCCGCCCGCGCACCGCACCCGGCGCAGATCCCGAACTACTGCTGCGCGGCGACCGCCACGCGCGAGGATTCGAAGACGTGGTCGAGGTGACGACGATGATCGCCGGCCTCGCCGTCGAGCAACGCGAGGCGCTCTTGCTCACCCAGTTGCTCGGCCTGCCCTACGCCGACGCCGCCGCGGTGTGCGGATGCCCGGTGGGAACCATCCGGTCCCGCGTCGCACGCGCCCGCGACGCCCTGTTGGCCGACGCCGAGCGCGACGACCTGACCGGCTAGCGCGTCAGTCCCGCAACCCAATCCGCGGCCTCGCGCACGGTACCCACTGTTCGCACACCCGCAGGCAGCGACGGCCGCGCCACCATCACCACCGCAATGTCCAGCGCGGCTGCGGCATCCAGCTTCGCCCGAGTCATGTCGCCGCCGCTGTTCTTGGTGACCAGGGCATCGATGCGGTGCTCGCGCAACAGCGCCAACTCGTCGTCGTAATGGTATGGGCCTCGGGAGAGCACCAGTTGGTGGTGGCGCGGCAGCAAGCCCATGTCGGGTTCGGTGACCGCGCGGATCAAAAACCACGCGTCGCTGTCCGCGAATGCCTTGACCCCGGAACGACCGGTCGTCAGGAATATCCGCGAATAGCTTTGTTGGGCAACGGTATCCGCGGCCTGCCGATCCGAATCGACGACGATCGCGGCGCCGAGATCCCAAGCCGGGCGGGCCAGGACCAGATACGGGATCCGCAATTCGGCGCACGCCTGGGCCGCATGCGCGGTCATGGTCGCCGCGAACGGGTGGGTCGCGTCGACGACAGCATCGACGTGTTCGTCGCGCAGCCAGCGCCGCAGGCCCTCGACGCCACCGAAGCCTCCGATCCGTACCGGGCCCACCGGCAGGGCGGGATCAGGCACCCGCCCCGCCAAGGAACTGACGATGTCGGTATGGGGGTGCAGCGTTTTCGCCAACGCGCGCGCCTCGCCGGTGCCACCGAGCAACAGCACCCGCATCAGTGGCTGCTCCCCCGGGTCCGCCCGCTCGAATAGAGATAGCTGTCGGTGAATCCCTGGGCGGCAAGCACATCGCCGACGACGATCACGGCGGTCTTGGTGATGTTGGCCTCGTGCATCTGCGCGGCGATATCGGCGAGTGTGCCGCGCAGCACCGTCTGTTGCGGCCAGGTCGCGAAAGCCACCACGGCGGCGGGTGTTTCGGGTTTGTAGCCGCCTTCGAACAGCTGCGGGACGATCGTGTCGATCTGCGCGGCGGCCAGATGCAGCACCAGGGTGGCACCGGATCGGGCCAGTGTCACGAGGTCTTCACCGGGCGGCATCGCCGTCGACAGGGTAGCGATCCGGCTCAGCGTCACAGTCTGCGCGACTCCAGGGACGGTGAGCTCGCGCTTTAGCGCGGCCGCCGCGGCAGCGAAAGAAGGTACGCCAGGCACGATTTCGTAGTCGATGCCACGCGCATCGAGTCGACGGCACTGCTCGGCCAGCGCGCTGTACAGCGACGGGTCGCCGGAATGCAAACGCGCGACGTCATGCCCGGCGGTGTCGGCGTCGGCGAGTTCGTCGATGATCTGCTCGAGCGTCAGCGGGCCGGTGTCGATGACCTTCGCACCCGATGGGCACAGGGCCAGCAGGTCCTCGGGCATGATCGAGCCCGCATACAGGCACACCGGGCATCTTTCGAGAAGCCGTTGGCCGCGGACCGTGATGAGGTCGGCCGCACCCGGGCCCGCGCCGATGAAGTACACCGTCATTTCGTCATCGCCCATTGGGTGACCGGCATCTGCGGGCGCCAGCCCGTGAACCCGCCCAGCCGCTCGCCCTGGGAGTGCTGGAAACGGCGCAACCGACCACCGAGTCGCGAATAAGCCTGCGCCAGCACGGCTTCAGACTCGACAGTGACCGCGTTAACCACTACCCGGCCTGCCGGTGGCAACCTGTCCAGGCACGCGTCGAGCAGACCGGGCTGGGTCAGGCCGCCGCCGATGAAGATCGCCGAGGGCGGCTCGGCGTCGTCGAATGCGTCCGGTACGTTGCCGCGCAGATCGATGCTGACACCGAAAGCCGTTGCGTTGGAGGCGATGTTGAGGCGACGTCGCTCGTCACGCTCGAAAGCGACCGCGCTGCAGCCCCGCCAGCTCAGGCACCACTCGACGCTGATGCTGCCCGAGCCGGCGCCGACGTCCCACAGTCGCTCCCCCGGGCGCGGCGCCAGTGCCGCCAGCGTCACCGCACGGATGCCCTGTTTTGTGATCTGCCCGTCGTGCACGAAGCGATCGTCGGGCAGCGGCGACAATCGTTCGTCGGGCGCGTAGCGGACGGCGATCACGTGGAGGTCGTCGACGTCTGGTGGCGCGTCTTCGGCCCACTGCCGCGCGGTGCCGTCGCGGCGGTGTTCGGTTGAGCCGCCCAGCCTTTCGAGCACGCTGAACCGCGAGTCGCCGCGGCCGTTCGCGGTGAGCAGCGCGGCCAGTTCGGTCGGGGTGGATCCGTTTTTCGACAGCACGATCGCCTGGCCGCCGCGGCGCACCGCGGTGTGCGGCTGCGCGGTGACCAGACTGATCACCTCGGTGTCGTGGACGTTCCAGCCCATTCGCGCGCACGCCAGCGTCACCGAGGAGACGTGCGGCAGCACTCTGACCCGTTCGGGGCCGTACAACCGGATCAGTGTGCCGGCGATGCCGTGCAGCAGCGGGTCACCGCTCGCCACCACGTGGATGTCGCCGCTCGTGTGGTCGTCGAGCAGCGCCTGCAGCGCAGGCAACATCGGTGACGGCCATTGCTTGCGCGGCGCGCGCACCGTGTCATCGAGCAGGTCGAGTTGGCGCTTCGACCCGTAAATCACTGTGGCCCTGCGTAATTCGGCACGCGATGCCTCGGACAGGCCTGCCATGCCGTCGGCACCGATGCCGACAACTACGATCATGGGCGCCGCTCCTCCTCATCGCTTCGCTCTGCATCGTCACCGGCGCGGATCATGGGCGCCGCTCCTCCTCATCGCTTCGCTCTGCATCGTCACCGGCGCGGATCATCGCGGCATCCTGCGCCAGACGAATTGCGGCAGCAGTCGCATCACAAAGGCCGCCGGTCCCAGCGCCCACGGAATCCATACCGTGCGCTTGCCCTTTCTGAGCGCACGCGCGGTCGCGGCGGCCACCTGCGCTGGCGTGCTGGACAGCGGCGCCGGCGTCATGCCCTCCGTCATCCGCCCGATGACAAACCCCGGGCGCGAGATCAGCAGCCGCACCCCGGTGCCGTGCAGCGCGTCCGCCAAGCCGCTGGCGAAGCCGTCCAGGCCGGCCTTGGCCGAGCCGTAGACGTAGTTGGCGCGGCGCACACGCGCTCCGGCAATCGATGAGAACACCACCAGCGAGCCGTGTCCCGCGCTGCGCATGGCGGTCGTCAGATGGGTGAGCATGCTGACTTGGGCGACGTAGTCGGTGTGCACGACGGCGACCGCATGCGCCGCGTCGGCCTCGGCGCGGGCCTGGTCGCCCAGGATTCCGAAGGCCAGCACCGCGGTGCCGATGGGCCCGTGCTCGGCGACGACCGAGTCGACCAGCGGGCCGTGCAAAGCCAGGTTGTCGGCGTCGAACTCCCTGGTTTGCACCGTCGTCGCGCCGGCGGTTTTCAGCGCGTTGACCTGCTCGTCGAGTTGGTCGGCTCTGCGCGCGGCCAGCACCACCGTCGCGCCGGGGGCCAGCAGGCGCGCCAGTTCGATGCCGATCTCGCTACGGCCGCCTAGAACCAGTACCGGACCTGCTCCCGTGTCGTCCACGGCTGCGATTATCACCTGCGCTAGCGTGTGCGTTGATGGCGAACACCACTACCCGGCTCACCGATGACGCGTTGGCGTTCCTGTCGGAGCGGCATCTGGCCATGCTGACCACGCTGCGGGCCGACAATTCACCGCACGTGGTGGCGGTGGGTTTCACCTTCGACCCCAAGACGCACATCGCGCGAGTCATCACCACCGGAGGTTCGCAGAAGGCCGTCAATGCCGACCGCGGCGGGGTGGCCGTGCTGAGTCAGGTGGACGGCGCGCGGTGGCTGTCGCTCGAGGGCCGGTCCAAGGTGAACAATGACGTCAACGCGGTGCGCGATGCCGAATTGCGATATGCCCAGCGCTATCGCACGCCGCGGCCCAACCCGCGACGGGTGGTCATCGAGGTGCAGGTGGAGCGGGTGCTCGGTTCGTCGGATCTGCTGGACCGGCGCTAGAAGTAGCTTCGCTATTCTGAGCGCTCGAGACCTTCGGTCAATACTTCATCGAGTGCGTCGTAGGACTCGACTAGTATTCGACTCTTCGGCTCGTCAGCGGGGGTCAGGTATGCATATCGATCTGGACGTTCCCGTAGAGAGTACTTGTGGATAAACTGCCGCACGAGGTCGTCTTCAACGCCGTTATAGTCAGCAATAAATTGAACAACGGGTTCATCAACGGGTTCTTTAGTCAAGTCGCTGTATAATCCGGATCTCTGCCATTTTCGATATAGCGGTTCGATGTTTCTTTTCCGGCGAACCATGTCGCCCAGATTTACAATGACGTACTTCCCAGCATCGTCGAGATTTGAAAACACTGACTCAATTGCGGTGCGGGGCGAGTTGCTTCTCTCAGTGGTGGCGCTGAGAACAAGGTATCCAAGCTCGCACGGCTCGATGACTTTAGCTTTCCAGTCCGGATACGGATATCCATCACGAATCCAAAGCCGACCATCGAGCAATTCAGCAGCACCCCAAGAAGATTCGTTCCCAGTTACGGCTGTCCAACGGCTACGCCACGCGTCATAACGGCTAATTAGCTCGGTCAAGCCGGGTGACTTTAGGCCATCTGTGAAATTCGTCATCTTCATTATCGTCTCATGCCAGAGTGGCAAACAGCGGTTTTCCATCGGCGTCAAGAAATGAGTCTTTTATAGTCTCGATTGGCACGTCTATATAATGCGATATCTCAACAAGCCTGTCATCTGCGGCAATGGCTGCCATCGAACCAGTACCATCAATAAGTGAATCTCGCTCGCGGCCAGCGAAAGTGACTGTGCCGAAGCGATAACCTGGTTTTAGCTCGTCGCGCGAAAATGGCTTTTGTATGCGCGTCAAACCTTCACGCTTGCGAACCGAACCTCCAAAACGACCATACAGATATTTTTCGATGAGCCCCATCGTCAGCGCAGCTAAATTGAAGTATTCTGGACCCATCCGATCAGACGTCGTAATAACATAATAGCTACCAACAGAGTTGATGAAGTAACGGATCTCTCCACCCTTATTCCAAATAACCGTTCTGCCATCCTGGGTTCGCGATCCTTGAGTTAGGTCCATTCCGGCAAGTCGAACCCAGTCCTGCAAGCCGACCGAAAGGTCTACACTGCTTGTCATTGTGAGAGCACCTTTCCGGTGATCAGTTCGTCCACAATTCGTGGATCACCCTTCGCGTCGAAGATCCGTACCTGGAGCGATCCGCCAGGTTGCCCAAGCCCGGGCGCTACCTCTGATACTTCGATAGTCCATCCTTCCGGAAGCTTACTCAAGGTATATGCCGCGTATGGATCCCTTAGTGAATTTACGTGTAGCGCACGCTCTTCCCAGGACGAAGCCTGTCCGTTTTCCACCACAGCCAGATACGCGCCTTCATCGTCACCGATGCGATCGAGTCGAGAGCCGTAATCTCGTACAAAGCATCCGAGGTCAGAGTAGGCAACTCGCGTGCCCGGTAGGGCACCCCCATTGCCGGGAAAGTTGTACCAATGCTGCCCAGCGGGTCCCAATTTATTAAAGCGAACTTCGTATTCGTCTTGACGGAATGCTCGCCCTTGAACATCGCGTCCAAACGGCGCACCAGGATCAGCCATTAATTTCCTCACATCTGCATGTATATGACCCTCATCTGTAGGGTCGTAAGGGTAGTTCCAGTATTCCGACAACGGTTCGCCGTAATGCGGATCAAGAGGTTGATCGGGCAACCGGTGCCATCCGTCGCCCGATGCGCCGTGGGAATGCACGGGGTCCTGACGCTCGCCGCCGGAAGAGCCACCATGTCCCTCGCCGGGATGGTCACCAGCCGGCGGGAGTCCGTCAGAGTGATTGCCATGCCCATGCTTCCCCCGACCGGCCGGCGGCTCATCGTGCGGCGGGCCCCCCGGCCGGCCGCCATCCCCCGGCCCATGCCAACCGCCACTACCCGATGCCGGCAGTTCGGGCGCACGAGGGCTCGGGGCCGAGAAGTGGGGAGCCGCCGACGATGGCGCCGGAGCAGCGTGCGGCGAATGGGCAGAGACGGGCGCAGGTTCGACGGGAGACCCGCTCGGCGCCAACGGCACTCGAGCCGGCGAATGATCAACGAGTTGCGGAACGGCCGACGGCAGGCGCCCGCCCGCCGCGGGCGCGGATTGAAATGCCGGCGCTCCGGACACGGGTTCAACTAAGGCTGACGGCGGGCGTCCAACGGGTTCTGGCGTCGATTCATGAGCACCGCCGGCCGGTCCCGACGCCGGATCAGTCGGACGCCCCGCGGGCGCGGGATCCGCCGGATGCGCAGCGGATTCAACCGGAACGTCGGGCAACCCGTCGGGCGGCAATGCCACGGGAGCGCCGCTGATCGGTGGCTCCGGCGTCGGCAGTTCTCCGGTGGCGCTTTCGAGATCCTTGGTCAGATCGCGGCCAGTCGCGCCGATCTCACCCAACTCGCTCCCGGTGGCAGCGAGGTCACCTGCCTCCCCCGCGGCGCGAGCAGCCTCCGCCCCCTCAACGCTCTCCTCCGCGCCCCGGGCAGCGGCGGTGGCCCCCTTTGTCCCGATTCCGACCTCGCCGGCACCGGGAAGAATCAGCGTGCCAACGTCAAAAATGTTTTCGCCGAGTCCCATCCCAGGCCGAGCGGTACTCCAATCATCAATGTGCAGCAACGATTTCAACTGCTGCAGGTTTTGATCGAGGGCCTCTTGGGGATTGAAGAGGGCATTGATCAAGCTCCCCTTCCACAAACCTTTTCCCATCCCCGACCATGTCGCCGCTGCGCCCTCGGGATCGAAGAGGAACCATCGCGGATCGAGATCGACGATGCCCATCGCCATCCCGGCCGCACCCGTCAACACCCCCTCGTTCACGTTGGCCCAGGTGTCGAACACCGTCGCCATCGGGTTTCCAACGTCCTCGCCCAAGAAATTGGTGAGCTCGCGGCGCACGTGCTTTTCGAATTGCACAATCAGGCCGTCGCAGGCCTGCATGACAAATTTGATTCCCTGCTCGTAGGCCCTGGCCTCCCGACCCAAGTTGTGCAGTACGGCCTCGATGTCCTGGGCAATCTTCTCGATCTCGTCGAAAGCGTCGCCCTCGATGATCAGCATCACGTCGTGCCCTATGTCAGCCAGAGACTCCAACCGGCGCAAGAGATCTCGGATCGCGCATTGGGCGTGGTCGACCTCGTTGGCGAAATTGTCGACCGTGGTGGCCAGCTTGCCGCATTGCTCACCGATTTCGGCGACACAGTCGCCCAGATGGCACAAAGCCTCATCGATTTTTGCGCCTTCGGGGATCTGTTGCGTATCCAGAAGTGACTTCGACGCGCTGAGCGCGCCCCGCATTCCGCTCATCACCGCGCCAAAGCTTCGCCAACGTCCCGCCGCCGCATGCAATCCCGCCACGTCGCCGTCGGGCCAGACATCGTCGACGAATGACTGTATGAACGCCCACAACGCTGGTGGCGGCTTCCCGGGACCCAACGTCCCCGGCGGCCCGGGAGCCGTGATCTTGACCGGCAGCGCGGGGGCCTGCAACACCCCGGCACCACCGCCGAGCTTCGAAGCGGCTTCCGCCTTCGAATAGTTCGACGCGCCTTGGGCAATGACGGCGCCGCTGTGCCGGCAGGCGTTGATGGCGGCGGCCGCAGCCTTCAGTAGCGACTCGGCCCCATCCTGATACGCCAGCCCGAACACCATGCCCGCGATATCCAGCCCGGTGTGCGCCGCAAAACCCGCGGTCAACACGGTCATATCGGCGG
>NZ_JAFAUS010000032.1 GCF_019243155.1 Mycobacterium sp.
GTCGCGACCTTCTCCGCGGTCACCGAGAACTCGAGCCAGTCGTCGTCGAAATCGTCGAACCAGTCCGGATGGCCCATGAGTTCCCTGACGCCCAGCCAGTGCGCGCGGTTGGTCATGTACAGGTAGACGAATCCGTCGCCGCACGCGAAAAACGATGCAGGACCGGCCTGGTCGAAATCGCCCCGCTGACCCTCGGCCGGGACCTCGCCGGTGACGAACCTGCCCACGATGCAGTCGGCCCGCGACGCCAGCACGGCCTGAGCCGACACGTCGACGACTTCGCCAGCGCCGGTGTGCATCCGCCCGAAGAGCGAGGACACGACGCAGAGCGCCGCGTCCAGCCCCGCCTCGTAGTCGGCGAGGAACCGGCCCGGTCCCTGCAGCGGCGGCCGGGCGGGATCCGGGTGGCTGGGGGTGTGATACCCCCAGCCACTGGCGTGAAACACGTTGATGCTCTTTGCGTTTGCGAACTCCGCGCCTGCGCCCTCGCCGAAAGGCGTGATGGCGCAGAACACCACATCGGGATGCCTTTCGCCCCAACCCCTGTCGCGGTCGTCGATCACCGCGTCGGCGGTGCCGATGATTTCGTGCAGGTGTTCCGAGCCGACCTCCAGCACGACGGACCGCTTGTTGGTGTTGAGGTACGCGAATAGCCCGCTGCCGTCGCACCCGTCTGCCAGGATGGGCGCCATCGCCCGCGTGGGGCTGCCGCACCCCGGCGCCTCGACCTTGATCACCTCGGCGCCGAAGTCGGCCAACAGCTTTCCGCAGTACTCCCCTGCGACGGATTCGGCTAGCTCGACGACCCTGAATCCAGTCAGCGCCGACGTGCGAGCCCTCCTAACGCGATCAGGGCTTCTTGCGTCCCGAGCGGCTCAGACGCCACTCCGGCGGGAAGTTCAGGTCGTTGTCCTTCACAACGTTGTTGAGGCCCTTTTCGAAGGTGCCTCCGGTGAGGTCGACCGTGTTCTCCACGTCGTTTGTGATCATCGGCAACATGCCCTCGACCATGCCAGTGAGCAGGCTGCCGAAGTACTCGCCCTTGTGCTGCTTGTAGAGCTCCAGGAAGGTCTTCTGCACCGCGACGGTGTCGGTCGGGCGGGACCGTGAGCAGGCCAGCGCGTACTTCTCGGTTTCCTTCTCCAGCTGGTCGCGCGGCACGACGCTGTTGACGAAGCCGCACTCGTACATCTCTTTCGCGTTGAACGGCCTTCCGGTGAACAGCATTTCGGAGAACTTGCGCAGACCCATCGTCTCGGCCCACCACCACAGCCGCGGTCCCCAGCCGACGTAGCGGAAGGCCGGGTGCCCGAACAGGGCATCGTCGGAGGAGATCACCAAGTCGGCGTCGCCGGCCTGGTAGAAGTGCCAGCCGTAGCAGTAGCCCTTGGCCTCGATGATGCTGATCTTCCGAAGCTCTTGCAGCGGACGGTTTCCGGCGCGCGCCTTGGCGTAGAAGTCGGTGACGGTGGACAGGTAACGGTATGAGCCGCCCGGCGGGTACTTGACGTCGTCATCGTTGATCGCGAGCTCGTGGTGCAGCGGCAGGCCCGGGTTCTCCAGCATCGGGCGCTGCTCGGGCAGGTCTCCACCACTGCCGAAATCTTCGCCCTCACCGCGGATCACGACCACCTTTACGTCGTCGTCCACGTTGCACTTGTGGATCAGGTCGGCGTAGTTCTGCCGCATCCCCAGGCTGGTGGCGTTCTGGGCCTCGGGGCGGTCGAAGGTGATGTAGGCGATCCGGTTCTTCTTGTCCTTCTCGAACTTGATGTACTGTTCGGCTTCCTTCTTCAACTTTTCGTAGTCGAACTCGGGCATGGTCTTCTCCAACTTCTCTCGTTTATTTGAGTTAGCGCTTATTTGAGCAGAGCGCCCGCGTCGACGGGCAGCGAAACACCAGTGACATAACGAGATTCGTCAGAGGCGAGAAACAGCACGGCGTTGCTGATGTCGACGGGCTCCACCCACGGCACCGGCATCATGTGCATCATCTGTGAGAACGGGGCGAAGTCTTCGGGCCCCGGATTCTCCAGATCCGGCCGAAACAGGCGAAACGTTATGTCGTTCATCGTCATCGGTGTATTGACCTGGCTCGGGTGAACCGAATTCACCCGGATCCCGTGCTGTCCCAGTTCGACGGCGAAAGCGCGCATCAGGCCGACGACACCGTGCTTGGCGGCGATGTAGTGACCGGTGTGGGCCAGGGCCTTGTGTGACCCGACGGAACCGGTGAGCACGATGGACCCGCCTCGTCCGCCCTCGATCAGATGTGGCACACCGGCTTTCACGGTCTTCCACACGCCGGACAGGTTGATGTCGATCATGTCCTGCCAGATGTTCTCGCGGATCTTGTGCAGCTTGTTGCCGAGATTGCCGATGCCCGCGTTGGCGACGATGATGTCGAGCCGGCCGAGCTGTTCCACACCGCTGTCTACGGCGGACTTGAGTGCGTCGTAATCGCGGACGTCGACCTGCGCGGTGACGATGCGACGGTTTTCGGCCTTCACCAACTCGATGGTCTCGTCGAGGTCCTCCGGCGTCGAACCGGGGTAGGGCGTGTTGTCGATCGTCTCGCAGATGTCGATCGCGATGATGTCGGCGCCCTCCTGCGCCAGGCGCACCGCGTGGCTGCGGCCCTGGCCGCGCGCGGCGCCGCTGACGAATGCAACCTTGCCCGCTACGCGGCCGGTCATCACGGCACCAGGGCGGGCATGGACTCCCAGCCTCGCACCGTCGACGTCGGACTGAGCTTTGCGTTGGTCATGTCGACCTCCCACTCGGGGAACCGCTTGAGGATCTCTTCGAGGGCGATGCGCCCCTCGAGGCGTGCCAGAGCCGAGCCCAGGCAGAAATGGGCACCGACGCTGAACGTCAGGTGCGGGCGGGCAGTGCGGTGAATGTTGAAGTCGTCGGCGTCCGGGCCGAACTGGCGCGGGTCGCGGCACGCGGCGCCGAGCAGCATCATCATCACGCTGCCTTCAGGCACCGTCTGGTCGTGGAAGGTGACGTCTTGGGTCACGTAGCGCGACACGTGCGGCGCCGGCGGCTCGTAGCGGAGCAGTTCCTCGATGGCCTGCGGGACGAGCGTGGGGTTCTGGGCGAGCTCACGACGCTGATCGGGGTGCTCCGCCAGAACTTTTCCGGACCAACCGATCAGCCGGGTTGTCGTTTCGTTTCCGGCCCCGGCGACCACGTTGAGGTAGACGAGGATCTCGTCGCGGGTCAGCCGGCGCGTGATGCCCTTGTCGTCGACGAATTCGACGTTGAGCAGCTCCGTCATGATGTCGTCGGACGGGTGCTCGGAGCGCCATTCGATGTAGGCCTCGAACATCTCGCCCACCGATAGACCCTTGGTGTGATCCATGGGCTTTCCGGCCTCGGTGCGCAGCTGGGCGTTGACGTGGTCGCGAACGAACACCTGGTCGTCTTCGGGGATGCCGAGCAGCGCGCTGATGACCTTCATCGGCATCTGCGCGCCCAGGTCATTGACGAAGTCGAATCGGCCCGTGCCTACAAGCGGATCGAGCGCCTGAGCGCAGAAGTCCCGGATCATCGGCTCGAGCGCGTTGATCTTGCGTGGCGTGAACATGCGCGACAGCAGCTTGCGGTGCACATCGTGGATCGGCGGGTCCTCGAAGATCAACATCCCCGACGGGATGTCCATGTTGGCCTTGATCAGTTCCAGGATCGCGCCCCGGGCGGAGCTGAACGTGGCGTGGTCGACCAGCGCCTTATTCACGTCGGCATACCGGCTTACGGCGAAGAAGTCGTATTCGGCGTTGTAGTAAAGCGGAGCCTCTTCGCGCAGCCGCGCGAACATGGGATACGGGTCGGCGATCAGCTCGACATCGTATGGATCGAATCGCACATGGCTGTCCGTGCTCGTCGTCACGAAATTCCTCCTACCGCTGCCGTTTTCCCGGATACCTGACCGTCTGCACAGCGTTAGCGCTGCAAGTGTCGCAGCACCGGATCCCGTTCGGGCAATTTATACACTCCGCTTAATCGCGTTGACCTGACATGCGCACAGGCTTGGCTGAAACGGCCCGTCAGCATGGGGTAACTCTATTCTCGTAGAGAACCATATCGGCGAATGGTCTGGCAAGACCCCATGCCGCGCGGCCGGCCGCCGATTCTTCGCTCATCTCGATGCCGCGGCACGGCGCCGGGCCGACGGGGTCGGACCACTCACCTCGGTGAGCCTGCCCCGCTGCTGACTGTGCAGGATGCCCGCGGCGATGGCGGAGAGTATCCCGTCGAGTTGCTCCGGAGTGTCGACAATTCGGTCCCCGTGCGCCAACCGCTGCAGTAGACCGTTGATGAACGTCAGCGTGACGTTGCTCAGATCCTCGACCACGGCCGGTTCCAGCTCCGCGCCGTGCGGCATGAGCTGGACCAGGATTTCCCGGTGCAGCTTGGTGAATTCGTCCGTGGCCTGCTGCAGGATGACGGCCAGCGCCGGATCGCGGGCGGCCTGCATTGTCAGCTCGTAGCGTGCCTTCGTCCGGGACAACTGCGGCTCGCTACTCGATCGGATCACCACCTGCGACAGCCGCGAGGGCGAGGGATTGTTGCCCCGCCCATCGGTGTCGTCGGCCACGGACTGCAAGTCGTCCAGGTCGAGCTCGACCAACCGCTCGGCCACGGCGCGCAGCAGCGCCGACCGGGTCCGGAAGTAAAAGGAGCTGGTCCCGTCGGGCACGTCGGCCTTGCGGTCGACCTTGAGATGGCTCAGCCCCTTGGCTCCGTCGTCGGCCAACAACTGGATGGCCGCATCGCATAGGTCGCGGCGGCGTTCCGTGGGATTGGGCTTTCGTCGTTTGTCCATGTGATCCGTATCTTGGAGCGACAACTTACTCTATATTCGTAGTGTCGGCAAAGGTGCCTCAATCTCGGGCACCGGCGCGATTCAGAGAACCGAATTCTTCAGTTTCGCTCTGCTCTTGAAAACGATCGTGGCCAACCGTATTGGCCGTCAACCGCCATTTTCGGGCGCGACACGCCGATCGGCGCGTCGCGGCAGGTGGCCGTGGGTCCTCTACCTTGAGTCAAATATCTCCGACAGGAGGCCACGCCGGTTGAGTAGACGCCACCCCGACGGCATCTCGCGCCGAAAATTTCTGGCGAAGGCGGCAGCCGGCGGCACCGGCGCTTTGCTCTCGATGGCGGGTCCTGTCATTGAGAAAGCCTATGGAGCGGGCCCGTGTTCGGGACATTTGAATGACATCGAGCACTTTGTTTTGTTCATGCAGGAGAACCGGTCGTTCGATCACTATTTCGGAACGCTCTCCGGCACCAACGGCTTCGACTCCGGCTCGCCGCTCTTCGCGCAGAGGGGCTGGAACCCGCAGACGCGAAAACTGGATCCCGCCGGCGTCACGCTCCCCTATCGGTTCGACACCACCCAGGGCCCTTTGCGCGACGGCGAATGCCTCAACGACCCCGATCACTCCTGGACAGCGCTACACAACTCGTGGAACGGCGGCGCCAACGATAACTGGCTGCCCGCGCAGGCGAAGACCCGATCGGCCGCCCACACGCCCACCGTCATGGGCTATTACACGCGAGAAGACATCCCGGTCCACTACATGCTTGCCGACGCGTTCACGCTGTGCGACCAGTACTTCTGCTCGGTGTTGGGACCGACATTGCCCAACCGGTTGTACTGGCTGAGCGCGACGATCGACCCCGACGGTCAGTACGGTGGGCCGGAACTGGAAAGCCCCGCGATCGATCCGATCCGGAAGTTCAGCTGGCGAACGATGCCGCAGAATCTCAGCGATGCCGGCGTCAGCTGGAAGGTGTATCGCAACAAGACCCTTGGCCCCATCGTTTCCTCGTTGACCTTCGGCAACTTCGTCAACTATTTCAAGCAGACAGGTGCGCCGAACTCGGATTCTTCTCGGTTCGGGCTAACGCCCGCCTATCCCGCTAGCTTCATCGCGGACGTCCGTGCCAACAGGCTGCCCCAGGTCTCCTGGGTGATTCCCAATGTCCTCGAATGCGAGCACCCCGCAACCCTGCCGGCGGCAGGCGCGTTGGCACTGGTGAACATCATCAAGATCTTGATGTCCAATCCGGCGGTGTGGGAAAAGACCGCGCTGATCGTGAGCTATGACGAAAACGGCGGATTCTTCGACCATGTGACGCCACCCACGCCTCCCCCTGGAACTCCGGGCGAATACATCAGCGTGCCGGACATCAATTCGGTGGCCGGCTCCGGCGGTATTCGCGGGCCCATCGGTCTGGGCTTTCGCGTCCCCTGTTTCGTCATCTCTCCCTATAGCCGCGGCGGGCTGATGGCACACGGCACGTTCGACCACACCTCACAATTGCGTTTGATCGAAACACGTTTCGGCGTACCGGTTCCCAACCTCACCCCGTGGCGGCGAAGCGTCACGGGCGATATGACGTCGGCGTTCAACTTCGCGGCCGCACCCGACCTGTCGCGGCCGAACCTGGACCATCCCGGGCTGGAAACGGTGCAGAAACTGCCGCAGTGCATTCCGAACGTTGCCCTGGGGACCTTGGACGTGGGAATCCCGTATCGCGTACCGTATCCGCAGGCCATGCCGATTCAGGCAACGTCGCCGACCCGCACCGTCGCCAGCGGCCTGTGCTGATGAGCGCCAGATGAGTTGCGGACAACCAATCGTAAACAGCAGGGAGTGCAACGGTTTTCGTGAGTGACAGGGTATTCGGACGCGCGTGCCGCCATGTGCGGGCATTCATCGCCCAGGCTGCCGGCGTCAGTCTGCTTGCCGCACTGGTGTGTAGCTGCCAGTCGGCGCCGCATCAGCCCGCACGCACGACCACCACCACGACGACCACCACCCCGCCGCCCGCCACCACCACAACGACGGTCGCACCGATACTGCGGATCCAGCCGTTGCCGGTCCGGCCGGTGCGCAAATCGCAGCTGACAACGCCTGAAAAATGCCCGGCGACGAACCCCGATCCTCCCGCCGCACCAACCGCGACGCTCACCACCTGCGACATCGCGCGGACCACCGTCTACACCCTGGGGCCGGAGGCGATGCAGCTCGGTTTGATCCACGTGGACCCACCGAAGTCGCTGACCGCGGACTTCTTCGAGGTGACGTTGATCCTGGACCCGCCGTCGGCGGACGCGTGGGCGACATTCACCGCCGCGCATCTCAAGGATCACATGGCGTTCGTCCGCGACAACCTCGTGCTGGAAGCGCCGATCATCGAAGACCAGGTCACCTCCGGGCGGATCGCGCTGACCACCCAAACCGCCCAGGGGGCCGCACAGTTGGCCCAACTCGCGGGCCGCCCCGGGTGACATGACCCCGCACACCGAGCGCCTCGGCATCGGCATGCTCAGCGTATTCGGCCTTCCGCCAACCGAGTTGGTGCAGCTTGCCGCGGACCTCGGCTGCCGGCACGTCTCGGTCGCGGTGCAGGGAATGCCGTTGGTGCCCCTCGGCTATCCACCCTTTTCACTGAAAGACGATGCGGCGCTGAGGAATCACTTGTTCGCCGTGATGCGTGACAACGGCGTGACCATTTCGCTCGGTGACGGGTTTCTCGTGCTGCCGGGCGCCGACGTGCGCGCGCTGGCCGCGGACCTCGACGTGCTTGCCGAGCTCGGAGTTCCGCGAATCAACGTGGTCAGCCTCGACCCGGATCTTGCGCGGACGTTCGACCAGTTCGGCGCGCTCACGGATCTGGCCGCTTCACGGGCCATCGAAACGGTCGTCGAACCGGTGCCCGGCCTGACCGTGGCCGACTTGCCCACGGCGCTGGCCGCCAAGGAACACGTTGGCAGAACTGACTTTCGGCTGTTGATCGACACCATGCACTTGGTGCGGTCCGGTTCGGGACCCGCCGACATCGCGGCCATCGATCCCGCTGTCATCGGTTACGCCCAACTCAACGACACCACGCTGCAACCACGGCTCGACAATTACATGGAGGAGGCCATGTTCGAGCGGATGGTTCCCGGGGAAGGCGAGCTTCCCCTCGCCGACATCCTTTCGGCGCTTCCGGCCGACGTGGTGCTCGAAATCGAAGTGCCGAGAAGGTCATTGGCGCTGGCGGGCGTCAGCCCGATCGATCGGCTCCGGCCGTGCGTCGAGGCCGCGCGGCGGTTGTTGTCCTAGGTGCCGATCGGTTGAAAGGCTCGTTCTTCGATGTCCGCGCCGATGATCAGTGCCGTTCCCGCCCGCACTTCCCGCCACATTCCAGGTAACCGGGTCAGCGGTTCAGAGACCACCACGCGGGCATCGTCGGCGAAGTGTTCCAGACCTTCGTCGTGCGGGTACAGCATCCGAACCGCGCCCGGATCTTCGCTCACGAACAACGTATTCGCTTCCGGCCCACTGGCGTAACGGACCGCGTACAGCCGCACGCCATCGCTCACCCCCAGCGTCATCTGCAACGCCGGTTCATCCAAGTCGGCTGCCGCGGCGACTTCCTCGACGAAACCCGCCATCCGTGCGATCGCGGTGATCGGTTCGTCCTCGAGCCCAAAGGTGAGTGCGAGGTGAAACAGCAACTCCGAATCCGTCGAGCCCGCTACATTGCCGAACAGGTCGGGACGAACAGCCAGCAGCAGGTCGCGGCGCAGCCGCGGGTACCCGCCGACGTGCCCGTTGTGCACGAACAGCCAGTTGCGGTAGCGGAACGGGTGACAGTTGGTTTGCTGCACCGGAGTCCCGGTGCCGGCGCGCACGTGGGCAAGAAACAGCCGGCTGCGAATTTCGGTCGCGAGTTCCAGTAGGTTCTCGTCTCCCCACGCCGGAGTGATGCTGCGAAACAGCGCCGGTTCCGGGCGGTGCTCGTACCAACCCAGCCCCGTCCCATCGCCATTGGGAATCTCCATGTTCGGCGCATGCCTGCGGCTCTGCTCGATGAGTGAGTACTGCGGATCGTGCAGCAACTCCCTCGGCGCGATCGGGCTGCCCAGGTATCCGACCCATCGACACATGTCACTCTCCCTATCTGCTGAGCGCGGTCTCGCGGACCACTTTGTGGACGAACCCCAGCTTGCGGACTACGGGTGGCGGGATCTGGAACGGGTAGAGCGGGTTCTTACCCATCGCGATGTTGACCCGATTGAAGAACAGCGCCAACCACTTCCAGTCGTCCAGCAGCTGTTCGATCGGTGCATCGTCATACGACGCGCGCGGCACGATGTCGTGGGGAAAGGAAAAGCGGACCCTGTCGGCGTGCAGGACCAGTCCGGCTTCGCAGGAGGTGTCGACGATGTCGGTGATGTGCAGATAGTGCGCGAAGCACTCGGCGAAGTCCTCCCAGGGGTGCATCGTCGCGTACTCGGAGATGTAGGAGCCGTTCCAGTCGGCGGGGGCGCCGAATTTGTAGTGTCGCGCGATCTCTCCCTGATAATCCGCGCGCTCGTCGCCGAAGATCTCGCGGCACTCGTCGAGATAGCGCGCCGCCCCGGGACCGCTTTCCACGAGGATGCTCTGGTAGTAGTGGCCGACCTCGTGGCGAAAATGGCCCAGCATGGTGCGGTAGGGCTCGCCGAGGTGGACTCGCAGCGATTCCCGGTAGGCGTCCAGCGACTCGACCAGATCGATGGTGATCACCCCGCCGGCGTGACCGATCACCACCCGCTCGCCGGCGCTGTAACTGGACACCAGATCGAAAGCGAGCCCTCCCTCCCGACGCCAGTACGGGTCGACGGGCAGACCGACGTCGATGAGTTGATAGACCAACCGCCGCAACGCAAATGCGGTCGACGCCAGCTTCTCCATCGCGATGGTGTCGTCGGCCTCGGGCTGACGACGGATCAGCGAATGCGCCAGACAGCGCCCCTGCGGACCGCCGAATTCCTGGTGCTCGGGGACCAACCAGTTGCAATCCAGGATGTCCGACCTGGTGCATGCCACCCACATGTGATCGTCGATTACTGCCCTGCCCGACGTGGTCGCCACCATGGTGCGGCTCGGGACATGCAATCCCAGCTCGGCAAAGCAATTCGGGCAGTGTCGCGATTCGAATGGGGCAAAGCCTCCGCAAGCGGGGCAGGCGAACGCGCGCATGAGCTCAGCTCGGATAACGCAGCGGAAGGCCGGCGGTGCGATAGATCGCATCGATGACGGTCATGTTCTCGATGCCATCGTCCGGGGTTGTCTTCACCGGCTCGCCGGTCAGCACGGCCCCGACGAACGCGTCGAGCTGATAGGCGTAGGAGGCGCGATGCCCGAAGCGTTCCACCCGTTTGCCATTCGGCGATCGGACCGTCAGCTGGTGAAAGTATTTCGGCATCACCGGGTTTAAGATTCGCAGTTCCCCGGCCTCACCGACGACGCGAGCGCTGATCTGCAGCAACCGCGACGACCACATCGAGCAGCGGACCCGACCGGTGTGGCCACCCGCGAACTGCAGCTCGGCCGTCATCGCGCGGTCGATCTGCGGATCACGCAATTTCGCCTGCGCGGAAACGACTTCCGGGGTCGACCCCCCGAATGTGCGGGCCATGTGGACCGCATAGCACCCGGCGTCCATCGTCGCGCCGCCGGCGAGCGAGTAGTTGTAGCGGATGTCGGAGAACTTCGGCAGGGGGAAGCACAGCGCGGCCTCGACCCGCTTGAGCTTGCCCAGCTCTCCCGAAGCGATGATCTCCTCGGCGCGCAGAGTCAGCGGGTGATAGCGGTAGTGGAAGGCCTCCATCACCACCCGGTCGGATTTCGCTGCAAGATCGGCGATCTCACGGGCTTCGGCCGCATTGGCGGTGAACGGCTTTTCGCACAGCACGTGTTTACCGGCGGCCAGTGCTGCGCGGGTCCACTTGCCGTGCAACCCGTTTGGCAGCGGATTGTAGATCGCGTCGATGTCGGGTGCGTCGAGCAGCGCTTGGTAGCTGCCGTGCACCGAGGCGATCCCGTGTTTGGCGGCATAGGTGCGCGCACGCGACTCGTCTCGGGCGGCCACCGCGGCAACCGTGACGGCGGCGTTTTCCCGGGCCGGGCTGATGAGTGCCAACGGCGCAATGCGCGCGGCACCAAGTACACCGATGCGCAACGGGTTTGCGTTTACAGACTCAGCCATTGTGCTCACCAGGTCCTCGGCGGGCGAAGGGCGGCGCATGCTCGGGGCGGACCCCGACGCCGATGAAGTAGGCGGGCACAACCGACAACCAGGGCAGCCGCTTCATCAGAGTGAAGAGCGCCGCGGGCGGGGTCGGGTCCGCACCGCGCAGCATCGGCCCGACAAGCCTGCGGTGTAGCACCCGTTGGACCGCCTGAGTCACCGCGGTGGGCAACATGCGCCGGCGGCGGACCGCGGCCAGTTCGCGCCCCGTGACCCGGTGTCGCCGCAGCGGTTCGGCCAACAACGTCGCGGCCGCCACGGCATCCTGGACGGCCAGGTTGATGCCGACGCCGCCCAGCGGGGACATCGCGTGCGCGGCGTCCCCGATGCACAGCAGTCCCTCGGTGTGCCAGCGGCGCAATCGATTCACGTGGACGTCCAGATGCTTGACGTCATCCATGGATGTCAGCGCCGCGACAGAGTTGGGCATGTCGGGCAGCAGCCCGGCGACGTCACTGCGGAACGCGTCGATGCCCCGCGCGCGCAACTGGGCGTCGGTGCCCTTCGGCCCGAGGTAGGCGATCTGGAAGTAACGCTCCCGCGGAATCACGGCGAGCGCCTTGCCGGGACCCGCGCGGGGCACGAACGAGAATTCCGTGTCCTCCTCATGCGGCAGCCTGAACCACCACACGTCGAACTTCACCGGGTAGTCGCGGGCTTTCAGCCCGGCCTCCTGCCGCACGATCGACCATCGGCCGTCACACGCGACCGTCAGGTCGGCGCGCAGCTCACCGGGTCCCTCGGGCGCCCGGTAGTGCACGCCCGCGACCCTGCCGGACTCCCACACGAGAGCGGTGACCTCGGTGTTCAGTCGCAAAACGAAGTTCGGCTCGGTCTTCGCGGCGTCGGCGAGCAGGTTCAGCAGGTCCCACTGCGGCACCATCGCGACGAAGGGATGCGGCTGTCGCAGGCGCTCGAAGTCGACATAGGTCACCGAGCGGCCGTTCGATTCGAATTCCGCCTTGCGCACCTCGGTGAAGGGCAGGTCCGCAAAGCGCTCCCACAGGCCCAACTCGTCGAGCAGCCGCATCGTCGTCGGATGCACCGTGTCGCCACGAAAGTCGCGCAGGAAGTCGCCGTGCTTCTCCAACAGCGTGACCTCCACGCCGGCCCGAGCCAGCAGCAGCCCAAGGACCATCCCGGCCGGGCCACCCCCGACGACCGCGCACGTCGTTGTCTCCGCCATTAGCGTCTAAGCATAGGGGCGGTGGGTCCCCCGGCGGTGCTCTAAAGGTGGGCGTCGAAAACCGAGACGGGTTCCAGAAGCACGCCGTTTTCTTCGACGTAGCGGTCCCACAGTGCCAGCAACTCGGCCAGCTTGTCAGGCTGCGACGCGGCCAGATCGTGGATCTCGCCCGGGTCGGAAGCCAGGTCGTAGAGTTGCCAGCTGCCCGGACCGTACGGTGCGGGCAGATACAGCGCCTTCCAGTCGCCCTGTCGAACGGCGCGGCGGCCGAACAACTCCCATCCCGTGCTCGTGTCGGCCTCATGCACGGTCTCCGCGCCGCCCGACAAGTACCCCACCAGCGAGCGGCCGCGCACGGGTTCCACCTCACGGCCGCGGTAGGCCGTACCGGGATGCGCCGTTCCGGCGAGCTCCAGCACGGTAGGCACGATGTCCATGACGGTGGTGAACGCCGTGCCGATTTGTTGCTGACGGGAAAAGCCCGGCCACGTGACGAAGCCGACCACCCGGATGCCGCCTTCGGTGGTGAACGCCTTATGCAACCGTGATGGCGCGGTGGCCGCCTGTGCCCAGCGGGGGCCGTACCAGATGAACGAGTTGGGGGCGCCGACGTTCTCGACGCTGTTGTCGCAATGCTTTTCGATCTGCGCGGCGATCAGGTCACCCAGGATCGGCATGGCCTCCACGATCGCGCCTTCCGCGCCGTTGTCGGACATGAAGAGGACGACCGTGTTGTCCAGCTCGCCGGTGTCGGTCAGGTAGTCGATCACTCGGCCGATGTTCTGATCCATCCGGTCGACCATCCCGGCATAGACCTCCATACTGCGGGCCGACAGCGCGCGCTCTTCGGCGGTCATGTCGGCCCACTCCGGGGCGCCGTCGGGCACGACCGGATGCGGTTCGACGTCAGGCGCGCACAGGCCGAGCCGCTTGAGCGCCGCCAGACGTTCCTCGCGCAGGGCGTCCGGGCCGGCGTCGTACCGGCCGCGGTATTTAGCGATGGACTCCTGGGGCGCTTGCAGCGGCCAGTGCGGGGCCTGGAACGGCAGGTAGGCGAAGAACGGCCGGTCGTCCTCCGGTGCGCGTTCGCGCAGGTAACGCAGCAGCGTGTCGGCGTAGAAGTCCGATGAGTAGAAGTCGTCGCCGACCGTGGTGAACTGGTCGTCTTCGGTGTAAAGCGTTGGTGCGGGCAGGAATCCGACCGCCCCGGAACCGCCGTAGTGGCTGGCGCCGCCCGGCAAAAGGGCGAACGATCGCTCGAAGCCGCGTGACCACGGCGATGTCTCGATGGTGGTGCCCAGGTGCCACTTGCCCGACATCAGCGTCAGGTAACCCGCGTCGCGCAGCAACTCGGGCAACGCGACGACGCGGTCGTTCAGATAGCCCTCGTAGCCTGGGGCGCCGCGAAATCCGGGGGGCACGACCTCGGCCATCGTGCCGATGCCCGCGACGTGGTGATCCGTTCCGGTCAACAGCAGCGAGCGGGTGGGCGAGCACGCCGGCGCCGAATGGAAATCGGTGAATCGGACCCCCGCGTGGGCCAGCCGATCGAGATTGGGCGTATCGATCTCGCCACCGAAAGCGCCGATATCGGAGAATCCGAGGTCGTCTGCAACGATCACGAGGAAGTTGGGCCGCGTCACGCTCATGCATCCTGCCAGGTCCGGTTACGGGGTGGAATGCTGCGGCGCGGACGTCATCGCCGATATTGTCGAGGCGGCGCTATCCGCCCGGGACACCGAAAGGGCACTGAGATGTTGGCAGAGTTTGGGATGTCCATTCCGCTGGTCGCCGCCCCGATGTCGGGCGGTCCGACCACGCCTGCGATGGTGTCGGCCGCGACCAGTGCGGGCGCCCTGGGAATGTTGGCCGCCGGGTACAAGACCGTGGAGGCCGTCGAAGCTGAGATCAAAAGCGTGCGTTCCGAGGGAATCCCGTTCGGCATCAACGTTTTTGCTCCCAACCCGGTACCGGTCGACCACGACCGGTACCACGCCTACGCCGCGATAATTCAGCGGGATGCCGACCAATTCGGGTTGACCCTGCCCCCGGAGCCGATCGAGGACACCGACAGGTTCGACGAGAAGATCGCGCTGCTGCTCGACGACCCGGTCCCGATGGTGTCGTTCACCTTCGGCATCCCGGCGCGCAGCGTGATCGCCGCGCTGCAACGGGCCAATAGCGTTGTGGTTCAGACGGTCACGACGCCGCAGGAGGCCAAGCAGGCGCACGAAGCCGGCGTCGACATGCTCGCCGTCCAGGCGGCGGCCGCCGGCGGACACTCGGGCACGCTTTCGCCGCAGCAGCCCCTGACGCCGGTCCCGATCACCGAACTCGTCGAACGAGTCGTCGCGACCGTCCCGCTGCCGGTGATGGCCGCGGGCGGACTCGCCACTTCCGGCGCGGTTGCCGACGTGATCCGTGCGGGAGCGGCGGCGGCCGTTGTCGGGACGGTATTGTTGCGCGCCAACGAAAGTGGCGCGTCGGCCACTCACCAGGCCGCACTCACCGATGCGGCCCGGACCGAGACCGTGATCACCCGGGCCTTTACCGGTCGCCCGGCCCGCGGCCTGCGCAATGCGTTCATCGACGCGCACGAAGCCGAGGCGCCGCTGGGGTATCCGGCGATTCACTACCTCACCAGCCCGCTGCGCAAGGCCGCCGCCGCGGCGGGAAAACCCGACTATGTCCATCTGTGGGCGGGCACCGGTTACCGGAATGCCACCGCCGAACCCGCGGCCGACATCCTGCGGCGACTGGCTTGCGACCTGTGACAGGTCAGAATTCGAAGCGGTTCAGCACGTCGTAGCTGCGGCCGGGTGTCGCCCACGTCAGCTTGTACATCAGCCGCACGACGGGCGACGGGATCTTCTCGTAGCCGGCCAGTGCGGGCGAGCGTTCGAGCAGTCTCAATTTCGGGTTCCAGCGCTGCAGAACGCCCGCGTCGCGCACACCCCACTTGATGATCCCCCTCGTGAACAGCCTCGACAGCAGTGGTGCCAGCGCCGAGAGGGTGTCGAAAAGCATTTCCCCGCCGTCGAATCGGTCGGTCAAGCGCGCTAACAGCTCCCGGACTTCGTCCTCGCTCAGGTACATCAGCAGGCCCTCGGCGACGACCAGGGTGGGACGTCCGGGCCGAACCTGCTCCAGCCATTGGGGGTCGGTTACCGACGATCCGACCATCCGGTAACGCTCGGTGTCGTCGTACAGCTTGCGGCGTAACTCGATGACGCCGGGCTGGTCGACGTCGAACCACGACACCGATGGCGGCACATCCAGCCGAAAAGCGCGGCCGTCGAGCCCGCAACCCAGATGCAGGACAACGGCCTCGGGTCGGCGTCGCAGGAAACGGGTGCACCAGTCGTCGAGCTGTTTGGCCCGTAACGCGACCAGATACTGGTTCGACGCCGGGAACGACGTCCGGCGAATCCTGTCGAAGTCGTAGTCGATCCGATCCACCGCCGCCGCAGCGTCGTGATCACCGAGAACTGGTCGCTCCGAACGGCTTTCATAGGCACGCAGGTACAGTGTGACGAGGTTCGTCCACTCCACGGAGCCCCACGGGACGGAACTGAAGTCGACTTTGGTCATCTCATGAAGCCCTCCCCCATGGCACGCTAGTCGATAATGGTCAGCATTCAACCGGCCGCGGTCAGGGTGCAATCGGTCTGCATTTCCAGGATGTGGTCGATAGCGGCGTTGACGCACTTCGGGTGCTCTTGCAGGAGCATGTGCCCGGCGTCGGGCTGGTGCAGGTGGGCGGCGCCCGGGATGGCCGCGACCATGTCCCGTGCGTGTGCAACAGGGGTCGCCAGGTCCGCACCGCCGCTGATGACGATCGTGTTGGCGACGATCGAAGATAAGCCGCCGTACTCGTTGTACCGCTTCAGGCCGGGCAGAAAGCCGGCTGCCGTCGTCAGCGGGGTGGTGCGAACGGCCGATGCCGCGAGTGCGGCAGCGCCCTTCCAGCTCGCGCCCGCGTATTTGGTGAGGCCGTCGCACAGGGGCTGCACGAGCCCGCTGACCGCCTTGTCCACGGCCCGGCGGGGCATGTGGTGGACCAACTCGAACACCATCTCGGTGGCACGGGTGTTCAGCAGGCGGCCGATCCCCCGCTCGGCGAGGCGGCCCGCCGCGGTCGCAATCAGGACCAAACCCTGCGGTTCGACCGGACGCTCGGCGGCCGGGCGGCTGAGGTATGCCAGCGCGGTCATGCCGCCCATCGAGTGTCCCGCCAGGGTGAGGGGCCCCGATACCCGAAGCGCGGTGAGGACGTCGGCGAGGTCGGCGGCCAGCCGGTCG
>NZ_JAFAUS010000047.1 GCF_019243155.1 Mycobacterium sp.
AATGACGTGCGAGACACCGTGATAGGACACATAGAACGCCTCTTCGCGATCTAAGCCCTTCGATCGTTCCTCTTGATATCGGCCCAGCAGGAAGATCACATAATCCGTTCCGGCGGCCAAGGCCAGCATGGTCACCATGCTCACCGCGTACGGGGTCAAACCGATGATTTTCAGGTAACCCGCTGTAGCGGTAACACCCTGCGCGGCAAAAAGTTCCAGGCCGATGATGACCATGGACACCAGCATCGTCACGACCGAGCGGTAAATGGCGAGCAGCATCACGATGATGACGGCGACCGACACCAACTCCATCGTCGCCATGCTCTGATGCCCGGCGACGCTGGTATCGGCGTTGAGAACGCTGTTGCCGGCGACGTGGGCCTTGATACCCGGCGGTGCTGGCACCGAATCGACGATGTGACGAACAGCAGCCACCGACTCATGGCTCTCACTGGTGCCCTGCGAGCCGTTGAGGAAGATCTGCACGTACGCGGACTTGCCATCCACGCTCTGTGAGCCCGCCGCGGTCAGCGGATCACTCCAGAAATCCTGAACGTTCTGCACATGCTGGTGATCGGCAGTCAGCTTGGCGACGATCTCGTCGTAGAACATATGCGCGGAATCGCCGAGCTTGTCCGTTCCCTCGAGCACGACCATCGCCGAAGAATCCGAATCGTATTGCTGAAAGACCTTGCCGATATTCAGCATCGCCCGATAGGACGGCGCATTGGTCGGGCTCATCGGCACCGACCGGCTCGCCGCGACCTCATCGAGTGACGGGACCAGGATGCCCAGACCGACCGCCGCGAGCACCCAGAACACGATGATCGGCAGCGAGAAGATCCGGACCATCCGCCCCAAGAAGGGGCGATGGGGCTTCGAATGCGGGTTGCTCATACGGATTTCACCAAGCAGTAGATGAACGGTTTAATCGAATCGGTGCTGGTCCGGTCGTCGCGCACGTCGCCGTCGACCGTGACCCGGCATCGAAGGTCGCTGACGTTTCGGTCACCCTGAGCCATGATGTTGGCCGACATCGACGGCAGGGTCGTCACGATCGTGAATGACCAAGGCAGCGGCGTGTTTTCGACGAGATGGGGTTGACCGTTCTGATCGAGGTAGTTGAGGTTCGCGGTGCCCCCGGACCCGGTGATCTCGTACGTGATGTGCTTCGGGTTGAAGTTCGCGGTAATCCCAGACCCCTCCGCTGACTTCGGCGCTCGCGGTCCTCCGGACCCGTGAATACGCAGGATGGCATAAGCGCCGAGCGCGACCACGACCACAAGAAGCATTGGGATCCAGAAGCGCTTCATCAGCCGGTACACCACTGCAGCCCCTGCCCCCTTGCTTCGTTCATTCAAGACACATGGCAGTCGAGTAGCCATGTCGTTCGGCATAACGGAACCGGAGTTCCCTGACGCGATCGTAAAAAACCTACCTCATAACGGGCGGACGCCCCGCCAACGGGGGGCACAGCACAACCGGCGCCTGCCACGGCTGCCTGGAGCGGCCGTCACCTGGGAGACGTCGTCGAAAGACGCGGTTTTTGCGCTTAACCCCGGCGATCGGGGAGTGCGGCACGTGTCCGCCGTGGCTGTGATTCAGCTCACTGGCAGCATAAACTTGTAACCAAATTCATGAATGGAGTAGTCGATGATCCGAAGGCAGAATCGTGCGGCGATCGCCGGTCCGTCTCCTGCCGCGGGGACGTTGATCACCGCTCACCGGCTTTGGGTAAGCCTGCTATGGATGCTCTTCATAGCGGCGATCAGCGCCGTTTTTGTGGCCGCCGCGCTCGGGCAGGTGCTCATAGCCATGATCATCGGCCTCATTAGCGGCGCGTTCTTCGCCGGCATGGCCAGCTGACGGATCCACGTGGCAGGCGCTGCCGTAGTCCGCTGAGCGGGTCCGCGAGTACTGGGGGGGTTGACCTGGGTGATTCAGGTGAAGATGGCGTAATCAACTTGACATAATGTCGCTTATCGGCAAAAGCCTGAACTGCACGGCCAGGAATCGAGAGTGCTCCTCGACGACGACATCGCCGGCTTCGGCTTCTATCCCGGCCAGTCGATCGTCGCGTTCGGCCCAGCGCGTCAAGCGGCAACTACAGATCTGATTGACGAGCGCGGTTGCGCGCCGGCGTCATACCCGGGGCGCCGGGCCTATGCGGCAGGTACCAACCGCTTCTACATCGAGCCCGCTTATCGCCATGAATACGTCACTGTGACGAATTGTTTGGTGGCGCAGCGCTATTAGGACGCTTGTTAGTTCGGCCTATACCAGGAGCGCTTGGGGCGCGAGCGCCGATGCGTGTCGGTCGACCAGAGATGGCCGCAACCCGAGCACTGCAGGTGCACCAACGTCCCCCTGTTGCTCAGGAGATACTGCCAGTGCGTATCGCAGTTTCGGCTGCTTCGGCAATCGCCGCACCTGTCGCCGTGATTGCAGGACGGGCACGGCAACCATGCACGCCGGGCTCGGTCTGCGGTCGGATCAATCGGCAGCACGAGCAGCCGTCCGTTCAGGCAGGACGCCGGCAGAGACCAGCTCGTCGTAGACCCGCTGCTGATCCTCGTCCAGGTTCGAGTACAACATGTCGTAGGCCTTTTCTTCCTCGGCCAGCACTTCGATGGGATCCCAGTCGTCACCCATCGCTTCGAGCATCGCGCTGCGTCTACGCGCCTCGTCGAGGGTCAGGTCATAGGCAAAGTCGAGGTTGGCCATCACACTCCCAGCCGTTAAATCTGCAAACAATCGGCAAGGATGACCCGAATGTGCCCCATCGGGCTATTACCTACATCACTGTTGACGGTTGATGTTCGTCACATCTGACGGTACGTAGCGGCGACACCCGTACACCGTTTTGCAGCCCCAGGCTCCCCCGGCACCGGAATCGGCAGCTCAGGCTACCGCCCGTCAATACGTCACGGTGACGAATTCCCCTGTGTCGCTGGACTATTCGGATAGCACGCCAGGCCGGGTCAATCGTCGGCCTCCTGTGCGCGCTGCTGTCCGCCCGCGGCGTTAACCTCGACAGCGTGATACGACGGCAGGCGATCCCCGTGATTGGGCTGACCGGCTATCTCGGCGCCGGCAAGACGAGTCTTCTCAATCACGTGCTCCGCAGTCCGGACGCTCGGATCGGGGTCATTATCAACGACTTTGGCGAACTCAACGTCGACGCGATGTTGGTGACCGGACAGGTCGACGAGCCCGCCTCAATCGCCGGCGGCTGCATCTGCTGCCTACCCGACGACGGCGGAATCGACGACGCATTGACCAAGCTCGCCGATCCCCGGCTCAATCTGGACGCCGTCATCATCGAGGCAAGCGGCCTGGCGGAGCCGGTTGCCGTCGCCCGGATGATCGGCTTCAGCGAGGTCGCCGGCGTGCGCTTCGGCGGACTGGTGGACGTGGTCGACGCCGCGACCCACTTCCAAACCGTCGACGTCGGCCCTACCCCACCCGCCCGCTACGGAGCGGCCTCTCTCGTCGTCGTCAACAAGCTTGACCAACTCCCTCACGACGACCGCACCGCCACGGTTGAGCGAGTGGAACGGCGCGTGCAAGAACGCAATCCGCGAGTCACCGTCGTCGGGGCGACCGGTGGCCAAATCGATCCCGGCCTGCTCTACGACGTGACGGGAACGCGCGCGGGACCCGGCCAGCTCTCCATCCGCGAACTGCTCGTCGACACCACCGGCCCGATGGTGCACGACCATAACAATGCGCACGCAGACTCGGTCACAGCGACCAGTGACGGCGAGATCGACCCGGGCGTGCTGGTCGACTTGCTCGAGGATCCACCGACTGGGGTGTACAGGCTCAAGGGGGCGGTGAGAATACGACAGAGCGCAGCAGCCACGCACACCTACGTCGTCAATTTGGTCGGCACCACGATCCACGTTGCGAGCGCACCGCCTCGAGTATCAGCCAACTGCCTGGTCGCGATCGGGATGCAGCTGGACACCGATGCCGTCCGGTCGCGGCTCCAGGCCGCGCTGAGCCCACCCACCGGTCCACCGACTTCCGCCGAAATTCACCGATTCCGCCGGTACCGCCAGGCGTGACCGTTACGTCACTGTGACGGATTATGCTGTGGCGCAGTGCCATTGGGGTATCATCCTTTCGGGCTGTCTAGCCGGACGCGACCACCGAACCCGCGCTCCACGGTGCCAACATTTCGGATGACCCGTTCTGCTCGGGAAGGTCGTCAGTGACATCCCAGGTTGCCGAAAGCCGTCCGACGCCCAACGCGATAGCGCAGTGCAGACCGAGCTCCACGAGCTCGTCCTCACCGAAATGTTCCCGCAATTCGTCGTAGACGGCGTCGTCGATCGCAAGATGATTGGTGGCGAACAGGTCGGCGAACCGCAAGGCGGATCGCTCGGCTGCCGACAGATTCTCCGCATCGGCCGGCCGCTCCAGCGAGCAGACGGCATCTTCATCAAGCCCATCGTCGATGGCGCTCTGATAGCGCACCGAGATACAACTCCGGCATTGATTGAAGAACGCGATGCGAAGCCGCAGGAGTTCGAGCAACCGCGGCGGCAACGTTCCGCTTGTCCGCAATGCCGAATTCAATGCACCAAGCGCCTCGGCGACCGCAGGAAGTCGACCGATGATGGCGGCCACGCCGAGGTTGATCCGATCGCCTTGGCCAAGGTCGTCTAGCGGCACTGCTGCGAAAGCCTCCGAAGGCACGATCCGAGTCACGTCATCGTCTCCTAGCTACGCCGAGCGAGTATCTGGGCCACCTGGAGTATCACCGCCGCCGGACGGCAGCGCCACTAACTCTGCATCGCATCGGCTTGATAACTGCCCATGAACTCCATCGGCACTCCGCCCATGGTGCAAATGAACAGGTCGACGCCCGGCACGCCAGTGTCGAGAGCCGTCACTTCGCCGGCGAATTCGCGCGCCCTATCCAACGTGGCGGTGTAGTCGTCGGCCATAAACGACAGCGCGGCAAGGCCTTCCGGAGCGGTGTTATGTAGGGCCTCGGGGACATCGAGAACTTCGATGAGTCCCGCCATGCCGCTACCCAGGATCGTGACATCGGCACCATCGGACGGGGGCCAGCCGAGTGTCGTCTCGAGTATCTCCCCCGGCACCCGAAAGCTGTGCTGCACTTCCATTCCGACGACTTCCGTGAGGAACCCGACGAACCTCGTCGCCGAATGGCTGAGCATGACCACGTGATGCAGCTGGTTCGACACGACGGTTCCTCCTGACTACCGACGCACGGTGCGTCACGTCGGATGTTAGCCAGGCGGTGCGATCGACGGGGCTGAAGAAAGAATCCGCGGTTATGACGCTGCGGCCGCCGGCTGACTCTGGTGCACCGCGACACCGTGTTCGTAGTCCAGTCGCGCTGAGAACTTCGCGATCTCATACGAGTTGACGTACACCGACAGCGTGTTGTTCTGCGCCTTGAAGCCCGACTTCTGTTTCGCCTGCCCCAGGCTGATCCCCGTCCCCTCGCCAGACGATGACCAATTGGTGGAGCCTTCGAAGGCCACGATTCCGTCGAGCACACCACCCTTCGTGTGGCTGATCTGGTGCGTGTCGGATTGTCCGACCGCGAAGTCGGCCGCGTAGCCCTCGGGATCTTGCACGACGTCGGACGCCAGAATCGCCTTCTCGTGGACGCCTTTTGACTGCGACTTGTCCAAGGTGACCTGCACCATGACCGTCGGGTCGTGGACGAGGCTCAGGATGATCTGGTTGAGTTCGTCATCGTCGTAACCGAACATGTTCATCTTCACGCTCAGGCTGGCCCGCGAGAACAGGTGCACGAGCACGCCGTGGACGTCATCACGACCGACGTAGAACACCCGGAAATCCGCGCTGGCCGTCGGACCGAAGGCGCCTTCGCGCGTGTACTGAGCCAGATCGTCGAGCGCAAAGGTCTGCAGGGTGCCCGAGGTATCGGGAGTGGACGCTGTGTTGCCGTTCTCCGACGGCGCCGGCGAAGGCGCGTCGCCATTTTGGACATTTGCCACGAAGTGCCTCGTGGTTGAAGTGGCCATTGTTCCATCCTTTTCCGTATCAAAGTGCCGGGTCGCTACGTGTTCGACAACGCAGTTGAGAACTTCATTGCGCATCAACAAACGTCCCGTCGATAGATCCCGGTCCACTGGACGGACCGAGATCGCAGCGAACAAGAAAAACGCGTAGTGCATTACTCGCGACCACTCGAGCGCCGAGCCTGCACAATTTGCTGGTGACCACCAGCAGCGTCGATGAGCGTCCGAGTCCGTGACCGCCGTTCCGCCACCGCCCGACCCGCGCCGCCGGACGATCATCAGTCCGCTCGCTCTCGGGCAGACGGCAAACGTGCCCGCGAACGCGTCGCAGATGGTGCTGGCCGACGACGAGGGCCGGCGCCTCGTGCTGGTCGAACTCCGCGTCGACCCCGGCGCGGATTCTCGATCTGTGCGCAACGATTTTCTTCAGCTGTTCGCCGACATTTTTGCCGGACCGGACGCGCCGCCGGATCCAACACCGATCGCTCGGCATTACCTGCGCTGCGTGCTCAGCGCCGACGAGATGACCCGCTTAGTGCAAGGCGGGGCGTCCCCCACGGCCGCATCGACAACGCGGGCCCTGCAGTTGATCTACCGCATCTGGCCCGACCTCGTGGTCAAAGCTCACATGGACCGCTCTGTGACCACCATCAAGGCCGACGCGGCAGCCCGCACTTTCGGCTGCACGGGCGCCGGTGTGGTGTGGGCTGTTCTCGACTCGGGCATCGACGCCACCCATCCGCACTTCGCCACTCACAAGACGCTGACCGCCGACGTCGTGAAGAACCTGCATCGCGACTTCACCATCCCCTCAACCCCAAATGCCAAGCGCGGTCCGCTGTCTGACCTCTTCGGACACGGCACCCACGTCGCCGGCATCATCGCGGGTCAGGCTCCGCGCGATCCGAAGAAGCTACGCATCGCATACAACCGGCCGATCGCGCAGAACCTGCCGCAGTGGGTGTCGCGCACGCTCGCCGAGGGCACCATCCTGTCCGGCGTCGCGCCGAAGGCCAACCTCGTCAGCCTCAAGGTCCTCGACGACAACGGGTCGACGGTGTCGAGCGTGATCCTCGATGCCCTCAACTATGTGCGCGAAATCAATAACAACGGAAGGAATCTGCGCATCCACGGCGTCAACCTGTCCCTCGGCTGCCCTTGGCCGCCGACCGAGTTCGCCGCCGGCCAGAGCCCGCTGTGCCGCGAAGTGGATCTACTGGTGGGAGGGGGGGTGACCGCCGTCGTCAGCGCCGGCAACGCCGGTGCCAGCGGCCTGACCGCGGGCATCGGCGGCGACGTCTTCGGCCAGCTGTCGACCATCACCGACCCCGGCAACGCCGCCACCGCGATCACCGTCGGATCCGTCCACCGCGAACGGCCGCATACGTACGGCATCACCTTCAACTCGTCGAAGGGCCCCACGATGGACGGTCGGGCCAAACCCGATCTTGTCGCCCCCGGCGAAGCGATCACCTCGGCGGCCACGGGGCGGCTCGTCGCCGGCGTCGGCCCGCTGCAGCCCGGCCGCGGTGACCCGGCCCGCCTGGCCTGCTATGTGGACGACAGCGGGACGTCGATGGCGGCCGCGCATGTCTCCGGAGCGGTGGCCGCATTCCTGTCTGCCCGAACCGAATACATCGGCCAGCCGCAAATGGTCAAAGAGCTGTTCGTCAGCACCGCCACCGACCTCGGCCGTCACGAGTTTTTCCAGGGAGCCGGCCTCGTCGACCTCATGCGAGTCATGTCCACCGTCTGAGCCAAAGGAGTTTCAACGTGACTGATATCCAAGGACTGCGTTACTTCGAAGTGGATTTCAATGCCGACGGCACGCTCAACACGAGCACCGGAAACGGTGACGGCGGCCTAGCGGTCGCCGTGAACGCCGGCGGCATCACCGACCTGTTCGTGTTGTCCCATGGCTGGAACAATGGCGTAGATTCCGCCCGGGACCTCTACCAGGCAATGTTCGGGCTGCTCGCCGGTCAACTCGGCGCGCACCGGTCCACCAGCGCTGCTGTGGGAGTCATCTGGCCGTCGCTTCTCTTCCCCGACGACGACCCGGCAACCGCACCGCAGGTGCCTTCGACCGGCGCTCAACTCGCGGACGCGCTGGCTCCGGCGTTTCCCAGCCAACAGGCGCAGGTCACCACCATCGGCCGGCTGCTCGACCAACGGCCTCAGGACCCGAACGCGCTGATCCAGTTTCACGATCTCGCTAAGGGCTTGGTGACGACGCCTGCGCAGGGGGTCGAAGACACCGGCGAGGCCGCGCTCATGACCGTCGACACCGCGACCGCCTTCGGCCATGCCGCCGCCATGACGCCCCAAAGCGCAGGCAACGCGGAGGGCATCGGAAACCCGTTCGCCGGGCTGTGGAACGGGGCCCGAGAAGTGCTGCGCACGATGAGCTACTACGAGATGAAGAACCGCGCCGGGGTCGTCGGGCAACAGGGCCTCGGCCCGTTGCTGGCGAACCTCAGCGGTCCCGACGGGACGCCACGAATTCATTTGATAGGCCACAGTTTTGGTGCCCGACTGGTCGCCTACAGCCTCGCCGGTCTGCGACCCGACCAGACCGGCATCGCTAGTCCGGTCAAATCGCTGACGCTGATCCAGGGCGCCTTCTCACACTTCACTTTCGGGACGCCGCTGATGGTCGATCCGAATCGGTCGGGGGCACTGGCCAGCGTGGTCAACCGGGTCGATGGTCCGTTACTGGCCACCTTCAGCGGCGCCGATCGTGCGGTCGGCTGGTGGTATCCGGCGGCCAGCATGCTCGCCAACCAGGACAGCGAATCGGCCACCGATCTGGTGTACCGCTGGGGCGCCGTGGGCCACGACGGATATCAGCAGAATCCCACTCCGGATCGCCAGACGTTGCAGGCCGCCGGCAAGCCCTATGGGTTTCAGAGCGCAACGTTTTACGACATCGACGCCAACGCCGTGATCTGCGCGAACCTCTCAGCTTTCAGTGGCGCGCACAGCGACATTCGCCATCCGGAGATTCTGTGGGCGGTCGTCTCGGCCGCGGGACTGGGAGGGTGACGATCACCAAGCGAGGATGGTCAGCGGCGGGTCGTCGGGGTCGATGTCGCAGTTGAGGTCCAGCGGCCCAAATTCGTCCGCGTTTTCGTCGCTGCACTCCGATTCGCCAAGGGGCTCAACCAGTCGAAGGTGGCCGCGCCTGACGTCCCGGGCAATATTCGGACCGTTCATCGTGATTTTCTCCCGGTTCTCAGGTCGTGTTGTTGAGCCTTAACTCTCCACGCGTCCGGTGTGGAGCGCATGCGTAGTGGGCTACTCGAATTTTGGACCTCGGCCCGACCGCCCGACTCCCGTGGGCTTTCTACAAGTACAAATGTGGATTCCCGGCGCCGCGTGGGAAGGTCATTTAGCATTCTCGGAATGCAGACCTGGCCGCTGACGGGTCGCGAGGAAGAGCTCGAGGTCGTTGCCGAGGTGCTCGGCGCGGACGGACCACACGCAGGTGTGGTGATCGCTGGTTCGGCGGGAGTGGGTAAGACCCGGCTCGCCCGCGAGGCGATGGCCGCCGCGTCGCGGCGGGGAATGGTGGTGCGATGGTTGGCGGGAACCCTTGCGGCTCAGTCGGTTCCGCTCGGAGCTTGTGTTCAGTGGGCCGAGCGGCTCGGGGGTAATCCCGTTCAGTTGGTGGGCCGCGCTATCAAGGCGATCACCGCGTCGCCCGACGACACCCGGGTATTGGTGGTCGTCGACGATGCCCACCTGCTCGACAACCTGTCGGCGTTCGTACTGCACCAGCTCGTGCAGCGGCGGGCGGCCACGGTGCTCCTGACGATCCGGACCGGCGCACAGCCGCCCGACGCGGTGACAGCCCTGTGGAAGGACGGACACTTGCGCCGGCTGGATCTGCAGCCCCTTTCACGCGCGGAATCCGACGGTTTGCTGCAGTCGGCGCTGGGTGGGCCGGTGAGCATCCCCTGCGCCGACCGGATGTGGTGCATGACCCGTGGCAATGTGTTGTTCCTGCACCACCTGGTCGCCCAGGAATTACACGCCGGACGCCTGGTACCCCGCGACGACCACTGGCGATGGGTCGGGACCATGGAGGTGTCACAAACGCTGGTCGATTTGGTGGACCTGCGCGTCGGCGCCGCGCCCGAGGCGGTCCTGGAGGTCATCGACCTGGTCGCCGTTGCCGAGCCCCTCGAACTGGCCTACCTGACCGCCCTGGCCGACCCAACCGCGATCGAGGATGCCGAGCGCTGCGACCTGATCACGATTTCGCGCAAGACGCGGGGCGGCGTTGTGCGATTGGGTCATCCGCTCTACGGGGAGGTCCGGCTCGCGCGAGCTGGACAGCTGCGTCTCAAGCGGCTGCGGGGACGAATCGCTCGCTCCATGACGGCATCCAATGGCGCCGTGGCCGCCCCCGACCCGGTCCGGCTCGCCGTGCTGTGGATGCAGTCGAATCTGGCGCCGGATCACCACGTGTACACCCGAGCCGCCCAGACGGCATTCCAACGACTGGACGCGGATCTGACCCAGCGACTCGCAGAAGCGGCCGTCGGTGCGGGCGCCGACGTGGACACCGAACTCCTGCGCGCAAACGCGCTGACGATGTTGAGCCGCGGCGCCGAAGCCGAGGATCTCCTGAAGCCGTTGAGCGCGCGCCCGCTGCCCGAACCCGCCAAGTCGACCGCGGTAAGTCTGCGCGCCGTCAACCTGCTGTGGCCGTTGCGTCGCCCCGAGCAAGCGCGGCAGGTCGTCGACGACGCGCTGAGCACGGCGTCGAGCCCGGCCTCGGACCGAATGCTGGCCTTCCGGGCCGTGCAATTCGCTGTCGAGGCACAGCCCGCCGAAGCGCTCAGAGTGTATGAATCCATCGATCGAACCGAGCTCACCGCCCTGCCGGCGCTGATATTGGCGTGGGCACAATGCATCGCTTTGGGCGACTTGGGACGGCCCCTGGTGGCCGGGGCGATCGCCGAGGAGGCCGCCCAGCTGGCCGCGGCCTCACCGGAAGCCACGTACTACCAGGCCGTCATCCTGGTGGTCTTTTACATGCAGGCGCTTATCGTAGGCGGCTGCATCACGGAGGCCCTGACCGTCGCGAACCGCACCTACCAACAATGCGCCGACGTTCCCGGCCGAGCTCTGACTTTCGCCGCGGCCATCAGTGGCAGAGCGGCCCTGGCCAGCGGGGACCTGCGCACCGCGGTCGAGCGCCTTGGCCAGGCGGTCACCGAGTTGGCCGAGGCGACGGACGGCGGATCCCACAACTTCGGTATCGACTACGCCGTAGCGCTGGCCCTTACCGGCGACGTGGATGCGGCGGCCGTCGCACTTGCTCAGATGACGCGCCGTCGTCACCCGGCTCACGCTTATCGCGAGTCGGACAGCTTGTTGGCCGAGGCATGGGTGGCAGCGGTACGCGGACACATCTCTTCGGCGCAGGCTTTGGCCGGGGAGGCGGCCCGGTTCGCGCGCATCCATGGACAGCATGGACGCGAGGTCGTCTGTCTGCAGGCGGCGATTCAGTTCGGCGATCAGCACACGGCCGCCCGACTTGCCGAACTCGCCGAGTTGGTGGACGGCCGACGGGCAGGGCTGGTCGCCCGATGGGCGGCCGCGCTGGCCGCGCGCGACGGCGGCGAGGCTCTCCTGGCCGTTTCTCATGACTTGGAGACGATGGGCGATCGCGTCGCCGCAGCCGACGCGGCCGCCCACGCGGCGCTCGCCTTTCGTCGACAGAATCGGCGCGGGCCGGCGCTGACCGCCTGCGGTCGCGCCGATCAACTGATCGCCGTTACCGGGGCCAGGACCCCGGCAACCCAGGCGGCGGCCACGCCGTTACCGCTGAGCAGCCGCGAACGCGAGATCGCCATCCTCATCTCTCAGGGTCTGTCCAACAGTGAGATCGCCCAAGCGCTGACGCTGTCGATCCGCACCATCGAAGGCCACATCTATCGGGCGTGCGCACGGGTGGATGCGGCCACCAGATCCGAACTCGCCGAACTCATCGGCCCGTTCGTGAAGTCTCCCCGCGTCAGCTAGCCGGCTACCCGCCATGCACCAGGGGCACGGAGTTCGGCATCAGTACGATCGTCCAGGAATCCGGGTCGAGAAAAGCGACAGCGCCGTTGGTATGCCACCACGGGTTATCCAGCTCGACCTCCTCGGCGCCTGCCTGACGGCACCGCTCCGCCACCGCCTGCTGCTCCGCCGGCGAACCGAAGTAGAACACCAGCAGGTTCTCCCGCGTCGGGGCAGTCCCGTCGATGCCGTCACGATGGGCGACGAATTCGATGTTGTACTGATCGCCGGGCAGCCCGAACATAACCACAGACCACTCGTCATCAGCCGAATGGTGTAACTGCGGCAACCGCAACACATTTCGATAGAACTCGACTATTCGGTCGAGCTGGGCTGTCGGTCGTGCCATGCGTACCTGCACCGCGGGCAGCTCCGTCGGCCACACGCCGATCTGGGGTTTCTGAAGCATGTGCGTCCTCTCGCAAACCACCGGGTACCACACGATTTTGCCTGCCGGGCGCGCCTTCAGGCGCAAGCACCGATCGCCGAATTGACCGCGGCTATCGTTAAGAATTCCTCGATCTTGACTCGGAGACCCACTGAGCGGAGGTACGTCGACGGCATCCGGTCAACCCGCGGAGCCGGTCGGCGTAGCCGACGCCGGCGCGCGGCGGCCGGCCGGATTGACCAGGCTGTCCGGCAATGGATTTGGCGTGTACTGACGGCTCCGATGATGCCCGGCACGTCGCACGCCTAGCGGCCGTCCGCGAGCGCCCGGGGACACTAACCCCATCCTGTATGGTCAGCGTGTCTACCGGCGCGAACGGAACAGAGGGCACTCGATGGCGAACAAGACCGGGAAGGCCTTCACCTCGCAACAGGTGCTGGATCCCGGTCTGCGCAAGGTGGCCCCA
>NZ_JAFAUS010000302.1 GCF_019243155.1 Mycobacterium sp.
TACGCCGCGGATCGAAGGCCTCGCCGCGGTTTTCGTCATGCTGCTGGAACTCGATGATGGTTCGCGACGAGTGATGCATGAGCAGAATGCCGCGCCATCCGTCCCCGGCAACCCGCTCGATTTCGGTCAACTCGAGCAGCTCAGCCCACCATCGGGCGCTCGCTTCGGCGTCACGAACCGAGAACGAAATATGCGACACCCTACTGAAAGTTGCCATAACGGATCCTCCTAGCCCACATGCCGGACACGCCGTCACCCCTCCGCTGCGAGTATGTCGTGTGCCTGGTCCATCATTTGCCGGATGATCTCGGCCGCAGGCGCTGTCCTTCGAACTTTGCCTACCCCTTCGCCGGCCGGGTAGGCCATCGATTCCCAATCACCGGTGGTTTCGGGCGTGGGCGGCAACGCCGACCTAGCCGGCAAGTCATAAGGCAGATTTACCGAATGCGGGAAAAGCCGAGTCCGGCCAATGGTGCCGTTCGCTTGTCGAACGGCTTCATGAACGCTTGCGTCTGCGTTACGCACGGCCGGAGTGTCGAGAAGCCGGTAGGGCTGGTCGGGCCACTCGGGTCCGAAAGCATTGGTGCGCAGCGTCTCACCGCGTGACTCGATGAGTCGACGCTGGTATTCAGGATGTGCATTGGCTTCCGCGGCGGCGACCAATGCGGTGCCTACCCATACGCCGTCAGCACCGGTACGCAAAGCCGCGGCTGCGGTCGTCCCGTCGGCGATGCCCCCTGCCGCCAACAACAGCATCTCGGGCCAATCGCTTTGGATCGTCCGCAGCAGCGCATGCAACGGGATGCGCCCGCGGGCGTGACCACCCGCCTCACTGCCCTGGGCGACAATCCCGTTGACACCGAGTTCGATTGCCGCTGCAGCAAGTTCGGGCGAAGAGGCCTGCATCCACACCCGTATACCCGCGGCGCGTAACGCGCTGACCCAGGCGGGCGGCGGCGGGTCATGGTGAAATACAACCAGCGGGACACCCAGTTGGATACAAGCGTCGATATGCTCGTCCGTGCTGGCCGGCCCGAGCCCAGTGTCGGCGCAGATCAGGTCGACCCCGAAGGGCCCAGTAGTCAACGCGCGCAATCGTTCTGCCATTACGACCAGACTGCCTGCCGGATCGGGGGACGCGCCCAGGACACCCAATCCCCCGGCATCCGTTACCGCGGCAGCCAGCCGTTCGTGTGCGATAAAGCCCATACCCGCCCCGACGAACGGGTGCAGGACGCCATAGTCCTGGGTCAAGCGGGTCTGCAGGGCGGGCACCCCTAGCGCGGCCGCTGCGTGGTCGGCAATCGGATCCCTTGATAATTCGGGCATCGCCCCTCCTCGTGAACGCTCCAAATTGGAGTATCCACCACAATACTCCAATTTGGAGTATTGTCTTCTTATGGCGCCTAGACAGCTGACCCCGACGTCGTTCGCGATACTCGGGCTGCTCTCGATTCAGCCGTTCACCACATACGAACTCGCTCAGCAGATGGAACGCACGTTGAGCTGGTTCTGGCCGCGAGCCGCCAGCATGATCTATGAAGAGCCGAAAAAACTGGCCACCGCGGGCCTGGCCACCTGCCAGGCCACCTTCACCGGCAAGCGCCGTAGCACGGTGTACGAGATCACCGATGCGGGGCGCGCCGAGTTACGAAACTGGCTCGACAAACCCGCCGCGGGGATGCAGATGGAGTTCGAAGCCATGATCAAAGTGGCGTTCGCCGATGCTGGCGATGTGACGCAGCTACGTGCGGCCGTGCGAGAGGTGCGGGCGGACGCCGAAGCGCAACTCGCTGAAATCCAGGCCAGGTCACAGGATTACGCCACTACCGGCGGCCCCTTTCCGGATCGCCTGCCGATCGCTGCCATCACTGGCCAGCTGCTCATGGGCCAGTACGAGGCGCTAGTCGGGTGGGCCCAGTGGGCCGAGGACGCGATAGCTGGATGGACCGGTGTCACGCCGGCAACCGGCGCTACCGTGCCGCCCGGCGCGTTCACTTCTGGATGGTCCGCCTAGAGCATCGTTCGCCACACAACACCTCGCTACAGGCGTCTCCGCCCGCCCTATTGAGGCAAGGGCTCGCCGAGTGTCTCCGGCGCCAGCGGAATGATGAAAAGCCCGATCACGAAAGCGATGGCCGTCAGCGCAACCGGCAGGCCCAGGGTATGCGTGTGCAGCACCGCCGCGCCGAGCAAGAAGTTCACGCCCGCGCCCACGAAGCGACCGAACGACGTGCAGAACGCAAACGCCGTCGCGCGCACCCGGGTCTCGAACTGCTCCGGCAGCCAGAGGCTGAACAAAGCGAAGTTGCCACCGAAAAACCCGAGCACGAACAGCCACGCGATGAACGGCGCGAGCCCGTGGGGCAGATAAAACGCCCAGCCGAAACTGCCGGCGATCGACACCGCCATGCCCGCGAAATAGATCGCAAGCGTCTTCTTACGTCCGATCCGTTCGGCGATCACCGGGAGAGCTAAGCAGCCCAGTATCGTCCCAATCGACAGCAGGCCCGTGGCCCAGGATGCGGTCTTGGTCGCACCGGCTTTGTCGATGCCCGCGTGCTGCGCCAACTGGATCACCGCCGACGGTTCATAAACCGCGCCCGCCCACAAGCCCACGATTGCAATGGTCACCAGGGCGGCGGCCACCCACGTGCGACGCCGGTAGCGTGGCCCGAGAATTTCGCGCAGCGGTTTCACATGGTCCTTGCTGTGCGACTCGGCCTCCTGGAACTTCTCGGTCTCCTGGACGCGCATCAGGATGAAGATCGCGACGACGACCGGCACCGCGCCGGTCAAAAACATTGCACGCCAACCGAAGTGGACACCGATCGTGTAGTTCAGCGCCGCCGCGAGGAAGAAACCGGCGTAGTAGCCGGTCTGCAGATAGCCCGCCCCCATCTTGCGCCGGTCTTCAGGCCAAGCCTCGGCGACGTAGGTTCCCGCGAGCGCCCATTCACCACCGATTCCCACCCCCGCGATGAAGCGAAAAATCGCCAGTTCCCAAACGTTTTGCGCGGCGGCGGAGAGTCCGGTGAAGATGGCGAAGGTGAAGATCGTGGCGGCCAGCACCTTGGTGCGGCCGAAGCGGTCGGCGATCGGTCCCCAGATGAACGACAGGCCCCAGCCGACCAGGAACAGGGCGAACAGGATCGAGCCAGCCAGCCCCACATTGGACGTCGTCGCGGCGTAGCCCGAACGGGGCAGTAGCTCGGTGAGCGCGGGGGTGAGCACGAGCGCATAGATGAACGAGTCCATCCCGTCGAGCGTCCAGCCCGTCCAGGCGCCCCAAAAGCCGGCGATCTGGGAACGGTTGAGAGGCGTGCGATGTCTTACGGGCGCGACCCGCTCGGTCATTGGACCAATCTAGCGGCCCGCGACGAGCGGCGCGCGACTCAGCGGCGTTCCCGGCGGTGGCTGCCCGGAGCGGTGAAGCCTTCGGTGTCGTCGAAGAAAGCCCACTGCCCTTCGTCGTTGACCTCCATGCGCCAACCCAGCTCGGACTTGCCGACCATGAAGCCGACAAACCATGCGTGGGCGGCCTCCGCGCCGGCAAATTTCTTCGTCGCGACGACGTGACCGTGCGGGTCGACAACGCGAAACTCAACCATGGGACCTGATTATCCCTGTCAGCGAGCTTTCAATCGCGCAAATCGTCGTTCTGGGCACGGGCACCCGCGTCGTCGATCTGGCAAAGCAGGGGCTACACGGTGCGCGCCAGCCGGTCGGCGAGCATCTCTGCGAACCTGGCCGGATCCTCCAGCGCGCCGCCTTCAGCGAGAAGAGCTGTGCCATAGAGCAATTCGGCCGTCTCGGCGACCGAAGGGTCATTGGCACGGTCGGTATGCGCCTGGCGCAGGCCGGTGACCAGCGGGTGATTCGGGTTGAGCTCGAGAATCCGTTTGCCGACCGGGACATCTTGGCCGGACGCCCGGTAAAGGCGGGCGAGCGCCGGTGTGATGCCGAAGGCGTCGGTGATCAGGCACGCGGGCGACTCTGTCAGGCGGTTGGACAGCCGCACCTCCTTGACGTGATCGCTGAGCGTCTCCTTCAGCCAGGTCAGCAGGTCGGCGAAATCCTTCTGCTGCTCTTCCCGTTCGGCCTCGCTCTCCTCCCCTTCGGAGCTGAGGTCCACCTCGCCCTTGGCGACCGACTGCAGCTGCTTGCCGTCGAACTCGTTGACCGATCCCACCCAGACTTCGTCGACCGGGTCGGTGAGCAGCAAGACCTCGTAACCCTTGGCTTTGAAGGCCTCGAGGTGCGGCGACTTCAGGATCTGCTGACGCGTCTCGCCGGTGGCGTAGAAGATCTGCTCCTGGCCTTCCTTCATCCGCTCCACGTACTCGGCCAAGGTGGTGGGGTCCTCGTCGCTGTGCGTCGAGGCGAAGGAGGAGACCTGCAGCAGGGTCTCACGGTTGTCGAAGTCCGACATCAAGCCCTCTTTGACGACCCTGCCGAACTGCGTCCAGAAGGTGCGGTAATCATCCGGCCGCTCGGACTGCAGGTCCTTGATGGTCGATAGCACCTTTTTAGTCAACCGGCGACGGATAGCCTTGATTTGCCGGTCTTGCTGCAGGATTTCGCGCGAGACGTTCAGCGACATGTCCTGGGCGTCAACGACACCCTTGACGAAGCGCAGGTACTCGGGCATCAGCTCGTCGCAGTCGCTCATGATGAACACGCGCTTGACATACAGCTGGATCCCGGTCTGGGCGTCGCGATTGAACAGGTCGAACGGCGCGTGGGACGGGATGAAAAGCAGGGCCTGATATTCGAAAGTTCCCTCGGCCCGCATCGCGATCACCTCGAGCGGGTCATCCCAGGCGTGCGCGACGTGCTTGTAGAACTCGCTGTACTCCTCCTCGGAGACCTCCTCCTTGGGGCGGGCCCACAGCGCCTTCATCGAGTTGAGGGTCTCGTTGTCGATGACGACCTCTTCGCGGGTCTCCTCGGAGCCCTCCTCGACGGGGACCTGGATGTGGCGCTCGACCTCCATCCGGATAGGCCAGGCGATGAAGTCGGAATACTTCTTGACCAGGCTCCGGATCTTGAAGTCCGCGGTGTAGTCGTGCAGCTCGTCCTCGGCGTCTTCAGGCTTGAGATGCAGGGTGACCGACGTCCCCTGCGGAGCACCCTCGATGGCTTCGATGGTGTAGGTGCCCTCGCCGCTCGATTCCCACTTGGTGGCCTCGCTCTCGCCGGCCTTACGGGTGAGCAGTTCGACCTTGTCGGCGACCATGAAGCTCGAATAGAAGCCGATGCCGAACTGCCCGATCAGTTCCTCTGAGGCCGCGGCGTTCTTGGCTTCCTTGAGTTGCTGCCGCAATTCGGCGGTACCCGACTTGGCCAGTGTGCCGATCAGATCCACGACTTCGGCGCGGGTCATGCCGATGCCGTTGTCGCGGATGGTCAGGGTGCGGGCGGTTTTGTCCACGTCGATCTCGATGTGCAGATCCGAGGTGTCGACGTCGAGGTCCTTGTTGCGGAAGGCTTCCAGCCGCAGCTTGTCCAGCGCGTCGGACGCGTTCGAGATCAACTCCCGCAGGAAGGAATCCTTATTGGAGTAGACGGAGTGGACCATCAAATCCAGTAGTTGCCGAGCCTCTGCCTGGAACTCCAACTGCTCGACTTGCGCGCTCATGACATTCCCTACTTCTCCTGTTGCGGACAGAACGGTGCCAAATTTACCGAGGCGCTTAGCGGGCCTGACCGGGGGTTCGCCTTCCCTGGGCACTCCGCGAAGCCTTCACCAGGGCTGCAGAGCATGTTCGCCCGTACTCGTCTCGTCGGGGCCTTACGCTGAGCAGATGTCCGTTGCTCAACGCGAACGTGCCGCCCTCGTCGAGACCATGCGCGGCGTGGGGCCCGATGCGCCCACGCTGTGCGAAGGATGGAAGACCCGGGACCTGGCCGCCCACCTGATGATCCGGGAGTACCGCCCCGACGCCATGCCGGGCATCCTGATCCCGTTCTTTGCCTCGCGCACGCAGAAGGTGCAGAACCAGGTGGCCGAGCAGACCGAATGGGAAGCGCTGGTCGACAAAGTGGCGGCCGGGCCGCCGGTGTACTCGCCGCTCAAACTGCTGGACCCCGTGGCCAACGTCGCCGAGATGTTCATCCACCACGAGGATGTGCGGCGCGCGCAGCCCGGCTGGGAGCCGCGCACGCTGGAGCCCGCGCTGAGCAACAGCCTGAGCCGCACCCTGCCGCTGATGGCGCGGCTGACGCTGGCCAAGATGCCCGGCCGGGTGGCGCTGCGAACCCCGGCAGGCAAAACGGTGCTGACCGCCGGGAGCGGTTCCGCGGTCACGGTCACCGGCGCGCCCGAGGAGCTGTTGCTGTTCTCCGTCGGGCGTCTCGCGCGAGTCGATGTCGAGGGCGATCCGGCGGCGGCACAGGCTGTCCGCGAAGCGCCGAAGGGGCTATGACATTCCGCGTCACTCCAGACACTTTCAGCACCACAAGGAAGTTCGCACTCCGCTTTAATAGGTGCGTTACTTTCCTGTGGGCTTGGCGGGCAGCTCGGTGTCGGCGATGGTTTCGTGCTCGTGATTTTGCGTATGGATGGGCGATCTCGGTGTGTGATCTATTTGCAGGCTGAGCACTTCAGGGCGGCTGTAGTGCCCACCGGCGTCCATGAGCGCCTTGCGCTTATCGATCAATGAGAAATCCAGATCGGCGATCACCTGCCCCTCACCGGATTTCAGGGGCTCACCCAGCAGTTCGCCTTGCGGGGTGACGATCGCGGTGAAGCAGCCACCGGAGATCGGACCCAGCGGGCAACCGGTATCGGCCATGATCTGCGCCTGCTGATCGGCGTCGAGCCAGGCAGTCGCGTTGACTACGAAGGCACCGGATTCCAGGGCGTGGTTGCGGACGCTGATCTCGGCCTGTTGGGCGAAGAGCTCGCCGCCAAAGCATCCCGGGAACATGGCGGAGTGGATCTGCTCGCCGTCGGCGATCAAGGCATAGCGGGCCAGCGGGTTGTAGTGCTCCCAGCAGGCCAATTGACCGACGCGACCGACAGCGCTGTCGACCGCTTTCAATCCGCTGCCGTCGCCCTGACCCCAAATCATTCGCTCGTGGTACGTCGGGCTGATCTTGCGCCGACGCTGTATCAGGGCACCGTCAGCGTCGAAGAGCAACTGGGTGTTGAACACCGAGCCGCCGGCGCGTTCGTTCACGCCTATCGATACGACCATTGCCGCGCGGCGGGCGGCCTCACCGATCGCATCCGTCGTCGACGACGGTATGGTCACCGCTTCGTTCATCAATCTGAGTTGCTCTGAACTCATTTCGAACGGGCGCTGCACGAACGAGAAGTACGGGTAATACGGGATAACAGTCTCAGGAAAGGTCGCGAATTTCACGCCCTGGCTGGCCAATTCATCAATCTTTGCAACGACTTTGGCCGCGGTGCCCTCGCGACTGTAAAGCACGGGGCTGATCTGCACGGCGGCGGCTCGAACTGCGGACATTATCGCCTTCTTCTTCGACGTCCACTCAAGGCTGGCTAGTCAGAAGCGTTGCACCCCTTAGGGAGTACCCTCCCAATGCTTGGCCAGCGCTGTGCCGGAAAACTTTTCGAGCATCAAGCGAGAAAAGGACAGCAACGCGCTGCGTGGCCGGTGGTTCACCACAATGCGCTGCGTCTGCCCGGTGTCGTTGTAGGTGACCAGGACGACGACTCTCGTTTTCACGCCGCGGACCTCGGAGGTGTAATCCTCGACAAAGCCGTAGTCGCCGCATGGGCCCGCGTAACTGAACACCTGATTCTCATATTGCTCTCGGGCCACAACCATGACTGCGCGAACGTCGTCCGCGCCCTGGGCGACACCATCCATCGCCGCGGCCTCCAGGCTGACATCGTGAGCCAGATTGTCTAACCACAAGGGGTAATAGGGATTGCCCATGTACGTCATGCCGTGCCTCCGTTCGAAGTCCGGCGCAGCCGGATGCGGTATGGCGTCCCCTCCGAGCCGGGCGGAGCGTCCGACTGACATCCATGGCGTGCATTCCGAACCATACGCCGCGAGGCGATAACCGGCCTACACTTTTGACCACTGGCTTGCAGGCAGGAGCGGCGCATGAATCGCTGGAGTTGCCAACTAGTAGTGGGTCGTCGGTCGTGACTGGGCCCCTGTATCTGATCACCGGCGCCGGGGGAGGCACCGGTGGCGTGAGCCGGCTGGTGGTCGACCAACTGCGGGGACGCGGAGAACGCGTGCGCGCGTTGGTGCATCGCGACGACGAGCGGGCCAACGGGCTGCGGGGACTCGGCGCCGAGGTGGTGGTGGGCGACCTCACCGATCCGCAAGACGTCGTGCGCGCCATGACCGGTGTCGATCGCATGTTCTTTTCCATGAGCGTCTCCCCCGACTACTTGCAGGCCACTGTGGTCGTGTGCGATGCGGCATTGCAATTGGGGCGGCTCGAGGTGCTCGCGAACATGTCACAGATGACGGTTTCGCAAATGACACTGACAAGCGTCGGCGAGTCCCGTCAGCATCGCCTGCACTATCTCGCCGAGCATGTGCTGAACTGGTCCGGGGTGCCGGTCGTCCACATGAGACCGACGGCGTTTCTTGACAATCCGATCTTCACGCTGTTCGCGGTCCCGTCCTTGCGCGAGCGGAACATCTTGGTGCTGCCGTTCGGCGAGGGCCGTACGTCGCCTATCGCCGCCAGTGACGTCGCCCGTGCGGTCTCGACCGTGCTTTTGGAACCGGCGGGACGCATCGGGCACGTGTACGAGTTGACCGGCCCGGAGAGCCTGGACATCGAAGGATTGGCCGCGCAGTACGCCCGTGGTTTGCAGCGACCGATCACCGGCGTCGATGTCCCGCTCGACGCGTGGGTGGAGGATGTGCTCAAGCCCGTGGGTCTGCCCGCGCACCTACAGCAGCACCTCGCCACGATGGCACGACTTCATCGAGAGGGCCGCTATGATCGTGCCACCAAAGACGTCGAAGAGCTCACGGGCCGACCCGCATTGACTGTCGCCCAATACATCACCGAGAACCCACAGCTGTTCTCCTGACGGTCTCGTCACCCGAATGCCGCACGCAGCTCCCTCTTGATGACCTTCCCGAACTGGTTGCGCGGCAGCGCATCGACGACCACGAGACGCTCGGGATGTTTGTAGCGGCTCAGGCCGTGCGAATGACAGTGCTGCACAAGGGATTCCAACGAAACCTCGACGGCCGGTTCGGCTACCACCACGGCGCAGACTCGCTCGCCGGTACGCGGGTCGGGAATGCCGATGACCGCAACGTCGGCGACGGCGGGATGGGTGGCGAGCACGTTCTCGATCTCGAGGGCCGAAATGTTCTCCGCGTTGCGGATGATCGCGTCTTTGATCCGCCCCGTCACTCGGACGTTGCCGTCGGCATCGACCAGCCCGAGATCGCCTGTGCGCAGCCAGCCGTCCTTGTCGAACGCGTCTGCGTCAAGCGTGGCGTCCACGTAGCCCAGGAAGCACTGAGGCCCCTTGAGGCGTAATTCCCCTTCGTGTCCCGCAGGGAGTTCCACCTCGTGGTTGTCGACCACCCGGACGCGGACACCGGATACCGGCGCGCCGACCGTGTGGTCGAGCACCTCTGGCGGCGCGCCGAGCGGTGGCGAAGTCGCCGCGGGAAACTCGGTGAGGCCCCAGGCGTTGGCGATGCCGGTCAACCCAAAGGTGTCGCGGACCTGACGTCCGAGCTCGGCGGTGATGGGCGCGCCTCCGGCGAGGCAACCGCGCAACGACGGGAACAGCGGCCGATCACCGTGCGCGCGTTGGGCATCGAGGAACGCCACGAAGAAGGGCGTCGCCGTGCCCAGGAACGTCGGATCGTGCGCGGCGATGGCGAGCGGCGTCTTGGCCGGATCGAACGACTCGAACAGCGCCAACCGCAGGCCGGTCAGCAGGGCGGTGGCCAACATCGCGGCCCCACCGATGTGTGCGATCGGAAACGCGATGGGATCCACGTCGCTGCTGGTGGTGCCGACCATGTCGACAACCGCCGCCGAGCCGGCGATCAGCGACGCGTCGGAGTGGCGAATTCCTTTGGGAGCGGCGGTGGTTCCCGAGGAGAAGTAAATCCAGCGGGTGTCGTCCGCCGGGGCGGGTGGCGGAGCAAGGGCGCTAGCATTCGCGCGAGGCAGCCGAAGCTCGCCGGCGGCCGGAGGCGTGACCAGGTCGACGGTGATGACCTCAAAGCCGCGATCACGCGCCAAAGCCCGCGCAAGATCGCCGTGCTCGAATCCGCGCCAAACCTCCGGCACCACAAAGAATTCCGTGGCCAGTTGGCCGGTGATGAAGTTGACCTCGTTTTCGCGCAGTATCGGGATGATCGGGTTTTGCACCGCGCCGAGCCGGACGAGCGCGGCCATGACAACCATCGTCTCCAGCGTCGTCGGCAACTGCCAGGACACAACGGTTCCCGCGCGGATCCCCCGTTCGGCGAGTGCGGCGGCGGTCGCGCAGGCCTCGTCGTGAAGCCGGCGTGCGGTCAGGCTGCGTCCGTGCTCGTCGGCGAGCAGCGCCCGATCTGATCCGCGTTGCGCCGCGTCGGCGATCAATGCCCAAAAGGTGGTGTCTGTTGCGTGCCTCATCCGGCCGCAGGGTTCACCGATGTGGGACGAAAGCCGGAGTGCGCGATGGCGACTGATATGCCCGTGCCGATCGGGCCCTTGTGGTCGACGAGAATCGCCGACCCGGTGGCCACGCCCTCGTCGCTCTGGTGAGTGAGCGAGGCCAGGCCGATATGCTCGCCCTCTGGCAGTCGGCTCAGCGTGAGTGTGTAATCGGCGTTGATGAACTGCAAGGCCTCCGTGCCCCAGTTGGCGATGGATGCCGTGATGTCGCCGGCCATTGCCGCGCGGGTGAAGGCGGTGAGTGGTTCGCCGTCGATCAGCGGCCGAGTCTCGTGCAACCAGGTGTATTTCGGCCCGGAGCCGTGCGGCCAGTCAGGGTCGGGATTCTGCACGCCGGTCCCCCAGCCATAGGTCCGCATGAAAAGCGTCGAATAGCCGCCGTCCGGCAGCGGTGGCATCGGCACCTCTGGTGACCAGACTTGCCCCTCCGGTTGTTGGCCGCGCCGCAGAAACAACGCGGTGGCCTGCGCTACGGAGTCGCCTTCCTGGGTGAGAACGGCCTCGATCAGCCGCAGTCGCCGTCGGTCGTACAGCACGCGAGTGTGCACCTCGATGGGCTGCAAAGCCGTCGGCCGGGGAAGGTCGACGGTCAACCGCGCAGGTTGTAGATCCGGGTCGTCGGCCGCGCGTTCGACGGCCCAGCCCAACAGTCCACCGACAACGTGGCCACTGAGCGACGGCCCCCAGCCACCACGCGCGATTCCGGTTGGAACGAAGCGTGTTTCGTCGCGCATGAAGTACGGCTTCGGGCCCGCCAATTCGGGTTCATCCAGCACGACATCGGGCTCGGCCACTGCAGCATTCTCCAGGTCATGAGGCGTTCGGACCACGTTCGGGACCGCAACCGTGGATGTTACAGTTGCGCTTCCCGTCACTGCCGGTCAGGCGATCGCTGCGCCCACCAGATGCCCGATCACGTAAGTAATCGCTAAGGCAAGACCGCCCCCGATGACGTTGCGGAGCACGGCACGACCTTTGGGCGCTCTGCCCAAACCCGCCGACACTGCCCCCGTGATGGTCAACGCGACCAAGACGGCCGCGACGGTAACCGGGATTCGCCATGCGGTCGGCGGGGCCAGGATGGCGATCAACGGCAACAGGGCGCCGACGGAAAACGCCACCGCCGAGGACAGCGCCGCCTGCCAGGGGTTGGACAGTTCCTCGGGATCGATACCCAATTCGATTTCGGCGTGCGCGAGCAGAGGATTGTGGTCGGTGAGTTCCTCCGCCACCCTGCGGGCGGTCGCCGCCGTCAGACCTTTCCCCTCATAGAGCGTCGCAAGCTCGTCGAGCTCGGACGCGGGATCGTCGTGCAGCTCCTCGCACTCCTCATCCAGCAGCGCCTTCTCGGTGTCGCGCTGGGTGCTGACCGACACGTATTCCCCTAGCGCCATCGACACCGCCCCCGCCACCAGGCCCGCGCTTCCCGCGGTCAAAATCGGGGCGCGTTGCACGGTCGCGGCCGCCACGCCGACGACGATCCCGGCAGTGGAGACGATTCCGTCGTTTGCCCCGAGAACCCCGGCGCGTAGCCAATTCAACTTCGCGGATACCGATCCGAGATGGGGCTCATTCGCATGTGGCGTACGCGGCACGGGCGAAAGGATATACACCGAAAACGCGCGTGACTAGCCAACATAGCCTTGCCAAAGCATCGTTTTGGTCGCCCAAAAGTTCTGCATGGGCCTCTCACAGCCGGTCCATAGGAAAGCTTTCTACGGTTTGGATGGTGTAAGGGGGGAATTCTCAGGAATTCACTAGTAGAAGGTGAAAAACCATGAAATTTAACCAAATGATCGGGGGGATCGCCGTGGCTGGCGCTCTCGGCGCTGCCGCCTTCGGCATGGGCGCTGGCGCGGCCAACGCCGCCCCCGGAGGACCACCGCCGGCACCGGCAGGGGGCCATGGCGCCCCGGCTTCCGGCGGCGACCATGGCGGCCCTGGCGGGCCTGGCGGCCATCCGAACGCGCCCGGTGACCCGGGCGGGCCTGGTGGACCGGGCGGACCCGGCGGCCCAGGTGGCGACCACCCCGGTGGTCCTGGCGGCCCCGGTGGACCCGGCGGACCAGGCGACCACCCAGGCGGACCCGGTGGTCCGGGTGACCACCCAGGCGGTCCGGGCGGACCCGGTGGTCCGGGTGACCACCCAGGCGGTCCTGGTGGTCCGGGTGACCACCCAGGCGGACCTGGCGGCCCAGGTGACCACCCAGGCGGACCCGGTGGGCCCGGCGAACGCGGTGGTCCCGATCCCCACCCTGGCGGACCCTGGCATGGCGACGCGCAGCGTGGCTACTTCCACGGGGCCCCGTGGGGCGACGGACCGGCTCCGTGGGGGGCCGGCGAGCCGCCGCGACCGGATTGGGGAGGCAGGCCGCTTCCTCCGCCCGGTGGGCACTGGGATTATGGCCCGGTCAACTACTGGGGCTACCAGGAAACCCCCGTTTGGGACCCCGGGTTCAACGCATGGGGCTTCTGGCTCTTCGGAGTCTGGATCCCGCTGTAAAGAGCAGTAGACGCGACGCCCGCTTCGCCACCCGGCGAGGCGGGCGTCGTGCTTTGAGCTACCGCTTCTCCGGTGCGCCCCGGTAAGTGCCGATGCTCCACGAATTGCCCTCGGGATCGCGCAGGCTGAAAGTGTGTGAGCCATAGTCGGTGTCGTGCAATTCGGCGCTTATCTCGGCGCCCGCGGCCCTGACTTTCGCGTGGATGGCGTCTACGTGGGCCGAGACCACGTAGACGCAGCTGCTGCCGGGCTTCATCGCGTCGTGGACGCCGTCGGCGGGACCGCCGGTGCTGCCCAACATCACTCCCCCGCCTTCCGGCCAGCGCAGTTCGGCGTGCGCGATCGAATTGTCCGGGCCCGCAACGACCATCGTCTCGGCAAACCCGAGCACATCAACGAGGAAGCGCAACGCCGCGGGTGCGTCGTCGTAGCGCAGGGCGGGCCAAACTGTGGGTGTGGGTGTTTCGGTCATGGACTCAGTCTGGACATCCGAGAATGTCGTCGTCTTGGAGGAATGGGAGCTCTTCACGAATCCAGGTCCGTGGCGAGCACCCAGCCATTGCGCGCCATTCATTGCTCAGGTGGGCCTGGTCGTAGAAGCCACACTCGACCGCTAGCCGAGACAGATCGACCTGACCCCGGCGCAGCAGGGTGCCCGCATGTTCGAAGCGCAGCACCCGGGCAACCTGTTTCGGGGTCAGCCCGGTCTCCTTATGAAATTTGTGCGCGAAATGCCTTCTACTCCAGCCGATCTCAGCGGCGACATCCGCGATGCGCACCCGACCGGCGGCGTCGCTCATCAGACGCCAGCCCTCTGCGAGCTCGGCGCTAACGGATAGCGGCTCGGCGACCGCCGCCGCCAGGACCTCGTCGAGGATGCGGAAGCGATCCGACCAGCTTCGCGTCGAGGCCAGCCTGTCCGGCAACTGGGCCAGCGCCGGTCGTCCCAGATCTGGCAGCGCGACGACGTGACCACTCAGATCCGCCGAACTCGACCCCAGCAGGGTGCGCACGCCCAACGGATGCAACTCGAGGTGGATACCGCACTGCGTGCGATCCTGGGCGATCAACACCGGATCGGTGTGCAGGCCACCGATCAACCCCGACGCGGCGACGGTTCCCGTCTGCGCTCGGACCCGCACCGGGTCCCGCAGACTGATGATGAGCGTGACGTGGCGCGACGGAAGACCGCGGTGCAGCGGCAGAGTGACATCGTCCTGCTCGTAACCGATGTACCTGCCCGCCAAGAATCGCACCGCCGGATGTGGCCGGCGGACAACCCGCTTCGCGCCCACCCGCTCAGGTTATGACGAAGAGATGAGCGAGTCAGCCCACCGAACCTGCGCGGCAACGAACCAGGTCCGCCCAGTCTTCATCGACGCCGTAGTCCGTCGCCACCCTTTTACGCGCGCGGGCTCCGTACCGTTCAGCGCTTGGTACCCACAGTGATCAGATCGCCGATGAACTGCGTCCAAACGGCACGCCGGACCCGATGCTGATCGCTGATGACGAAACCCGCGTCCTCGAACAGGGTCCGCATCTCAGCCGGTGACGGGTTGTGCTGCGGTTTCCACCTCGCCGAGGCCGACTGCAGGCGCTGCTGGCGAACGCTCAGCGCGCTGATCGCGACAAGTCCGCCCGGGGCGAGCACCCTATGGAATTCGCGCAGCGCCGCCGGCTGGTCGAAGAAGTGGAACGCAGATGTGGTCACGACGGCATCGAGCGCGCCGTCATCGAAGGGAAGCTGCTCGGCCGGGCCCCGTAGCCATTGCACCCGACTGGACCTGGCGCGAGCCTGATTGAGCATGCCGACGGACATGTCGACGCCATAGAGCTCGTCAGGCTGTATTTCACGCTCGATCCGGTCACTGAGAATCCCTGTACCACAGGCGATGTCAGCGATCCTGCGGGATTGGTGGCTGCGTAGCTGGGCAATCACCTCGTCGTGCGGCGGACGGTAGACCCACTGCTGCAAGAACGGCAGATCGTAGGCGGGGGCCAGGAAGCCCCACATTCGCGTGATGGCGGTGTTGAGCCCTCGACGCTGCACCTCGGTCATTTGTTCAGCACCGAGCTGTAGTAGATGGTGTCGGCCATCGACACAGAATCGTTGGTCTGCGAGATCGCCGCAAGCCCATGATCGGCAAGCAGCTCACCCATTTTGATGCCCGTCGACTGCCAGCCCAGGTTGTCCAGGTAAAGCTCGACGTTGTTGCGCTCCCCCTCGTAGCCGAGGTCGGCGAATTCCAAGTCGAAACCATGCTCGCGCCATTTGGCGGTGGCCCGCTGCATTACTTCCCGCGCTTTGTCGAGGTCCTGCTCCGAGCTGTCCGGGATGGCTTCGCACGCGAGTCGGCTTCCGCTGGCGCTGAGCGCGGTGATGTTGTCCAGCAAGCGGTCTTGAGCTTCTGGCGGCAGGTATCCAAACAATCCCTCCGCGATCCACGCGGCGGGCTGAGTCTTGTCAAAACCTGCTTCTTCCAACGCTTTCGGCCAGTCCTGTCGTAGATCGATGGCGACCGTGCGCAGTTCGGCCTGCGGTGTGGCGCCCAGGCCGGCCAGGGTGGACGTTTTGAACTCGATCACCTGCGGCTGGTCGATTTCGAACACCGTCATGCCGGCAGGCCACGCCAGCCGGTAGGCGCGTGCGTCGAGACCGGAAGCCAGGATGACGGCCTGGCGGATTCCCGCCTGCGCCGCGTCGTGGAAGAAGGAGTCGAAGAATCGAGTGCGGGCGGCCATCGCGTCGGGCATGTGCTCGAGCTTCCAGGGCGACTCGTCGTCATCGACGTCAGCAGCCTGCAGGTCACCGGTCGCCCATCGTGTCAGGAAGTCAATGCCGACGGCGCGAACCAATGGCTCGGCGAACCGGTCTTTGATCAACGGGTTGTCGGCTTTGGTGGCAATAGCCCGGGCGGCTGCGACCATCGTGGCGGTCGCGCCCACACTGGTGGCCAGATCCCAGCTGTCGTTGTCTGTGCGTGGCATGCGGTTGTTCTCCCCCATTCGGAATCAAACTTTGCTTAGCCCATATAACGAAACATGGGCCCGCACGGTTCCCTGTCGGGCAGATTTGTACGTGAAAGGTTATTTCGGCAGGTCCGGGCGTCTCACGGCCGCTATTGGGTGACCAATTCGAAGACGGGGATGATGCGGTCGGTTTGCTCCTGGTATTCGCCGAACCCCGGGGCACGCTCGACGACCGTCCGGTAGATAGCATCCCGCCGGTCGCGCGGGAGTTCGTGCGCTGTGGCCGACTTTGCGGCTTCATCGCCGATCTCGACGCTCACCTGCGGGTTGGCGCGGATGTTGTGGACCCACGCGGGATTGTTCTCCCGGCCCGCCGCGGAGCCGATGACGTAGATCTTGCCGTCGATATCGAAGTAGGCCACCGGGTTGACGCG
>NZ_JAFAUS010000364.1 GCF_019243155.1 Mycobacterium sp.
GCTCGCCGCCTTGTGAAAACCGCGGCCCAGATCGGCCAGTGCGACGGCCGCGGCCACGCTCACGCCCAACAACACCAGCCAGACGGCGGCACACGACCCGATCAGGATGCGATCGATGACCTCCGGGGAGATCGTGTCGTCCGCTCCGCGCCGATACGTCGAATACTTCGCAACCATCAGCAGCTCGTCTGCGGCGCGTCGTTGTTGTTCGACGACAGCACCGCTCCGTCGCTGGTGGTGATCGAGCAATTCAGCCTGCTGACCCGGAACAGGCTGGACGCCTGGACCGAGCCGACGTCCGACGTCGAGATCGGGGTGACCGTCATCGACCACGGGATGTACACGTTGTGCTGAGTGCGGGACCGGCCGGAGGCATCGACGTAGGTCACCGAGATGATGTCGCCCGGCGCCTTGGTGCCGGTCACCGAATAGGTCACCTGCCGGGGCCCGGCCGGCGTCGTGGGCGGCGGCGGAGGGGGCGCCGCGGCCGTCGGGGTGGCCGGGGGTGGTGCGGGCGCCGGCGCCGGCGCGGGCGGCGGTGGCGGCGGGTTGGGCGTCACCGTCACGGTCTGTGTCTCCGTTGCTGTCGGGGGCGGTGGTGGTGGCGGTTCTGTGCTGGGTGGCGGCGGAGGGGGCGGCGGCTTGGTGGTCGTTATCTGATCCTGGAAGGGCGGCGGCGACGGGGTTGTGGTGGTGTTCGGGTTGGCTAGTTTGGTCGTGTCGGTGCGCGCGAACAGCAGCGACACCGAGACCACCAGCGCGATCGCGGCAGCGATGGCGGCCACCCCCACGATCCACGGCCAGCGTGGGGCGCCGTGGTCATCATCATCGTCGTCGGACGCCTCCTCGAACTCGTCGTAGTCGTAGAGCCGAAGATCGGCAGGCAGGTACGGGCCGCTGATGAAATGCTCGGATTCCGGAGCCGAGTACGCGCGCGAATACGCGTCCGTTTCGTCCGCCGGTTCGGCGCCGTCGTCGAAGGACTCATGGTCGTCGTGGGCGGCGCCGGGGTCGTGTTCTTGCTCGCTGTCGGAGTTCGGTTCGCGGCCTACCTCATGGGCGGAATCGGGTTCTTCCGGTTCCCATCCCGGGGGTTTCGGCCCGCTCATCTTCGCCTGCCCTGTTCGACTGCCTTACCAGCGCGCGGGGCTCCGCCGGCGCTTCGTTGCGGGCGCGCTTGAAAGATTCTCATTTGCCTTGCAAAACACTACCGAACCGAGAGAAGCAAAGATGTCTTGGCGAACGGGCCGCGGGTCACGTGATCTGATTGTGACCTTCGGGCCAACAGTCAGTGCTTCTCGGGCCCCACGTAGTACTCGAAGACCAGTCCGGCGACCGAGGACAGGATGAACGCGACCCCGGCGACGATCAGCCACGGCAGCCACAGCCCGATGGCGACGGCGGTCACCGCACCCGACAGCGCGATCAGAACCGGCCACCAGCTGTGCGGGCTGAAGAAGCCCAATTCCCCTGCTCCGTCGCTGATCTCGGCACCTTCGTAATCCTCGGGCCGGGTGTCGATGCGACGTGCCACGAACCGGAAGAAGGTCGCCGTGATCAACGCCAGGCCGCCCGTCAGCGCCAGCGCGGTGGTGCCCGCCCACTCCTCACCGCCGGTGGCGAAGATCGCGGTGAGCACCCCGTAGAGCACCGCAACCAGAATGAAGAACCCGGCGATGAACTCGAATAGCCTGGCTTCGATATGCATTTGGCGTCCTAACCTACTGGTTGCCGGCCAACTGACCGCGGCGGGTGTCGAACGGATGCGTGGTCACTGCGAGCGGCGGCTGACCAATCGCCTGCAGTGCCGCGGCGTTGCTCTTCCCACCCATCCGCTGCTGCAGGTAAGCCTTGAAGTCGTTGGGCGGCACCACCCGAACCTCGAAGTTCATCATCGAGTGATAGGTGCCGCAGAACTCGGCGCAGTGCCCGACAAACGCGCCGGGCTTGGTGATCTCGTCCACCTGGAAGACGTGGATGGAGTTGTTCGCGTCAGCGTTGGGAATGACGTCGCGCTTGAACAGGAATTCCGGAACCCAGAAGGTGTGGATCACGTCCGCGGACGCCAAATCGAATTGGATTTGCTTGCCGGTGGGCAGCACCAGCACCGGGATTTCGTCGCTGGTTCCCAGCGTCTCGACCTTGTCGAAGTTCAGGTAGGTCCGGTCCGAGGTGTTGCGGCCGCGAACGGGTCCGACGAGCTCCTCGCCGTGAGCGTCCTTGCCTTCCGGCTTGGACAGCATCGCGTTCTTGCGCGCCTGGTCGGCGCCGTCGTAAGTCAGCGTGCCGTCTTTGAAGTTGACCTTCTGATAGCCGAATTTCCAGTTCCACTGGAAGGCCGTGACATCGATCACGACCTCGGGATCCTTGGAGATGTGCAGCATCTTCTCCTGCACCACCACGGTGAAGTAGAACAGCACCGAGATGATGAGGAACGGCGTGACCGTGAGCACCAGCTCCAACGGCATGTTGTAGCCGAACTGTCGAGGCAGCTCGGTGTCGGTCGCCTTCAAGCGGTGGAATGCCGACGCCCAGAAGATCAATCCCCACACGAGCACACCGACGACCAACGAGGCGATCACCGCGCCGATCCACAGCTCGCGGTTGAGATGCGCCTCGGGGGTGATGCCTCTCGGCCAGCCCAGCGCCAGCGCGTCCGCCCAGCCGTCGCAGCCGCTCAGGACGAACGCCAGCACACCGAACGTCGCAGCCAGCGCCAACCGCCGAAGTCGACGGGCCGAACTGCTAGAAGCGCCCCCGCGGTGACCTCTGGAAAGGCCTAGAAACCTGCCCTGCGACAAACGTTGCGAACGGTTCTGCTCGCGAGGTGTCACGTTGGCGCCTCCTGCTCGGATATCGAATACTACGCAGCGTAGACCACGCCGGTGAGAGGGGCGACGAAACCCCGGCCGGTCGGGCGTCGCGAGCGGCGCGCCGCGCCGGGTGCAGCCGGCGCGCGGGCCGCGCGAGTGCGGCATACTGAGGCGCCGTGTGTGGACTGCTGGCGTTCGTCGCGGCGCCGGCGGGCGCCGATAGCTCAGGGAGCGATCACGCGGCGGCCGTGGCCGCCCGGGCCGACTCCGCCATCGCCCGCTCGTCGCACCTGATGCGCCATCGCGGGCCCGATGAACCGGGTACCTGGGCCGACCCCGGCGCCGACGGCTCCGTGGTGTTCGGTTTCAACCGGCTGTCGATTATCGACATCGCGCATTCGCATCAGCCGCTGCGCTGGGGCCCGGCCGACGCGCCCGACCGCTACGTGCTGGTGTTCAACGGCGAGATCTACAACTACCTGGAGCTGCGCGAGGAACTTGCCACGCAGCACGGGGCCGTCTTCGCCACCGACGGCGACGGCGAGGCCATTGTCGCCGGCTTTCACTACTGGGGCACCGGCGTTTTGACCCGGCTGCGCGGCAT
>NZ_JAFAUS010000443.1 GCF_019243155.1 Mycobacterium sp.
GTATCCCGGAGGCGCGCCCACCAGGCGGGCCACCGAGTGCTTCTCGCCGTACTCGCTCATGTCGATGCGGACCATGGCCCGGTCATCGTCGAACAGGAAGTCGGCCAGCGCCTTGGCGAGCTCGGTCTTGCCGACACCGGTGGGGCCTAGGAACATGAACGATCCGGTGGGCCGGTTGGGATCGGCGACCCCGGCGCGAGCGCGCCGCACCGCGTCGGACACGGCCTGCACGGCCTTGCGCTGCCCGACGACGCGGTGACCCAGCTCCTCTTCCATCCGCAGCAGCTTGGCGGTCTCGCCTTCGAGCATCCGGCCGGCCGGGATTCCCGTCCACGCCGACACGACGTCGGCGATGTCGTCGGGTCCGACCTCTTCCTTGAGCATCACGTTCTCGCGGGCCTCGGCCTGCGGCAGCGCGGCGTCCAGCTTCTTCTCCACCTCGGGGATACGCCCGTACCGGAGCTCGGCGGCCTTGGCCAGGTCGCCGTCGCGCTCGGCCCGGTCGGACTCGCCGCGCAGGATTTCCAGCTGCTCCTTGAGTTCGCGGACGATGTCGATGGCGTTCTTCTCGTTCTGCCATCTGGTGGTCAGCTCGGCCAGCTTCTCCTTCTGGTCGGCCAGCTCGGCGCGCAGCTTCTCCAGCCGGTCCTTGGAGGCGTCGTCCTCTTCTTTGGCCAGCGCCATCTCCTCGATCTCGAGGCGGCGCACCAGGCGCTCGACCTCGTCGATCTCGACTGGCCGGGAGTCGATCTCCATCTTCAGCCGGCTGGCGGCCTCATCGACCAGGTCGATGGCCTTGTCCGGCAGGAAGCGGGCGGTGATGTAGCGGTCGGACAGCGTCGCCGCGGCCACCAGGGCCGAGTCGGTGATGCGCACACCGTGGTGCACCTCGTAGCGGTCCTTCAGCCCGCGCAGGATGCCGACGGTGTCCTCCACCGACGGCTCGCCGACCAGCACCTGCTGGAAGCGCCGCTCCAGCGCGGCGTCCTTCTCGATGTACTTGCGGTACTCGTCGAGCGTGGTGGCGCCGACCAGCCGGAGCTCGCCGCGGGCCAGCATGGGCTTGATCATGTTGCCGGCGTCCATCGCGCCCTCGCCGGTGGCACCGGCGCCGACGATGGTGTGCAGCTCGTCGATGAACGTGATGATCTGCCCGGCGGAGTTCTTGATGTCGTCGAGGACGGCCTTGAGCCGCTCCTCGAACTCGCCGCGGTACTTCGCACCGGCCACCATGGACCCGAGGTCCAGGCTGATGACGGTCTTGTCCCGCAGGCTCTCCGGGACGTCGCCGGCGACGATGCGCTGGGCCAGGCCCTCGACGATCGCCGTCTTGCCGACGCCGGGCTCGCCGATCAGCACCGGGTTGTTCTTGGTGCGACGGCTCAGCACCTGCACGACGCGGCGAATCTCGTTGTCCCGCCCGATGACGGGGTCGAGCTTGCCGTCGCGGGCCCGCTCGGTCAGGTCGGTGGAGTACTTCTCCAGCGCCTGATAGGTGGCCTCGGGATCGGCGCTGGTGACGCGGGCGCTGCCGCGCACCTTGACGAACGCGTCGCGCAGCGCCTGCGGCGAGGCGCCGTGCCCGGTCAGCAGCTTGGCGACGTCGGAGTCGCCGGTGGCCAGCCCCACCATCAGGTGCTCGGTCGAGACGTACTCGTCGTCCATCTCGGTGGCCAGCTGCTGGGCGGTAGTGATGGCCTGTAGGGATTCGCGCGACAGCTGCGGTTGCGAGCTGGCGCCGCTGGCCTGCGGCAGCCGGTCCGCGAGGCGTTCGGCCTCGGTGCGGATGGTGGCGGGCTCGACGCCGACAGCCTCCAGCAGCGGCGCGGCGATCCCGTCGTTCTGCGTCAGCAGCGCAAGGAGTAGGTGGGCCGGCCTGATCTCGGGGTTACCGGCGGCCGAAGCCGCCTGCAGGGCCGACGTCAGGACCGCTTGCGTCTTTGTTGTCGGGTTGAATGAGTCCACGACACCTCCGTTCACGTGCTCAGGGAAAATGCTTGTCGCGTTGTTCAACGCCGTCAAGGTTGAGTGTGTTCCGCTCAAGTTCGAATTTATGAAAGCATTTTCTCCCGATGGGAGCCACCGACTCCGGCCTCGCGCCGCCGCCGCGCCGGGTGCCGGTCACGTTCCGGCTGGCCGAGCTGCTGCCGTTTCGCTGGCGCTGCCAACACCGGGACGGCAAACACCGTCCGGCAGGGTTGACGTCGTCACATTTTCGCGGGCCGGTCTGCGGCGAGCTTAGAATCGGGGCCCGTGGGCCTCGACGACTCGGAAGCGTTGCGCGTGCTGCGCGACGCCTTCCAACAGGACGACGCGGGCCCGGCTAACAGTGCCAGCGAACTCGTGCACCGGTTCTACACCCACTGGTTCGCGCTCGACGGCTCGGTGCGCGATCTGTTCCCGCCGGAAATGGGCGGCCAGCGGGCCGCCTTCGCCAAGGCACTGCATTGGGTCTACGGCGAGCTGGTCGACCAGCGTGCCCAGGAGCCGGTCGCCTTTCTCGCGCAGCTGGGGCGCGACCACCGCAAATACGGCCTCGTCCCCAGCCACTACGACACCCTGCGCCGCGCACTGCTGGCGACGCTGCGCAGGCACCTGGGTGCCGCCTGGACCGACGCCGTCGATGAAGCGGCCACGCAGTCGCTGAATCTCATCACCGGGGTGATGAGCGGCGCCGCCGACGCCGACGAGGGACCCGCCTGGTGGGACGGCACGGTCATCGAGCACACGCGGGTGTCCCGCGACCTCGCGGTCGTCCGGCTGCAACTGGACCGGCCGATGCACTACCACCCGGGCCAGTACGTCAATGTCCACATTCCGCAGTGCCCGCGCCGGTGGCGCTACCTGTCCCCCGCAATTCCCGCGGATCCGGGCGGCGGCATCGAGTTCCACGTCCGGGTGGTCCCCGGTGGCCTGGTCAGCACCGCCATCACCAACGAAACCCGGCCCGGCGACCGCTGGCGGTTGTCCAGCCCGCACGGCGGCCTGCGGGTCGACAGGGAGGCCGGGGACGTGCTGATGGTCGCCGGCAGCACCGGGCTGGCACCGCTGCGGACGCTGATCATGGACCTCAGCCGCTTCGCCGTGAACCCGCGCGTCCACCTGTTCTTCGGCGCCCGCTATCGCTGCGAGCTCTACGACCTGCCCACCCTGTGGCAGGTGGCGTCCCACAATCCGTGGCTGTCCGTCTCGCCCGTCTCCGAATACACCGCCGACCCGGCGTGGGCCGTCGACTACCCCGACGTCACACCGCCGCGTGGCCTGCACGTCCACCAAACCGGCCAGCTGCGCGACGTGGTGACCAAATACGGCAGCTGGGGCGACCGGCAGATCCTGATCGCCGGCGGACCGGGGATGGTGCGGGCGACCAAAGCCGCCCTGATCGCCAAAGGCGCTCCGCCCGAGCGCATTCAGCACGATCCACTGTCGAGATGAGGGGTATGCATGGACATCGTCACCCTGCGCGATCCGGCGTCATCGGCGGCCGCGCAGTTCGTTCCCGAGGCCGGCATGATCGGGACCTCGCTCAGCGACGACGGCGCTGAGCTGCTCGGACAACGGCGCGGCCTGGAGGCCTACCTCTCCGCGGGCAAGACGATGGGAATCCCGATCCTGTACCCGTGGGCAAATCGATTGGGCGACAACACCTATACCGCACAGGGCGTGACCGTGACGCTGACACCGGGGCGCAACCGCGTGCGCGCCGATCCCAACGGCCTGCCCATTCACGGCGTCCTGGCCGCCTACCCGGGTTGGAAGGTGACGACCGAGACGGCCAATGAGCTCACCGCCGAGGTGGACTTCGGCGCCGATCCCCAACTGTTGGAAAGCTTTCCGTATCCGCATGTGCTGGCCGTGGCCGTCCGGCTGGCCGAGCGGTCGTTGACCATCCGCGCCACGGTCACCGCAACCGGAGACCGGGCGGTCCCGCTCTGCTTCGGATTTCACCCCTATCTACGCCTACCGGACGTGGCCCGGGCCGACTGGCTCATCGAGACGCCGCCGCTGCGACACCTGGGACTCGACGACCGCGGCCTGCCCACCGGCGAAGCCTCCGAGCAGCAGGCCCGGTCAGAACCGTTGGGTGACAAGGCTTTTGATGACGCCTACGATCAGGTGGGCGAAGGTGCGGTGTTCGCCGTGTCCGGCGGCGGACGCCGCCTCGAGGTGCACTTCGAACAGGGTTATCCGGCGACGCAGATTTTCGCACCGCCGTCAGAAGACCTGGTGTGCTTCGAACCGATGACCGCACCGACCGACGCCCTGAGCCGCGGCGGCTACCGGTGCGCCCGCCCCGGCGAACCGGCGATCGCCCAATTCTCAATCAGGGTCTAGCGGGACTTGCGGGGCTGCCAC
>NZ_JAFAUS010000128.1 GCF_019243155.1 Mycobacterium sp.
TTCGGCGGCCTGGCCGCCCTTGCGGCACTTGAACTCATCGACTGGCCGGTGGCTCTCGTCATCGCCGCCGGGCACTTTTTGGCAAGCAACCACCACAACAAGGTCCTCGAAGAAATCGGCGAGGCGATGGAAGAGGCCTAACGCGCCCCATCACGAACAGGTCGTCGGCGCCGAGCCACAGTACGAGTGGAAATCGCGAAGCCAGGGTCGTCGCCACCGCCGCTCGGACCTCGCTCGGCCAATCTCGCGGCGACCCCAAACGGGTGGCCTGCCCAGTTGAATTCGGCAAACCGGCGGCCCATCTCGCCACCCAACGACACCGCGGCCGCGAGATCGGCCGGCAGTCCCGCGTTCATCGCGAGTTGCGCTGAAGAGCTTCCGACAGCGTCGGGTAGATGTCGACGATGCGGTCCAGTTCGGTCACCTGGATCGGCCGAAGCACCTGGTCATGGTCAGCCACCAGACGGACCGTCGTGCCGGCTTGCTTGCCCTCCTCGTGGCAGTCGAGCACCGCGTTCAGTGCCGCGCTACCGAAGAAGTCGACCGCCAGCAAATCGACGATCAGTAGCCGGGCCGGGTGCGTCTCGGCCTGCTTGAGCGCGCCGGTCAGGTGAGCGGTCAGCCCGTCGGCGGTACTGGAGTCGACATCGCCTTTGACGCGAACGATCACCGCGGCGTCCTCCGCCTCGTACTCGACCACCAGCACAACCGAAGATTAACCCGAGCCCCGCCCACCTTGTCGACGTATTGGTTCAGTCAGCCCACGGGCTCGGGGGGAATGCGTTCGTGCACCGTCAGCAATACATGGTCGAACTGACTCTGCAGCGCGGCCGTCGGCGCTTCCAGGATGCTGACCTCGGCGAGCAACTGCTTGGCGAGCGCCCGCAGCTTCACGTTGGTCTCCTGGGACCGCCACTGCAGCACCCGAAACGCCTGATCGGCGCTGACCCGGTAGACGTACATCAGCACGCCTTTGGCCTGCTCGATCGCCGCGCGGTTCTCGAACAGGTCCGGTAGGGCGGCATCGAGCACTTCCTGGCGGGCCGCGTCGAAGGTGTTCGCGAGGTCGATGTAGTAACCCTCGGTGCCCAGCACCGCGCCCGACTCGTCGAGCATCCGGTCGGCCACCACGATCGCGTCGTGCACGTCGCCCGCGGTGTCGATGAACCGGTGCCGGCTCGAGAACGACTCCTCCGATTGCAGGGCGTAGTCCAGCAACTCCTGGACGTGCGCACGGTCGTCGGGATGTTTGTGCGACAGGAGCAGTTTCGTCGTGGGCACGACGGCACCCGGTTCGTAGCCGTGCATCCTGGCGACCTCGTCGGACCATTCCCACCGTTGACCGACGAACCAGAAGCGGAAGGCGCCGACGTTCAGGTGTTGCGAAAGCGGTTCGGCCATGCCGGAAGGCTGCTTGCCGATCCCGTCGACGGTGTCTACATCCGTTCGCCTGCTCTCTTGCATGTTTGCATCTTCCCATTCAGGGGACGTTTCCGGCTGCTTACCAGACAAAATCCCGCCAGCACTGCCGAGCGGGGTGGTGTGGGGGTAACGTCGCGTGCGGTCCATCCATAAGACGCGGGAGCGCACGCCGAGTGTGCTGAGAGGACGGCTTGGGGCCGTCGACCGTACGAACCTGACCGGGTAATGCCGGCGTAGGGAGATGAAAATATGACTGATGTTCTGTCCCAGGGATCCAAGCTCGTCGACCCGGCCATCACCACCGGGCCGATCGCGGGGAGCAGCAAGGCCTACCGCGACTTGGACGGAGTGCCCGGCGCGAAAGTGCCGTTCCGGCGGGTGAACCTGTCCACCGGCGATCACTTCGACCTGTACGACACCTCGGGTCCCTACACCGATCCGGACGCGGTGATCGATCTGACGACCGGGCTCCCGCCGCGGCCCGGGCTGGTCCGCGACCGCGGCACCCAGCTGCAGCGCGCCCGTGCCGGCGAGATCACCGCGGAGATGGCGTTCATCGCCGCCCGCGAAGGGATGCCCGCCGAGTTGGTGCGCGACGAGGTCGCCCGCGGACGTGCCGTCATTCCGGCCAACCACAACCACCCCGAGATCGAGCCGATGGTCATCGGCAAGGCCTTTGCGACCAAGGTGAATGCAAACATCGGCAACTCGGCGGTCACGTCGTCGATCGCCGAGGAGGTCGACAAGATGGTGTGGGCTACCCGTTGGGGTGCGGACACCATCATGGACCTGTCCACCGGCAAGAACATCCACGAGACCCGCGAGTGGATCCTGCGTAACTCGCCCGTGCCCGTCGGCACGGTGCCCATCTACCAGGCGCTGGAGAAAACCAAGGGCGACCCGACCGAACTAACCTGGGAGCTCTACCGCGACACCGTGATCGAGCAGTGCGAGCAGGGTGTGGACTACATGACCGTGCACGCCGGCGTGCTGCTGCGCTACGTGCCGCTGACGGCCAAGCGAGTCACCGGCATCGTGTCCCGCGGCGGCTCGATCATGGCGGCCTGGTGCCTGGCGCACCACCGGGAGTCGTTCCTGTACACCAACTTCCACGAGCTCTGCGAGATATTCGCCCGTTACGACGTCACCTTCTCCCTCGGTGACGGACTGCGGCCGGGATCCATCGCCGACGCGAACGACGCGGCGCAGTTCGCCGAGCTGCGCACCCTCGGCGAGCTGACCAAGATCGCGAAATCCCATGGCGTGCAGGTGATGATCGAGGGCCCGGGCCACGTCCCGATGCACAAGATCGTCGAGAACGTGCGCCTGGAAGAGGAGTGGTGCGAGGAGGCTCCGTTCTACACGCTGGGTCCGCTGGCCACCGACATCGCGCCCGCCTACGACCACATCACCTCCGCCATCGGCGCCGCCATCATCGCCCAGGCCGGCACCGCGATGCTGTGCTACGTCACGCCGAAGGAGCACCTCGGGCTGCCCGATCGCAAGGACGTGAAGGACGGGGTGATCGCCTACAAGATCGCCGCGCACGCAGGCGATCTGGCCAAGGGTCACCCGCACGCCCAGGAACGCGACAACGCTTTGAGCCAGGCGCGTTTCGAGTTCCGTTGGAACGACCAGTTCGCGCTGTCACTGGATCCCGACACGGCGCGGGAGTACCACGACGAGACGCTGCCCGCCGAGCCCGCCAAGACCGCACACTTCTGCTCGATGTGCGGACCGAAGTTCTGCTCGATGCGCATCACGCAGGATGTCCGCGACTACGCCGCCAAACACGGACTCGAGACCGAAGAGGACATCGAGGCCATGTTCGCGACCGGCATGGCCGAGAAGTCGGCCGAGTTCGCCGAGCACGGCAACCGAGTGTATCTGCCGCTCACCCAGCCGTGATCGCAAGCGCGGCGCAGCCGGGCGCAGCGGGTCACGGCTCATCCAACCCAGCCGTGATCGCAAGCGCGGCCGTGGCGGGTCACCGCAATTCGGCACAGTGAAATACCTGCCGCTGACTCCGCCGGGCAGCACGCCGCCGCGAGTGTTGTCCATCGCCGGGTCGGATTCGGGCGGCGGTGCCGGCATCCAGGCCGACATGCGCACCATGGCGCTGCTGGGCGTGCACGCGTGCATCGCGGTCACCGCGGTCACCGTGCAGAACACGTTGGGAGTACAGGGATTTCACGAGGTTCCCGACGACGTGGTCGCCGGGCAGATCGAAGCCGTGGTCAGCGACATCGGCATCCAGTCCGCCAAGACCGGCATGCTGGCATCACCGGGCATCATCGACACCGTGGCCGCCACCTGGCGCCGGCTCGGGTTGACGGTTCCGCTCGTCGTCGACCCGGTATCGGCCTCCATGCACGGCGACCCGCTCATGGCGCCATCGGCCCTGGATTCCCTTCGTAGCCAACTGTTTCCGCTGGCGACCCTGGTGACGCCGAACCTCGACGAGGTTCGGCTGCTGGTGGACGTCGACGTCGTCGACTCGACCTCACAGCGAACAGCGGCGAAGGCCTTGCACGCGCTGGGCCCGCAATGGGCGCTGGTCAAGGGCGGGCACCTGCGGTCATCCGAGCGCAGCTGCGATCTACTCTATGACGGTGCGCAGTTCTACGAGTTCGACTCCGAGCGGCTGCCAACGGGAAATGACCACGGCGGCGGTGACACGCTTGCGGCCGCCATCGCCTGTGCACTGGCGCGGGGCTTCAGCGTGCCCGACGCCGTCGGCTTCGGAAAGCTCTGGGTCACAGAAAGCTTGCGTGCCTCCTATCCGTTGGGCCGCGGCCACGGCCCGGTCTCCCCATTGTTCAGGCTGTCATGAACCTGGATGAGATCGCCGGCATCGCGCACGAGCCGAAAGGCACCCCGAAAGGGGTGGCGGTGCTCACGCATGGGGCGGGCGGCAGTCGGGAATCGATTCTGCTGCAAGAGATCTGCGATGAATGGGCTCGCCGCGGCTGGCTCGCTGTGCGGTACAACCTGCCCTACCGTCGACGCCGGCCCACCGGGCCGCCGTCCGGTTCGGCCGCCACCGACCGGGCCGGCATCGTCGAGGCGATCGCGTTGTGCCGCGGTCTTGCCGGTGGTCCGCTGATCGCCGGCGGTCACTCCTACGGCGGTCGGCAGACGTCCATGGTGGTCGCCTCCGAGCAGGTGCCGGTCGATGCGCTGACGCTGTTCTCCTATCCGGTCCACCCACCGGGTAAGCCGGAACGCGCCCGCACCGAACACCTGCCCGACATCAAGGTGCCGACCGTGTTCGCCCACGGCACATCGGACCCATTCGGTACCCCCGAGGAGCTGCGCGAGGCCGCCGCGTTGATCACGGGGACCACCGCGGTCGTCGAGATCGCCGGGGCACGACACGATTTGCGTTCGAAGACCTTGAACGTGCCCGCGCTGGCGGTCGATGCCGCGTTGCAGCTGCTCGGACGGATTTAGTCAGCTAAAACTGGACAGTTTTGGCTGTCTAATTTAGGCTGGTGTCGTGGACGGCATCGACGAGTCAGCGATTACGGCGGCCCGCGAACTGCGGGTGATGTTCAGCCGGCTGCGCCGTCAGTTGAGGGGCCTCGCCACCGACGACGACCTGACCCCCTCGCAGACGGCGGTGCTCATCCGACTCTGGAAAGAGGGCGCCTCATCGGCGAGCGTCCTGGCCGGAGCCGAAGGCGTACGTCCACAGTCAATGGCCACGATAGTGGCCGCTCTCGAGCAGCGAGGGCTCATCGAGCGCACGCCCGACCCGGAAGACGGTCGACGGCAACTGATCTCGTTGACCGAAGCGGGTCGGCAACGTGGCGAGAGTAATCGCCAAGTGCGTGAGGAGTGGCTGGCGAGCGCCATGCAAGAGCGCTACACCAAAGCCGAGCGTCGCGTCATCCTGGACGCGTTGTCGCTGCTCGAGCGCCTCACCGAACACTGACATTCCGAAAGGACTGGTGCTGCAATGGAATTGGGATTGCATTTTATCGACTTTCTGCCGGGTGACGCGGCGCGTCTGGGCCCGACGCTGGCCGACGCGGCCAAGGCTGCCGAGCAGGGCGGCGCGACGCTGTTCACGCTGGCCGATCACTTCTTCCAGATGGAAGCCATGGGACGCGCGGAAGACCCGTTCCTCGAGGGCTACACCTCGCTGGGTTTTCTGGCCGGCCAGACGACCACGATCGACCTTGGCCTGCTGGTGACCGGCGTGACCTATCGCTACCCGGGACTTCTGGCGAAGGCGGTCACCACGCTGGACGTGTTGTCCGGTGGCCGTGCGGTTTTCGGCATCGGCGCGGCCTGGTATGACCGCGAACACCACGCCCTCGGCTTCCCGTATCCGCCGGTGGCCAGGCGCTTCGAGATGCTGGAAGAAACGCTGCAGATCTGCCGCCAGATGTGGAGCGACGACAACGGCCCCTACAACGGCAAGCACTACCAACTGGCCGAGACAATCTGCGAGCCGCAACCGATTCGGCGTCCCCCGATCCTGATCGGTGGTGACGGCGAGAAGAAGACCCTGCGCCTCGTCGCGCAGTACGCCGACGTCTGGAACAGCACGGTCTACGACCCCGACGAACTCAAGCACAAGGTCGATGTGCTCGATCGACACTGCGAGTCGGTGGGCCGCGATCCCGCCGAAATCCGCAAGACCGTAGGGTTTTTCATCGATCCCTTCGAGGACCTCGACGGTTACCTCGCCACTGCGGAACGCTTCGCGAAGCTGGGCTTCGACATGGTCAACGCCGGTCCGTTCCCCGGCAACCCGGATCCGGTCGGCTTCATCCGGCGTATCGGCGACGAGCTGATTCCCCGGCTCGCCGAAATAGGTTGACCCGGTTGGCTATTCGTCAGCCGGGATAGCGTGAGTAGCACGCGTCCATGTTGCCGGCCACGCCGCCTCGGAACGCTGCTATTCGCGTGAAACCGGCAGGGACGCTGGTGCCGTCCGCATCGCTGGCGACCATGCGATTGGTCAGCAGACCGGCAACCGCTTCGTCGAGGTCACCGGCGGTCAGCAGTAGTTGATTCTGGGAAGGCAGCTCGATCGGTTCGGCCATCTTGCGGTGCGCCACACCGGTCAGGCAGGCCGTCCGCAGCGCGGTCCACGGGCTCTGCATCGGTAGCCCGCGCTCGTGCTGCACCGCCAGCGCGTACCTGGACATCACGACCGACAGGGCGGTGTCGTCACCCTGCGGCAGGGTGTGTTCGTTTTCGTCCGAGACCTTGCCCAGGGTGGCCAGTGCGGGCAGGTCGATCGCGATGGTGTTGGTGGACGGGCAATACGACGCCGGCGGGCTCGGTTTGGCATCCGTGCAACCGCCGGTCTCATAGGTCAACGTCGGCGGCGCCTTCGGTGTGAAGACCTTTCCCAGCAGTTCCATCAAGGTCGTCAGGGTGTCCTGGTTGATCGGGACCTCACCGGTTTCCGGATTTCCGGTGTCGCTGTCGATCCGCAGGGCGTTGGGCAGGTCGCCGCGGCGCTGTTCGATCTCTTTCTTGTCGATCCCCGCGCAGGCCGAGGCGCCATCGATGAAGCCCATTTGGAAAGCGCTGACCCGGTCCAGCGCCGAACCGTGTTCGTCGTCGTTCTGGGTGTCGCTGTCCATCACGGGGTCGCGGGTGGTGATGATGCCCGCCAGTACATGGTCGAGCCCGTCGGCGGTACTCAGGGTGAAGCGCGGCGATTTGCCGTCGGCCACCCAGAAAAGATAGACACCCGCGAAGCAGTCGGCCTGCTGCTCGCGAACGATGGTCGCGTCTCGTCTGGTCACGAGTTTCGCCATGTGCTGCAAGGCGTGTCCGAATTCGTGGGCCAGCACACCGGTGACGGACATGTCGCCGAAATACTGTTTCGCGATGGCGAGGAAGACGCCTCGGTCCCAGGCGATCAGGTTGCAGCGCGAGGTGTAGAAGGCGTTCACGAGCTTGTAGGTGTCACTGTGGCAGACGATCGGACTGTTCGGGCTGTTGGAGTCGTAGGACACCAGCTTGTCGACGGGCACGAAACTGCCCTTCAGCGACTGGCTGTAGACCGACTTCCAGTAGTCCTGGATGTCGTTGATCGATTGCAACGCGAGCTTGTCGATCGTCCCGTTGTCGGTGTTGACCACCTTGCCGGTCGGACTGGGGGCGTTCGAACGGATCCCGCTGGGGCCGTTGGTCGCGGGCAGACCACCGACCCGGAACGGGTCGTTGAGCATCGACAGCGCGCGCCCCTCGACGAAGGTCGTACACCCGGCCACCACGAGCACCGCCGCCGCACATGCGGTTACCGCCCGCACCCACTCCGCCGCCCGATTCCGCGCGTGGTTACCCATAAGGGACAGATTCTAAGGCAGCAAACATTCCGTTTCCGGACTCTTGCTAGAAAGGCGGTGGCTCCCCGCCACTGTGGCTAATGATATTGCGGCTGCGCCGGCGCTCGGAGGCGATGCGATGTGCGCGGTTCTGAGCGCGAGTGGTGGTCCGCAGCGGCATCATCGCGGTGCGGTCGCCGCACCGCTCACCTCTCCCCGCTGGTGCCGGAAAGTCACCGGTGGGCGCGCCAAGCGTCGGGAAGAGCAGCGCGCTGCCGGGAGTGGTGACGTAGGTATGGCCGCCCGGAAGCGTCCAGATGACCGTGCCGTCCGGAAGCTGTCGGTCGCGCCACCCCCAGAAGGTTTTGATCAAATGGTGAACCCGGCAGGCATTTCAGGTTCGACGGGTGAGTGGCGCCCCCGTCGGCATACGGGATCGTATGGTCGAGATCGCATTCGACGGCCGGACGATCGCAGCCCGGCGCCCGGCAGGTCAAGTCGCGGCACCGGACGAAGTTGGCCAGTTTGGCCGATGGAATGTATTGCGGTTCAGCGGCAGTCGGCGTGACGAGCGGGCGCAGCCTGGCGCTCAAGACGAGCTCTTTGACCAGCGGCGCTGGAATCACCTCGGCGCCGTCCAACGTGGCCGCCGGTGCGCCACTGCGCCCCTCCAGCGTCCCTTGCTCAGCAACCACATGAATGACCACCGGCCCCGGCAACCGGCCGCCGGCCGCGCATTCGGAACCTTCACAGCGACAGCCCAGCCGGTCGGCTGCCGCGGCCAGTGCCCCCAGGGCGTCGGCACGACGCTGATCGCGGGTGCGGGGGTCGTGCTGACACACCGTGTCCGCCAGCGCATTCAAGCGCATGTCCAGGGCCTTGGCATCCGTACCGAACAGCCTGCCGTGCATCTCGGACATCCCCGGCTCGGATTCCCAGATCGACACCTCGCGGTTTGTCATGCGCTCTTGGCTGCGCCTTACCGCGTCGGCATCGACGCGCGCCACGATCCGATCCACCTTGGCGGCCAAGCGGCCCCGCGTCATCGATGGCCAGCGCGGCACCCTGATCGCCAACTCGGCATCGACCTGACCGAGCACCGTAGCGTCGGTAATCAGGTCGGTGCGGTACACCAATCGTCTGAAACAGCGCGTAATCGATATCGCCTGCGCGAAATACCGCCGCCACCTCCGGCAGCCGTTCGCGCATCGCGAGTGCGTAGCGCATATAGCTGCCGGCCATCGCCAGGCTGATCCGCAACGCCGCAGCCACTTCGGCGCCCACCGCCGCCCAGGTGTCGACGGCCCAATCCTGTTGCTCGCCACGCTCGACGCGGCGCAGCTCGAACAACTCCCCGATCGCATCGAGCCGCGCGGCCGCCGCCTGAGCCTCAGCCCGACGAGCGGCGCACATCTGCTCAATCAGCGCACACGACCGGTCACTCTCGGCAGGCTTCCAGTATTCGTGCAGCCGTGTATCGAACATAGGTTCGAATATAGCCGCACCCCCCGACACCCCCGGGCGACTAGGGGACCCGGGAGCGATGCCGTTTGTCGTGCGGAGGAACGCCGTTGACGCCGCCAATCGACTCCGCGTAACTGCCCACCGCGTACCCGACGGCAGATCCCATGGCCGCCAACGCGTCCCGGTTGATGTTGTCGACGGTGTCGCGCGGGCTCTGGTAGTTGGGGTCGAACGGAGCACCGGCCTGACCACCCCAAAGCCGCGCCTGCACAGTCGTTTTCGGCTGCGCGGACGCGGTGGTGAGGCCACCGATCGGCACCCCCGCGACCATGAACGGGTGATAGTCGGTCCTGGTGCTCAGTGGCATGTCCGCCGGGTGCTTCCCGGCCAGGCTCAGGTAGCCCGCCAGCGTGCGCTCGATGCCGGCCGAGCCGTCCGGCACGTCGGCGTATGACACCCCGGCCCCGGGTGGACCGGACTGATCGCCATCATCGGTGAAGAACCCTGCGTTCGGCGAGCCCAGCATGGCGAAGTCCAGGTACATGGCGATGTCGTTGAGTTGCTCGCGATCCATGCCAAACACGTAGTCCGTGGCGCCGTTGATGCCGTTCTCCTCGGCGCCCCAGAACACGAACCGCACCGCGTTGTTCACCGGCGCGAGCGGGCCCAGTTGCAGCGCCGTCTCCAGCACCGCGGCAACCCCGGAACCGTCGTCGTTGATCCCCGGACCGCCGCGCGGGCTATCGAGATGCGCACCCGCGATGATCACGTCGTGCGGCGAACCGGTCTTGGTCTGCGCCAGCACATTCCGCGACGTGACCTTGACGTTGCGGGCATCCAGCACCAATGGATCGGCGCGGTCGCGTGAGCCAACGCGGCGGCGCCCAAGGCACCCACCACGGCGACCGGCACCGTCAGCTGCTTGTAGTAGCCGGGGCTGAACAACGTTGGTGGGGCTCCCTGACCGTTGGGCGCGCTGACCACGATCAGCGCGCCCGCGCCCTTGGCGACCGCGGTGTTCTGTTTGTCGACCACCGAACAACCGGAGTCGTCGACGACGGCGATCGCGCCCTTGGACACCGCGGCCGGGTAGTCGTTGACCGCGCAACCCGATGGCCGCGTGGGCCGTACGGTCGGCGCGGTCAGCCCGCCCGGCGGTGTTTGGACGAGCAGCGAGGCCTGGTCGACCTGATAAGTGGAGCCCGCAACCGTCAGCGTCGGCTTACCCGGGGAAACCGCGTACAGCCGGTCGAACTGTGGGGCGGATACCTCGAAACCCTTGTCATGCAACGCTTTAGCCACGTAAGCGACGCTGGCGTCATAGCCCCGTGTGCCTTCGGCACGGTTACCCTTGTTGGCGTTCGCGATGTCCTGCAGAGCGCGCAGGTGAGAGAACATGTGGTCGACGGTCACCTTCGCGGCCAAGACCTGGCCAAGCTCCGGAGCCGCGGCGGGCGGCCTCGCCGGCGTCGACGAGCAGCCCGCCAGCAGCCCGGCCGTCAACAGCAAAGCCGACCCCCGCCGAACGGTCATGACTTGTCGAGTACGTGCCGCGTGCGGTCCTCGATGGCGGGGATTCCGTTGTGCCCGCTGAGATCCTGCGCATACAGCCCCACCGCATATGCGACGCCGCCGCCGTTGATCCCCAGCGCGGTGCGGTCGATGTGCTCAAGGGTGTCGGTGCTCTGGTGATAGTTGGGATCGAAAGGCTGGTTGGCGTTTCCGCCCCACAGCTTGGCTTGCTCATCGGATTTCTTGCCCTCGGCACCGGAGAACAGGCCTCCGGACGGGATACCCGCAAGCGTGAACCCGTCGTAGTCGGACCGCCCGTCGAATTCGGTGTCCTGCGCCGTCTTTCCCGCTGACTTCAAATAGGCGACCAGTGTGCGCTCGATTCCGGCCGATCCCTCGGGCACCACGGGTTGGCCGCGGGCGCCGGGCGGCAGCGACTGGTCGCCGTCGTAGGTGAAGTAGCCGGGGTTGGGCGATGCGAGCATGTCGAAGTTGAGGTACAGCGCAATGTCCTTGAGCCCCGGCAGGTCCAGCGACTCGACGTAGTTGCGCGACCCGATCAGTCCGAGTTCCTCGGCGCCCCAGAAGCCGAACCGCACCGCATTCTGCGTCGAAGGTGAATTACCAAGCTGCACGGCGGTTTCCAGCACCGCCGCCACGCCCGACCCGTTGTCGTTGATGCCCGGACCCGCTGGGACGCTGTCCATGTGCGCGCCCGCCATCACCACATCGTGCCCCGATCCCGTCTTGGTCTGCGCGATTACGTTGCGGGCCTTGAAACTCTGCACATTCGCATTCAGCTTGAGCACCGTGGGCCCCGGCTGGGCGCGCAACTGCACTCCGACGGACTTGGTCACGCTGACCACCGGGATCTTCACGTCGGTGTTCGGGCCGAGGGTGCCACCCATCTGTTGTTCGTCGACGTTATCGACGACGATCATCGCCACAGCCCCGCGCTTCGTCGCGGCGTCTTCCTTCTGCGAGAACGGGCAAGTGCCACGGTCCACCAACACGACCGCGCCCTGCACCGGCAGGCTGCCGTAGTCGGAAGCCGCGCAGGCGGGTTCGCTGCCGGCGGGCGCGGCGACCAACGGCCCGCTCACGCCGTCCGGCGGTGTCCCGAGGCTGAAGTCGAGCGGATGCGATTCCACCGGCTTGCCGCCGACGGTCACCACCGGCTTGTCGGAGTGAAAAACGCGCGCCGAGAATTCGGGCGTTTGGACGTCAAACCCACTGTCTTTCAACGTCTTTACCACGTAGTCGACGGTGGCCTCATAACCGGGAGTCCCCACCGCCCGAGTGCCGTTGTTGGCGTTGGCGATGTCCTGCAGCTTCGAAAGATGCCCCATCATGGCGTCGGCCGTCACCTTGTTGCGCAACGTGGAGGCGAACTCAGCCGCAACGGGGTTGACGGACGACTGCGCGGGGGTGGTCGACCGGTGGAAACAACCCGTTGGAACTGTGGTCACGGCGATCACGGCGACCAGCACCGGGATCGTCTTGAATCTGTTCCCCATCGCGGCCAAGGTTAGACCGCCGCCCAGGCGGTCCGCCTCAGGACACGGCGGTATCAGACGTGCAGTCCAGTGAACGGCGCAAAGGGAAGGTTGCGCACGACGAACCACACCACGACGAGCGCCATGGTCACCGCCGCCGACCAGCGGTAGTGCTGCCAGCTCCGGATCCGCCGGCCCACCAAGCGCCCGTAGGTCCAGGAGAGGTACGCCCACACCAACAGCACGACAGCCGCCAGGCCAAGAGCATTGAACCTGGCGGCCGCCGTGACATTGCCGTGCATGAGCGAATACACCATCCGCAGGCTGCCGCATCCGGGACAGTCGATACCGAGTAGAGCCTTCGTGGGGCACACCGGCAGCGGGCCGTTGGGGGTGGTGGGGTCACCCGCCCAGATGGCGGCACACATCATCGTCGCGGATGCCGCCACCACCAGTGGCGCACCCAAACGAAGCGGAGCCGAACTTTGGCGGGTGACCGTCATCGCGACGGGCTCAGAACATCGCGGCGAGCGCGTTGTTGGTGTCGTTGTTCAGGCCACCGGTCGCGATCAGGATGCCGTAGATGATGGCCACGACGATGCCGGCGACGACCGACCAGATCACCCATTTACGGGCGCTGTCGGCGGATGCCTGTGCCTCGGCGTAACGCCCCTGCGCCCAAAGCCCGTTGACTTGGCTCGACTTGACGATCGCCACGATCCCGAAGGGAAGGCAGCAGAACAGGGTCGCCAAGATCGACCACACCAAATAGTTACTCGGTGATTGGCCACCGGGCGGTTGCGGCGGGTAGCCGGGCGGCGGCGGCTGCGGCGGGTAACCGGGCGGAGGGGGCGGTTGTGTCATCGATTCTCCAGTCGCGCGAAGTTAGCTGGCGTGAAGCGCTGTCAACCCTACCGGAGCAATGTCACGACGGCGTAGCAATGTCGAAATCGACTTCGGCCCTGGTCAGGAGCCTGGCAGCTACCGCGCACGGCGGCCTCGCGCGAAACTGGTGGGGCACTGTGTCCGGCATGAAAGACGCTGAGCACCAGCGTTTTTCGATATTTCTGTTGCCTATGCCCAGGACAACGGGAATGATGCCCAGATAGACAATTGCCGACGGAATGTGTTGCATGGCTATGATATTGCCCCCACTTAGTCCTACGATCCTATTGAGCAGGAGCACCGTTTTCGGGTGAAATCGCATGTGGGTTCACCCAACCGTTAGGAGCCAAAGGATGTCTCACCTCAGCAACGCGTTGCGCGCCACGGGGGCCGTGGTGCTGATGGGCGGTTTCGCCGTACCGGGTACGGCCACGGCAGACCCCGCCAACACCGGCAATCCGTCGGACATCAACACGCTGGCGGGCTCGCTGTCAAAGGGCTACGGCCTCAACAACTGCACCCCCCAACCCATCACGGCCGGCGAACTGGCGGCACTGACCTGCGGGCAAAGCCCCGACCCGAGTGGGCCCGTTCAGGCCAGATACATCCTGTTCAGCAACGGCGACAATCTGGCCGGCTCGTTCAAGACCAGCATCAACGACGATGTCCTGACCAACTGCGGGGACAGCGGCCAATCACCGACCAGCTGGCATCAGGGCAGCTCCAGCTCCAGTGCCGGGCAGGTGGCGTGCGGGACTTATCAAAACGCGGCCGAGATCATCTGGACCATCGACTCCAAAAACATCTTGAGCTACATCCGCGGATCCAACACCGACGCCTCGGCGCTTTACCAGTGGTGGCGCGCCAACGGCTGACGTTTACAGTTGGGCCGCAACGAGTTCCGCGACGGCCCGCATCCCGGCGGCGTTCGGATGCAACAGCGCCGGCCGACCCGGTAGCGGCACGCCCGGCTTGATCGTCCACGGCTCGGCCGACCACGCATGATGCTGCCGGCTGGCGGCGCCCGCGCGGGCGACCTCGCAGCCGGTCGCCGCCGCCGCGTCGGCGGTGGTTCGCTCGAGCGTCGCGGCCACGTAGCGGCCCAGTTCGGCATCGGCGTTCGACAACGGCGGAGCCGCGCCGTCGGGCGGCAGGATCGTCAGGTAGTCGACGAAGAAAACGCGGGCCCGCGGGGCGCGCTCGCGCACGGCACGACCGACCGCGCACAACGAGTCCAACACGGCGTCAAGCGCCCGGTCCCGCTCGTCGCGGTCCAGCAGTTCCGATATGCGGTTGCGCAGCAGGGGCAGCCGCTGCACCGGGCGCGGCAGAGCGGCGGCCAACAGCAGCGGAACGTAGCCGACGTCGTTGCCGCCGATGGTGATCGTCACCAGGGTCTCGGAGCCGTCCAGCGCGGAGATCTGGGGCGGCGCGCCGCGCTGCTCTTCGGTCAGGACGTGGGCGGTGGTGGCGCCGGAGAAGGTGACGTCGATTAGTTCCAAATTCAGTCGCTCGGCGAGAAGGTGCGCGTAATTGCGTGCCGACCGACCCGACCACCTGGGCGCCCCCGCGGCCCGCGGCCGGATACCCGGACCGGCAGCCATCGAACTGCCCAGGGCCACATAGCGACTCATCGTTGCGGGCTGGATGCCTGCGCCCAGAAACGCTTGGGGATCCGGCCGGCCCGCCGGGCCAGGTAGCCGGCGGTGACGGCGCCGGCCATCGCGGTGGCCATTGCCACCGGATCGGCGGCCCGGGTCACCGCGGTGGCCAACAGCACGGCGTCGCAACCCAATTCCATCGCCATTGCGGCGTCGCTGGCGGTACCGATGCCCGCGTCGAGCACGACCGGGACGCCGGCGCCGGCGACGATCATCTCGATGTTGTGCGGGTTGGTGATGCCGAGGCCGGTGCCGATCGGTGAGCCCAGCGGCATGACGGCCGCACACCCGACGTCCTCCAGCCGTCTGGCCAGCACCGGATCGTCGTTGGTGTAGGGCAGGACGATGAAACCGTCGTCGACCAATTGCTCTGCGGCCCTGACTAATTCGACGCCATCGGGCAGCAGGGTGCGTTCGTCCGCGATCACCTCGAGCTTGATCCAGTTGGTGTTCAGCGCCTCGCGGGCCAGCTGCGCGGTCAGCACCGCCTCGGCGGCGCCGCGACAGCCCGCGGTGTTGGGGAGTGGCGTGATGCCAAGGCGGTTGAGCAGATCCAGCAGCCCGGTCCCGCCCTCGGCGTCGACCCGGCGGATGGCGACGGTGGTCAGCTCGGTGCCCGACGCGACCAACGCCTCTTCGAGCACCGCCAGGTTGCTCGCTCCCCCGGTCCCCATGATGAGTCGCGAGGCGAAGCTGCGGTCGCCGATCGTCAGTTTGGCATCAGCCACCCTGCACCGCCGTCACCACTTCGAGCCGAGCACCGTCGAAAAGCGCTGTGGCCCAATTGGATCGCGGCAGCAGGGTATCGTCCATCGCCACGGCGACGCCGCGGTCCGGAAATCCCAGCGATGCCAACAGCGCGGCGACCGTGATTCGGTCGTCGACCTCTACCTTTTTCTCATTGACCACGACGATCATCAGTGGGCTCCTACCCCTGCTCCTATTAAGGCCAGTTCGGAAACGATGCGCTCGGCCGTCCACGGCGCCAGCAGGAAGCCGGATCGGCCGTGGCCCGTGGCGACCAGCGTTCGTGTGTCCAGGCGCTGCACCAACGGCAGGTTGTCGGGCGTCATCGGGCGCAGCCCGGCCGCGCACTCGGCGAATTCGTATTCGCCCAACCCCGGCAGCACCGCGCACGCGTCATCGAGCAGGTCGCGCACTCCCGATACCACCGGGGCGACGTCGCGGCCATGCTCGTATTGGGTCGCGCCGACCACCACGCCATCCGAGCGTGGCACCAGGTACACCTGCCGACCGTGGACCCGGGCTCGGATTACCCGCTGCGGCAACGGCATACAGCCCTTGCGCCAGCGCAGGCGCAGCACTTCACCCTTTACCGGCCGCACCGGCAGGCCGGGCCACAGCGACGGCGCGTCGATGCCGTTGGCGATCACCACCGCGTCGGCTTCGACGTCGGCCAGGTCGCCTACCGGCGCGGCCCACCGCACCCCGCGGCGCTCGCAATCGGCGCGCAACGCGTCCAGCACCGCCCGGTTGTCCACCGCCAATTCGGTGGGCGCCCGAAACCCGTGCCGGATGCCTTGTGCCAACAGCGGTTCCACATCGCGGGCGGCCGACTCCCACACCACCGGATGCCCCTGTTCGGACAACCAGTCCGCGACGGTGCGCAGGTCCGCGACGTCGGCCCGGTCGACGGCCACCACCAACGACTCCCGTGCGGTGACCACTTCGGCGGGTAACCCGTCCAAGAAGCCGCCTTCGCGCCACAGCCGCAGTGACTCCAGGCCCAGCCGCAACAACCGCTCTTCGCCCGGCCAGCCTTCGCTGTGCGGTGCCAGCATGCCGCCGGCGACCCACGACGCACCGGTATCGCCGCCAAGGTGCACGCGCACCGACCAGCCGGCCTGTGCCGCGCGGCGCGCCACGGACAATCCGATGACGCCGCCGCCGATGACGGCCAGACAACCGCCCGGTGGGTCCGTTGACATCTGTTGTCTCCCTTCGCCGGCATGATCCGGATCAGGTGTGACGGTAAGGGCAGGCCCGGTTTTTCCGGCTGTGCCCACTCTCAGCCCCGCTCCTGGGACTCCCGTGCTCAGTTCTTCGTGTCCTACGCTAGCGCGCTACCGTCGCGTTGTGCACGAACGAGTGTCCCGTCTCGCATCGGCTCGGCTGTATCTGTGCACCGACGCACGCCGTGAGCGCGGCGATCTGGCCGAGTTCGCCGACGCCGCCCTGGCCGGTGGGGTGGACATCATCCAGCTGCGCGACAAGGGGTCGGCCGGTGAGCAGCGGTTCGGTCCGCTCGAGGCGCGCGACGAGCTGGCGGCGTGCGGAATCCTTGCCGACGCCGCCCGCAGGCACGGCGCCCTGTTCGCGGTCAACGACCGGGCCGACATCGCCCGCGCGTCCGGCGCCGACGTGCTGCACCTCGGGCAGGGCGACCTGCCGCTGGACATCGCGCGCGAGATCGTCGGGCCGAACGCGCTGCTGGGGCTGTCCAGCCACGACCCGGACCAGGCCACCGCTGCCGCCGGCGGCGCCGGACCGGCTCGAGCGGACTACTTCTGCGTCGGCCCCTGCTGGCCCACGCCGACCAAACCGGACCGCAAAGCGCCGGGCCTGCCGCTGGTCAGGGCGGTCGCCCGGCTTGATCCCGACAAGCCGTGGTTCGCGATCGGTGGCATCGATGCGCAGCGCCTGCCCGAGGTGCTCGATGCCGGTGCCACCCGGATCGTCGTCGTGCGGGCCATCACCGCGGCCGACGACCCGCGGGCCGCGGCGCAGCGGCTCAGTTCGACGCTTGCAGCAGCGCGCTGATTCGGTGGCTCAACTGCGACGGCACCTCGTCGGCTGCGCCCGGCATGCACCAGACGAAGACCCCGGAGTCGATCTCGAAGGTGCGCGGCAGGAATTGCCGCCGTTCGTCGCCGTCGCCCAACGGCAGCAAAGCCGGGGCGCTGCGCAGCCCTTGCCAGCTGGCCGCGAAGCCGGGATGCAGCGGCAGGTTGGCCACCTCGCTCTCGGCGACCCAGCGCATCTCGGCGCTTTCCCGGTTGGGCACGGTGTGCAGCAACTCGGGGGCGTCGGCCACGACGGTGGTGTAGGTCCAGTGCGTGCCGGCCATCCCGGCGACCTGGGCCGTGACCACGGTGCCGCGCACCGCTACCCGCTCGGCGAGCAGGCCGGCCTCCTCGTGCGCTTCCCGCACCGCCGTTTCCTGCGGCGTCTCGTGGCTGTCGCGGGCACCGCCCGGCAAGCCCCAGGTGCCGCCCTGATGGCTCCACACCGCGCGATGCTGCAACAGCACCGCCGGCGTGCCGTCCGCCTGCGGCGCCCGCAGCAGCAAGCCGGCCGCACCGAATCGACCCCAGTAGTGGCCGCCGTTGGCGGAGAACACCCAACCGTCGCCGTCGCCCTGCACCGGTCCAGAATATGCAGGCCATCGGTATTCATTTGGTCTGCCTCCACACATCTGCAGCAACATTCTCTTAGAATTCGCTTATATGAGGTTCGTCCAGCGACTAACAGTGGCCGAAAGCTGAGGACTGATCACACGTGACGGTTGAGCTGGCGCACCCGACGACCGAGCCGCTGGGGTCGCGGTCGCCCGTAGAACCGGCACATCCCCGCTGGTGGTTCATCTCGACGACACCGGGCCGCATCTTGACCATCGGAATCGTGTTGGCGGCCCTCGGCGCGCTGAGCGCCTTCGCCACGTCGACAACCATCAACCACCGGCAACAGGTGCTGACGACGGTGCTCAACCACACCGAGCCGCTGTCGTTCGCCGCCGGGCGGCTCTACACCACGCTGTCGGTGGCGGACGCCGCGGCGGCCACCGCGTTCATCGCCGAAGCCGAGCCGCAACCGGTCCGGCAGCGGTACGAGCAGGCCATCACCGACGCGGCGGTGGCCGTGACCAGAGCGTCGAGCGGGCTCACCGACGAACCGTTGGTGCAACTGCTGGGCCGCATCAACGGCGAACTGGCCGTCTACACCGGCCTGATCGAAATCGCCCGGACCAACAACCGGGAGGGCAACCCCGTCGGCTCGTCATACCTGTCGGAGGCGTCGGGATTGATGCAATCGAACATCCTGCCCGACGCCGCGCAGCTCTATCAGGCCACGTCGGAGCGGGTGGACAGTGAGACCACCGCGTCCACCCAGATCCCCGCGCCGGTCATCCTGGTGGTCGCCGCCACCACCGTCTTCGGCGCCTTCTCCCATCGGTGGCTGGCCAAGCGCACCCGGCGCCGCATCAACCCAGGGCTGGTGGTGGGCGGCCTCGCTATTCTCGTCATGGTGGTCTGGGTCGGAACCGCGTTAACCATCTCGACGAGCGCGAGTCGTAGCGCCAAGAACACGGCGGCGGACTCGCTCAAGATCGTGACCAACGTCGCGATCACCGCCCAGCAGGCGCGGGCCGACGAGACGCTGTCGCTGATCCGCCGCGGCGACGAGGAGAAGCGCAAGCAGTCGTTCTATCAGCGCATCGACTCCATGCACCAACAGCTCGACCAGTACATGGTTCGCAGCGACGCCGTCGACAAGCCCGACCTGGAGGGCGCCGATCAGCTGCTGCTGCGCTGGCGGCAGGCCAACGACCGGATCAACTCCTACATCTCGGTGGGTAACTACCGGGCCGCGACCCAGGTCGCCCTGGGCAGCAGCGAAGACGACTCCACGCCCGCGTTCGACAAGCTGGAAGACCAGCTGGGCAAGGCCATGGACCAAAGCCGCACCCACTTGCGCGACGACGTGCTCAGCGCGCGCGGCGGGCTGTCGGGCGCGCAGGTCGGCGGTGTGGTGCTCAGCCTCGGCGCCGCGATCGCGGTGGCGCTGGGCATGTGGCCGCGTTTGAAAGAGTATCGATAATGAGCCATCTGCAACGGCTCCGGCGGGCGGGCGCCGTGCTCGGCACGGCGGTCCTGCTGGCGGGTTGCGGGCACACAGAAACCCTGACCGTGGTCACTCCGCCGACGCTGCCGCCGCCCACGCCGGTCGGCATGCAGCAGCTGCCACCGGAGCCGCCCCTGCCGATGGACGACGCCAGCCAGAACTGCGATCTGACGGCCAGCCTGCGCCCCTTCCCCACCAAGGCGGAGGCGGACGCCGCCGTCGCGGACATCCGCGCCCGCGGCAGGCTGATCGTCGGGCTCGACATCGGCAGCAACCTGTTCAGCTTCCGCGATCCGATCACCGGAGAGATCACCGGCTTCGACGTCGACATCGCCGGCGAGATCGCCCGCGACATCTTCGGCGCCCCGTCGCACGTGGAGTACCGGATCCTGTCGTCGGACGAGCGCGTCACCGCGCTGCAGCACTCCGAGGTCGACGTGGTGGTCAAGACCATGACCATCACCTGCGACCGGCGCAAGCAGGTCAACTTCTCGACCGTCTACCTCGACGCCAACCAGCGCATCCTGGCACCGCGGGATTCGGCAATCGCCAAGGTGAATGACCTGTCCGGCAAACGGGTGTGCGTGGCCAAGGGCACGACGTCGCTGCACCGGATCCGGCAGATCGACCCGCCGCCGGTGGTCGTGTCGGTGGTGAACTGGGCCGACTGCCTGGTCGCGATGCAGCAACGCGAGATCGACGCGGTCAGCACCGATGACTCGATCCTGGCCGGCCTGGTCGAGGAGGACCCCTACCTGCACATCGTCGGACCCAACATGGCCACCCAGCCCTACGGCATCGGCGTCAACCTCGAGAACACCGGTTTGGTGCGGTTCGTCAACGGCACCCTGGAACGGATCCGGCGCGACGGCACCTGGAACACCCTGTACCGCAAGTGGTTAACCGTGCTGGGGCCGGCACCCGCCCCGCCCACACCGAGATACGTGGACTGATGTCCGAACTCGAAAAGCGCACCGACGAGCCGGAAACCGGCTCCGAAGAAGTGGGCCCGGGCACCCAACCGGCCGACACCGCGAGCGGGGCGACATCGGCGCGGATCGAGGCCACCCAGGCGCTGTTCCGCCCCGATTTCGACGACGACGATGACGACGACGACTTCCCGCACATCTCGCTGGGCACCATAGATACCGAGCCGCAGGACCGGATGACGGTGGCGACGCGGGTGCTGCCACCCGTCAGGCAACTCGGCGGCGGCCTGGTCGAGATCCCCCGGATGCGGGACATCGACCCGCTCGAAGCGCTGATGACCAATCCGGTGGTGCCGGAATCCAAGCGGTTCTGCTGGAACTGCGGAAAGCCCGTCGGACGCTCCAGCAGGGACGCCAAGGGGGCATCGGAAGGCTGGTGCCCGGCCTGCGGTAGCCCGTATTCGTTTCTGCCGCAACTCAATCCGGGCGACATCGTCGCCGGCCAGTACGAGGTCAAGGGCTGCATCGCGCACGGCGGGCTGGGGTGGGTGTACCTGGCGGTCGACCACAACGTCAACGACCGGCCGGTGGTGCTCAAGGGTTTGGTGCACTCCGGCGACGCAGAGGCGCAGGCGATCGCGATGGCCGAACGACAATTCCTGGCCGAGGTGGTCCACCCGCAGATCGTGCAGATCTTCAACTTCGTCGAACACGTCGACCAGCACGGGAATCCGATCGGCCTCATCGTCATGGAGTACGTCGGCGGTCAACCGCTCAAGCACGGGAAGGGCGAGAAGCTACCCGTCGCCGAGGCCGTCGCCTACCTGCTGGAAATCCTGCCTGCACTGAGCTATCTGCACTCCATCGGCCTGGTCTATAACGACCTGAAGCCGGAGAACATCATGCGCACCGAAGAGCAGCTCAAGTTAATCGACCTGGGTGCGGTGTCGCGGATCAATTCGTTCGGATACCTTTATGGCACACCGGGTTTCCAGGCGCCCGAGATCGTGCGGACCGGCCCGACGATCGCCACCGACATCTATACCGTGGGCCGCACGCTGGCCGCGCTGACGCTCAACTT
>NZ_JAFAUS010000208.1 GCF_019243155.1 Mycobacterium sp.
CGACGCCAGCAGGTGGGTCTTGCCCACCCCGAATCCCCCATCCAGGTACAGCCCGACGCCGGGCAGCACGACCCGTCTGCCCAGCAGATTGCGCCGGCCCGCCCGGCGCTGCACGGCCTGCCGGCAGAACTCTTGACACGCCGCGACGGCGGCGGCTTGCGTCGGCTGGAAGGGGTCGGGCCGATACGTCGCGAAGCTGACGTCGGCAAAGGTTGGGGGCGGCGTCAATTGGGCGACCAGTCGCTCGGGCGACACGGTCGGGCGCCGGTCCACCAGGTGCGCCACGCGGCCGGAAGCAGCCGCAGAGGTGGACCCGTGCATGCAGGAACTGTAGCGGCGTGCTGCAATCAGACCCATGCCCGACTCTGGCGCGACTGAGAATTCGGAGACGCCGTTAGCGCTGCTCGGATCTGTGCGCGAAATCGACGACGGCGAATTGCCCCAGCTCTACAGCTATCCCGAGCACGACGGGACGTGGGTGCGGGCGAATTTCATCACGAGCGTGGACGGTGGGGCGACCGCCGGTGACAGCAGCGGCGCGATGGGCGGACCCGGCGACCGGCTTGTCTTCAACCTGCTGCGCGAGCTCGCCGACGTCATCGTGGTGGGCGCGGGGACCGTGCGGGTCGAGGGTTATTCGGGCGCGCACGTGGGCGCGGCGCAGCGCCAGCGACGACAGGCCGGCGGGCAGAGCGAAGTCCCGCAGCTGGCGATCGTCACCAGGTCGGGCCACCTGGGTCGGGACATGGCGGTGTTCACCCGCACCGAGGTGCCCCCACTGGTGCTCACCTGTACCGCGGCGGTCGACGAAACCCGTCAACGGCTCGCCGGTCTGTGCGAGGTGCTCGATTGCTCCGGCAATGATCCGGGCGCGGTCGACGAGGCCACGTTGCTGGCCGTCCTAAGTGCCCGTGGCATGCACCGCATCCTCACCGAAGGCGGGCCGACGCTGCTCGATTCGCTGATGGACCGCGACATGCTCGACGAGCTGTGTCTGACGATCGCGCCCTACCTCGTCGGCGGCCAGGCCCGACGCATCGCGGCGGGGCCGGGCCGGCTGCTCACGCGGATGCGTTGCGCCCACGTGCTGACCGACGACGCCGGCTACCTTTACACCCGCTACGTCAAGGCCTAGCTACTGTGGTCGGCATGAGTCGGCAGAGCGCGTATGCCACGATCCTCGTCGCGGTAACCGCGTTGTTGGCCGGCTGCGTCCCGGGGCTGGCGGCCGACCCGCGCTTCGCGACCAATTCCGGCGCGCGGCCGCAAGGCGCGGCGACGACCAAACCGCCGCCGCCCGGTCCGGGACCGATCGCGGCGCCCAAGAACGACTTGTCGTGGCACGACTGCACGTCGAAGGTGTTCGGCGACGCGGCGGTGCCCGCCGCACCCGGAGTCTCCCTCGACTGCGCGAACTACGACGCCGACCTGGACCCGGTCAACGGCGGGACGGGCACCTTGAGCATCGGCGTGGTCCGCGCCCGCTCGAACCAGACCCCGCACGACGCGGGACCCCTGGTCTTCACGACCGGCTCCGATCTGCCGTCGTCGGCGCAGCTGCCGGTCTGGCTGTCCCGGGCGGGCGCCGACGTGCTGCAGACCCACCCGATCGTCGCCGTCGACCGCCGGGGCTTCGGCATGTCGAGCCCGATCGACTGCCGGGACAAGAGCGACCGCCAACAGATGCGCGATCAGGCGCAATTCCAATCCGGTGACGACCCGGTGGCCAACCTGTCGGAAGTCTCGAACACCGCCACCACCAACTGCACCGATGCCATCGCACCGGGCGCCTCCGCCTACGACAACGGGCACGCCGCCTCGGATATCGAGCGGCTGCGCACCCTGTGGGATGTGCCTGCCGTCGCGCTCGTCGGAATCGGCAACGGGTCCCAGGTGGCGCTGGCCTACGCCGCGTCGCGCCCCGACCGGGTTTCACGGCTGATCCTGGACTCGCCGGTCGCGTTGGGCGTCAACGCCGAAGCCGCCGCCGAGCAACAGGTCAAGGGTCAACAGGCCTCGCTCGACGCGTTCGCGGCGCAATGCCTCGCGGTGAACTGCCCGTTGGGCCCCGACCCCAAAGGCGCTGTGAGCGCAGTGCTTTCGGATGCCCGCGCCGGCAAAGGCCCCGGCGGCGCATCGGTGGCCCAGGTTGCCAATGCCATCACCGTCGCCCTGGGCTTCCCCTCCGGCGGCCGCGTCGACGCCACGACGAGCCTGGCCGGCGCGCTGGCCGCCGCCCGCTCCGGCGACGTCAACCAGCTGAACAACCTGATCAACCGTGCCGACGCGGCTCAGGACTCCGACGGCCAGTTCATCAGCTCCTGCAGCGACGCGATCAACCGCCCCACCCCCGACCGGGTCCGCGAACTCGTTGTCGCTTGGGCCAA
>NZ_JAFAUS010000134.1 GCF_019243155.1 Mycobacterium sp.
GCCGCGCAGCGAGAAGTACTCGCACTCAGTGGGGATCACCACACCATCGGAGCAGGCCAGTCCGTTGACGGTGAGCAGCCCCAGCGACGGCTGGCAGTCGATCAGCACGTAGTCGTAGCGATCGAGCACCGGGTACAACGCCCGCCCCAGCGTCTGCTCTCGGCCCACCTCGTTGACCAGCTGGATCTCGGCGGCGGACAGGTCGATGTTGCTGGGCACCAGATCCATGTTGGCGACCCGGCTGTGCAGCAGCACGTCGTCGATCGACACGCGCGGCTCGACCAGCACGTTGTGAATCGTCTGCTCCAGCTCGTAGTGCGGAACGCCGAGGCCCGCCGACAGGGCGCCCTGCGGGTCCATGTCCACCAGCAGCACGCGTCGGCCGTATTCGGCGAGCGCGGCGCCCAGGTTGATCGTCGACGTGGTCTTCCCGACGCCACCCTTCTGGTTACACATCGCGACGACCTTCGCCGGGCCGTGCGACGTGCGCGGCTGCGGCTCTGGGATCGGCCGCGGCGGCCGCCCGGTCAGACCGAGCTCGACGCCGCTCTCCGGCTGATCGGTCATGGCGGGGGTGTTCGGAAGGTGAACATCGCAGGAAAGTCTAACGGGTACGCACGCTGAAACTCGCCGACCCGCAGGCAAGTTACCAGCCAATATGGGCGGGAATCGCTAGTCGAGAACACATCCTGACCCACTGCGTCACACCGGTCCCACCAGCCCCATCGACGCGCTCTGCGGCGGCCTATCGTGACCCCTATGGATCTGAAGCGACGCATACCGCTGCTGCGGTGGTCGGTCTGGCGGATGGCCCTCGGGTCTCGCAACGTCACCACGACGGGCCAGATCGGCGACGGACGTGAGGCCGCCGCGGTGGACTACGTCCTGCGTCACGCTCGGGCCGGCGACATCGACGACGTGCTGGGCACCATCGACAAGTTCGCTTACGAGAAGTCGATCCTGATCAACGTCGGCGACGAGAAGGGTCTGCTGCTCGACGCCGCCGTCAAGCGCGCCGATCCCGCGCTGGCGCTGGAACTGGGCACCTACGTCGGATACGGCGCGCTACGTATCGCCAGGGCCGCCCCGCACGCCAAGGTCTTCTCCGTTGAGCTCGCCGAGGCCAACGCCGCGAACGCGCGGCAGATCTGGGCCCACGCGGGCGTCGCCGACCGGGTCACGTGCGTCGTGGGCACCATCGGCGACGGTGGTCGCACCCTGGACGCGCTGGCGAATGAGCACGGATTCGCCTCTGGGGCACTTGATTTCGTGTTTCTCGATCACGACAAGGATGCCTACCTGGACGACCTGCAGCGCTTCCTGGAGCGCGGGTGGCTGCATCCGGGGTCCATCGTGGTGGCCGATAACGTCAAGATTCCCGGCGCGCCGAAGTACCGCGAGTACATGCGCCAGCATCAGGGCAAGCTGTTCAACACGGTCGAGCACAAGGCTCACCTGGAATACCAGTCACTGGCGACCGACCTGGTGCTGGAGTCCGACTACCTGGGCTAGGAGTTACCGAGCCCTCGGGTGGGCCCCGGCCCACACCTCGCGCAGCGCGTGCACGGTGACCATCGTGTAGATCTGCGTCGTCGTCACCGAGGCATGGCCCAGCAACTCCTGCACGACCCGGACATCTGCCCCGCCCTCGAGCAGGTGGGTGGCGAAGGAGTGGCGCAGCATGTGAGGCGACACACCGGATTTGATCCCGGCCCGTGCGGCCGCGTCCTGCAGCACCTGCCACGCGCTCTGCCGCGATAACCGGCCACCGCGCACGTTGAGGAAGATGGCCGGCGTGCCGCGGCCCCGGCGCGCCAACTCCGAACGGCCCCGCACCAGGTAGGCGTCCAGTGCTTGCACCGCGGGGCGCCCGATCGGAACCAGCCGCTGCTTGCCGCCCTTGCCGCGCAGCAATACCGACCTCGCCTGGGTGTCGATGTCGTCGACGTCGAGGCCGACCGCTTCGGAGATCCGCGCGCCGGTGGAATACAGCAGCTCCAGCAGCGCCCGGTTGCGCAGGGTCAGCGGACCGTCGGCCGCGCTCTCCCCGCCCGCGCCCTCCAGCAACGCGAGGACCTGATCGATCGTGAGGCTCTTGGGAAGCCGGCGTCCCGGCGTCGGCGGCCGGACCGCCCGCGCCACATCCAGTTCGGCGAGCCCTTCGGCCGCGGCGAACCGGTGCAGGCCGCGCACGGCGATCAGCGCCCGCGCCGCGGACACCGCGGACAGCGCGACGACGCCCGATTCGGGATCGCCGCGGCGCAGCGCGACCAGGAACTCGCTCACGTCGTCCTCGCCCACCTTGGCCAGATCGTGAATTCCGCGGTCGGACAGGTGCTTGCTGTAGCGGCGCAGGTCGCGACGATAGGAGCTCAAGGTGTTCGCCGCGACGCCGCGCTCGATCGTGAGGTGGTCCAGGTAGCCCTGCAGTTGAGTCTCCAGCGCCTCCACCGACGTCATTGCGCGGTCTTCCGCGCGGCGAACGCCGTCGGCTTGTCGATCCACGGGCTGTCCACCGGACGCGGCTGCGCGAACCCGACGGTCACCGCGTGGGCGGCCAAAATCCCGGCGACGGCAATCGAATTCACGATCTCGCCGCTGAAAACCTGGCGCGCCGCCTCCGCGATGGGAACCCAGCGCATCGTCATGTCGGCTTCCTCGGCGTGGGCTTCGGGCCTGTCCACCTCGGACAGTCCGGTGGCCAGATAGACGCGCACCGACTCGTCGCTGAAGCCCGGCGCGGAATCCAGATCGACCAGCACCTGCCACGTCTCGGCTCGCAGGCCGACCTCCTCTTTGAGCTCGCGGCTCGCCGTCAGTTGCGGCGCCTCCCCCGCGGCATCGAGCAGCCCGGCCGGTAACTCCCAGAGCCGCCGGCCGAGCGGGTGCCGGTATTGGTAGACCATCGCGACGTTGTTGTCGTCGTCCAGTGCGACGATGCCGACGGCCCCGTAGTTCTCGACGACTTCGCGCACCGCGGTGCTGCCGTCAGGCATCCGCACCCGGTCACTGCGTAACGCAAAAATGTTTCCCGTGTACAGCGTTTCGGATGACGCCGTCTCGAATCCGTGTTCAGCCACGGGAGGCGGGCGCAGGTAGCCGCTCGATGCTGTCGCGATGCTGGGTTCCGTTGGACGTCTGGTCGGGGATCTCGACCGGTAGTAGCTCGCCCGCTTTGTAGTCGATAGCCGCCCCGACGAAAGCCACGAACAGCGGATGTGGCCGGGTGGGCCGGCTCTTCAGCTCCGGATGCGCCTGGGTACCGACGATGAACGGGTGTGCGTCCGGCGGGTATTCGACGAATTCCACCAGATGACCGTCGGGCGAGGTTCCGGAGAACCGCAGGCCGCTTTCGGCGATCTTCTCGCGGTAGGCGTTGTTGACCTCGTAGCGGTGCCGGTGCCGTTCCGACACCTGCGTCGCGCCGTAGGCATTGGCCACGATCGAATCCTGTTGCAGAACAGCGGGGTAGGCACCCAGCCGCATGGTGCCGCCGAGATCCGCCTGGCCGGCCACGATATCGACCTGGTCGGCCATCGTGGAGATCACCGGATCCGGCGTCTCCGGGTCGAATTCGGCCGAGTTTGCCTCGGTCAACCCGGCCGAGCGTGCGGCCTCGATCACGATGCATTGCAGACCGAGGCACAGGCCCAGCACCGGCAACCCGCGCGTTCGCGCGTAGCGGATGGCGCCAATCTTTCCCTCGATCCCACGGATGCCGAACCCGCCGGGGATCAGCACCCCGTGCACGTCGCCCAGCGCCGCCGCCGCGCCGGCCGCACTCTCGCAGTCGTCGGAGGGCACCCATTGCATCTCGACCTTGGCGTGGTGCTTGAAACCGCCGGCGCGCAGCGCCTCGGTGACCGACAAGTAGGCATCCGAGAGCTCGATATACTTGCCTACCAACGCAATTCGCACCGTTTCGTGCGGCTCGTGCACCCTGCGCAGCAGATCGTTCCATTGCGTCCAGTCGACGTCTCGGAATGGCAGGTTGAGCCGGCGCACGACGTAAGCGTCGAGTTCCTCGCGGTGCAGCACCTTCGGGATGTCGTAGATCGAGGGCGCGTCGGGAGTGGAGATGACGCCGTCGATGTCGACGTCACACATCAGCGCGATCTTGTCCTTCAGCGCTTCGGGGACGTTGCGGTCGCTACGCAGGATCAGCGCGTCCGGGGTGATACCGATGCTGCGCAGGGCGGCCACCGAGTGCTGTGTCGGCTTGGTCTTGAGTTCGCCGGACGGGGCCAGGTACGGCACCAGCGAGACGTGCAGGAAGAAGACGTTCTCCCGGCCCAGGTCGTGGCGAACCTGTCGCGCCGCCTCCAGGAACGGCTGCGATTCGATATCGCCGACCGTGCCGCCGATCTCGGTGATGACGACGTCGGGGCGGTTACCGTCGGCGTCGGGCTCGGCCATCGCCAGGATGCGGCCCTTGATCTCGTCGGTGATGTGCGGAATCACCTGCACCGTGTCACCGAGGTACTCGCCGCGCCGTTCCTTGGCGATGACCGTCGAATACACCTGCCCGGTAGTGACATTCGCCGAGCCGGACAGATCGCGATCCAGGAACCGCTCGTAGTGACCGACGTCGAGATCGGTCTCGGCGCCGTCCTCGGTGACGAAGACCTCGCCGTGCTGGAACGGGTTCATCGTGCCCGGGTCGACGTTGAGATACGGATCGAGCTTTTGCATCGTCACGTACAACCCGCGGGCAGTCAGTAGCTGACCGAGGCTGCTGGCGGTTAGCCCCTTGCCAAGCGAGGACGCGACGCCGCCGCTGACGAAGAGGTGCTTGGTGGCGGTTTGCGGGTGCTTTCGCACAGGCGGCCTCCGTGAAGACGGGCAGGGCTTTCGAATGTTCTAGCCAATTAACTAGATGGGCCTGCCGACCCACGGAAACCCACCCTAACATCAGCGCCGCTGTGTCGCGGCTAACACGCCCGCTACTGAGGAACCGTGATCGAGGTTGCGCCGTGTCCGATGCCGTATTGCCCGACGTGACCACCGTTCATCAGGTCGTGCAGACCCAGAATCGCGGTGATGCGCCCGGGCGCGGCGTCGACATCGTCGACGGTGCTGATCGTGGAGTTCAGGCCGGCGTCGGCGCGGGTCACGGCGACGGCGGCGCCACCGCTCGCGCAGCCGTCCCGCCCGGCGAGCAATGTTCCCGTGCCGTGCGGTGCCAACGCGGCCGCGAAGCGGGCCACGCTGACGCCCTGATTTCCGGCGTCCTGCGGCAGCGACCCGCCGGTGACGATCAAAGCGGCGTTGGCGGCGCTCAGGTGGTCGCTGGGCTGATAGCTGATGAAGCCGGTATCGCGCAGGGCCGCCAGCACGGTGTCGCGCTGCGAATCGTCTACAGGCGGCACGGCCGGATTGGCATTGGTCAGCAACGCGATGCCCATCAGGTCACCGGCCTGCGAACCCTGGTCGACGAGCTTGGTGCTGAGTTGCTGGCCCGCGGGCAGCACCGACGAGTTCACCACCGTCTGCAACTTCTCCGCGGAGTTGGCGTCGACGAATTCCTGGGTCAACGACACCGTCCCGGTCACCGCGCCGCCGGCCTGTCCGATGAACTTGGAGACCGTGGCGACGTCATCGTCTTTTGCGTCCGGGGTGCGGAACACGACGACCGATTTGCCACCGAGCGCGTCGCGCACGATCCGGCCGACCAGCTGGGTGTCGAAGTTGTTTGTCGCGCTGAGCTTTTCGTTCAGTACGTTCTTCTGGTCGTTGAGCCCGTTGATCTGCGTGTGCAGGTCGCGTTTCTCGTCGCGCAGGCTGGACAGCAGGGTGTCGGACAGGAAGCCAGAACCCAGCACGACTCCCACCGCCAACGCCAGGAAGACGGCGGCCAGCGATAAGGCATGTTGGCGTAACGAGATCATCGGACCCGACTTCCCCTGCTACCTAGGTCACCCACTTCTGCACCATGACCCAGAGGTGGTTCCAGTAGTCGGTGACCCAGTGCAGCACGACGCCGTCGGTGCGCGACACCCACAACGCGACGATCACGGCGATCAGCATCGTCAGGGCCAGCAGGGCGATGGCACCGGCCGAGATGTGGTTGCGGTAGAGGGTGGAAACGGCCCGCGAATCCACCACCTTCTCGCCGACCCGGAGCCGGGTCAGGAACGTCGAGGGATTGCTGTGTGCCCGCGTCCGGTCGAAGAACGTCTCGATGTTGGCGGTGTGGCCGGCCGTCACGAGCAGCGCGGCGCCGTGGTGATCGGCCAGCAGGAGGGCCAGGTCGATCGCTGAGCCCGCGGCCGGGAAGGTCATCGCCCCGACGCCGAGGTCCTGGATGCGCTCCAAACCCGGCGCGTGGCCGTCCGCGTCGGCAGGCAGCACCACCTGGGCGCCGCACTTGAGGGCGTCGGTGCTGATCTGGTCGGGGTCACCGACGATGATCTGCGGGCGATATCCGTTCTTGCGCAACGTGTCCGCGCCACAGCCGACACCGATGAGCACCGGCTGGTACTCCTTGATGAACGGCTTGAGGGACTTCAGGTCCTCTTCCGCGCTGGGCTCGTCGGCGACGATCACCACGTGCCGGCGGCGCAGGTCGACATCGACGTCAGGGATGCCGATTCCGTCGATCAGAAGCGGGCTTTCGCTCTTGATGAACTCGATGGTGTTGCCGGCGAACGCCTCCAGGTGGGCGGACAGTCCGCTCTTGGCCTCGCGCATCAGGTCGGCGATGTCGTGGTCGGTGCGTTCGGTACCGCGCACCAGCCTGCGGTCGCCCGAGTACACCCCGCCCTCGTGCAACCGAATCTTCGCGCCGTCCTTGATCTTCTTGAAGATGTCGGGTCCGGTCTCGTCGATCAGGGTGACCCCGTTGTTGACCAACACTTCCGGCCCGAGGTTGGGGTAGCGGCCCGAGACCGACGGTGAGGCGTTGATGACCGCGGCGATGTCGGCCTCCACCAGCGCGTCGGCGGTGATGCGGTCCAGATCCAGGACGTCGAGCACCACGATGTCGCCGGGGCACACCCTGCGCAGCAGTCGGTCGATATTCCGGTCCACCCGCGCGGTGCCGATAAGACCCGGTCGGGCGGGGTTACGAGTAAGCAGGCCTGACATCTTCATGGGGGCGATTCTGTCCGCGAAGCGCAGGCGATATGGGGAGGCGCGCCGTAACATTAGCCTCAGAAGTTATCTAGAGTCCCATTAGTCACATCTGCATCAAGTGTGTGGAACGGTTAGATTTCATCCTTCTGGGCCGCCTCGAGAAGTTCGCGGGCGTGCGCGCGGCCGCTGTCCGATTCGCCCAACCCGGCCAGCATCCGCGCGAGTTCGGCCACCCGCTCGTCTGTCGCCACCCGCCGGACCACGCTGGTCCCCTTGGGGCCGGCGGCATGCACCACCAGATGCACGTCGGCATACGCGGCGACCTGCGGCAGGTGCGTCACCACGATGACCTGGTGGGTGCGGGCCAGCCGCGCCAGCCGCCGCCCGATCTGGACCGCCGCACGGCCGCCCACCCCCGCGTCGACCTCGTCGAACACCATCGTGGTCCCCGCCGCCGATGCGGCCAGCACCACTTCCAGCGCCAGCATCACCCTGGACAACTCGCCGCCGGATGCGCTCTTGGCCAGCGGCAGCACCGTCATCCCCCGGTGCGCCGCGAACCCGAACTCGACCTCGTCGACCCCATCGGAGCCGACCCGGGCCATCTCGCCGGAGGGCAGCCTGAGCGCGGCGGGATCGGCGGGTGCGCTCGCGATGTCGGTGCTCACTTCGATGGTGAATTCGGCATCGCCCATCGCCAGGCCGGCCAGCTCGACGGTGACCTCCTTGGCCAGCCGTTTGGCGGCCTTGGTCCTCGCCTTGCTGAGATCGACTGCAGCCTCGCATAATTCGCGGGCCAGTTCATCGGCCCGACGTTCCAGGTGTCCCACCGCCTCCTCGGAGACGTCGAGTTGCGCCAGGCGTTCACGCGATTGCGTCGCCCACTGCAACACCCCGTCGACGTCGGCGGCGTACTTGCGGGTCAGCGTGCGCAGTTGAGCCTGCCGGGCCAGCTTGGATTCCAGGGCACTGGCGTCGACCGGAAGGTCGTCCAGGAAACTGCCGAGCTCGCCCGCCGCGTCGGCCACCACGGTCAGCGCCTGACCGACCTGACCGGCCAGCGCCTGCAGCGCGGCGTCATCGGTGGATTCCAGTGCGGCCCTTGCCCGCCCGAGGCTGTCGGCGGCGCTGCCACCGTCCACGTCGTCGAGTTCGCCGGAGAGCGCCGCACGCGCGGTCGCGACGGCTTCGCGCAACGTGTCCAGTTCGGAGAGCCGCAGAATGTCGGCCACCAGCGCATCGTCCTCACCCGGCTGCGGGTCGACGGTGTCAATCTCGTTGAGCGCGAACTTCAGTCGGTCCGCCTCCTGGGCAAGTTCGCGGGCCCGGTTGCGACGGTCGATCAGATCGCGCTGGGCCGTCAGCCACGCGTCGCGCAGTTTCCGATAGCGCTCCAATTTGGGGGCGGTGGCCGCGAACCGGTCCAGC
>NZ_JAFAUS010000414.1 GCF_019243155.1 Mycobacterium sp.
GCCACAGGCGCGCAAGGACGAATTCGTCGATGCGTTGGCGGCGGGGATGGCGGCGATGACGGTGGGCGACCCCGCTGATCCCAACACTCAGATCGGTCCGTTGGTGGCGCAGCGTCAGCAGGAGCGGGTGCGTGGCTACATCGAGACCGGCCAAAGTGAAGGTGCGCGTTTGGTAGTCGGCGGCACCGAGTTGCCCGACGGCTTGGAATCCGGCTGGTATGTGCGGCCAACGCTTTTCAGCGATGCCAGCAATGACATGCGGATCGCCCGCGAGGAGATCTTCGGCCCGGTGCTGACCGTGATCCCCTACCGCGATGAGGACGAGGCGATCCGGATCGCCAACGACTCCGAATACGGCTTGGCGGGTTCGGTTTTCACCTCCGACATCGACCGCGGGTACGGCGTGGCCGCGAGGGTCCGGTCCGGTACTTTCGGCGTCAACGAGGGTTACATCATGGATCCCGCGGCGCCGTTTGGCGGCGTCAAGAACAGCGGCTACGGACGCGAACTGGGGACCGAAGGCATCGACAGTTACACGGTGAGCCAATCGATTTCGACCGCGGCCGCCGCAAACTGACTACAGCTTTTTCAGCCGTCGCCATCCGGCATACCCACCCAGAATCCGGTCAGTATTTCGCGGGTCGGGTGGGGCGGCTTAAAGTAATCGCCTAAAACGAATTTCGGGGTGTTCGCGCCGGAGTGGCGACCGACACGTTTAAGAAACTTAACGATTTGGGCATGTGCCCTGTCATCATCACCGAAAGAAAAGGCGAACAGCGTGGCTACCAGTTTCCAGGACGTCATCTCGTCCAAGTACCTACTGTTGACCACTTTCACCAAGGACGGCCGCCCCAAGCCGACGCCGATCTGGGGTGTGCCCGAGGGTGACAAGTTGCTGGTCATCACCGACGACGGCTCGTGGAAGACCAAGCGGATCAACAACACGCCCCGGGTGACGATCGCCCGCAGTGCCGCGTTGGGCAAGCCGAAGAGCGACCCGGTCGAGGGGATCGCCCGGGTGTTGCCGAAGTCGGAGACGCGGCGCGTCTACAACGCGGTGCTGAAGCGTTACTGGTACCACGCGTGGTGGTTCTATGCGCACTCGATCGTTCGCGGCGGTATCGACAAGGTGCACGTCGGCCTGGAAATCAAGCCCGCCAGCTAGCGGACTGCGGTTACGGTTAGCGGGTGACCGACGACCAGCCCCGGATTGCGCCGCAGATTCTGGCCTGGGTTGCGGCGGCCCGCGTCGCGGTCGGCGCCGCCATGCTCCTGGCGCCCTCGCGCTTCTTCTCGCCGGAATCCGGGACCGAAACGCTGCTGATGCAAACGATCGGGATTCGCGACTTGGTGCTGGGCTCGGGTGGTTGTGTCGCCTGGCTGCGCGGGCGCGACAGCGAGTTCCGCGGCTGGGCGACCGCCGCGTTGACCAGCGACAGCGCCGACCTGCTGTTGGGCCTGCGGAGTAAACCGCTCGTCGGCACCAAAAGCGCGTTGATCGCGACGTTGGCGCCGGTGCCGTTCGTGGGGGCGGGCGTGGTCGGCCTGGTCCGTTTCTTGCCCAGCCGCTGACGATCGGCCTAGGCGGTTGCGCTGCGAAGGGCCTCGAACGTGTCCTTCATGGTCTCGGACGGATCGCGGTAGGCCACCCCGAGTTCGGTTTCGCTCGGCGAATCGTCGGACGCCGGCATCTGCGTGTAGTACTGCATCCCCGCCCACGTGAAGGGGGTTTCGAAGGGGAGGAACCGCCCGGCCCGGTCGAGCACCGCCCCGGCGACCCGCAACGCGGTGTCCGGGATCGGAAGCGCGACCATCGGGGTGCCTGCGACCTCGCCGAGGATGTTCGCCAGCTCGGACGCCGGAACTCGGTGACCACCCGCGGTGTAGCGGCGCGGCCCCCGCCCGGGCTCCAGCAGCGCCGCGTGCAAGGCGGCCAAGTCGCGGACGTCGACGATCAGCCACGCCGCGTTACGGCCGGGGATGGCGTGCATCTGCAGCGCGGCCTTGACGCCCTCGCCGGCCTCACCGAACTGGTCGCCGACCGGCGGACCGATGACCATCCCGGGATAGGTGATGTTGACCGGGGCGCCGGCGTCCTGCAGCCCCCGGGCGTAGATGTCGACCTGCGCCTTGGAGGTGCCGTAGCCGTCCGCTCCACCGGTGACCGCCAAGTCGGCCGTCATCGTCTGTAGGCCCGGATGGAACAGTGCGGTGAAACTCGAGACGTGGACGATGGGATCCAGGCCAAGCTCCACGGACTGACCGAGGACGTTTTGGGCGCCCTGCATGTTGGTGGTGAGCATCTCGGTGGTCTGCCGCGGGTCGGTGGCGACCAGAGCGGCGCTGTGCACGACGGCGTCGCATCCCTGCAATGCCTCGCGCACCGCTACGCGATCGGTGATGTCGGCGACGGCGAAGTCCGAGACGTCGACGCCCAGCTTCGCGACCGAGGTCTGCAGCTTCTCGGGGGTGCGCACCAGGAATCTAATCGAGTGCCCCGCGTCGGCTATGGCCTTGGCAGTCCAGCCGCCGACAAATCCCGTGCCACCCGTGATGAGAATCCGCATGGACTGATTGTGCAGAACCGTCGGCCTAGAGGTGACTTGAGGCGAAGTCGGCGGCTTGGTTTGTCATGCCATTAACCGGATAGGAGACGTGGGCAAGCGGGTCGTCGCCGTTGCCGCAGATCGAGTCGCCCGGAGCGCACAACTGAATGGTTTTCGGTTGGTATAGCGGCCCGATGACGAGCGCGGGCGCGTGGTACTTCTCGAGGAACTGTCCCGACGGCGTTCCGAACAACGCCACCGCGGAGACGTGGTTCGCGATCCCCGGCGGCATCGGCGGGGGTACCGCCGACGCGGGCACGCCCGCGGGGACGGCGGCGGAGGTGGCGTATCCCGCCACCGCGGCGCCCTGGGAGTAACCGCCCAAAACTTCCTTGGTGTTGGGGCAGTTCGCGGTCATCGTCTCGATGTGGGAAGTGGCGTCGCGGATGCCGTCGATCACGGTCGACGGGAAGTCGGGATTGCCGAAGTCGGTGCTAGCGGGGTAGTTGACCGCATACACCGTGAGGGCCCTGCCGCCGACCTCGCCGCGCAGCGCGTCGGTGAAGGCCTGCCCGATGCCACCGACCCCGGGCGCCTCACCTGAGCCGCGAGCGAATACCACCTCCACGTCCGGGCATGGCTCGGCAGCCGCCGACGGCGCGGCCACGTTCGGGACGGCGAAACTCGCCAGTACCGACGCAGCGCACGCCGCCAGGCAACGCCTTTTTATTGGTTTGCTCACCGCCGTTACTTTTTGAAGGCGTCCTTCACCTTCTCGCCGGCATCCTTCAGGCTGGACTTCGCCTGATCGCCCCGGCCCTCATTCTTGGTGTCGTCGTCACCGGTGGCCTTGCCGACTGCTTCCTTGGCACGGCCGCCCAGGTCTTCGATCTTGTTCTTCAACTTGTCTTCGTTACTCATGCGCTTGTACCTACCCGGCAAAGGACCCTATTGAAACCCTCGCCCTGTCATCATGGAGTTCATGAGCACCGCGATAGTGGTGGCGGTAGTGGTGGGCCTGATGCTGCTGGGCGTCGGCATGGTGGTCAATCAGCTGCTCCGGTTACGGCGATATTTGGGGGACTCGCCGACCAACCAACCGTCCGGGATGGAACCCGGCGAGCCTCCCGGGCCAACGCAGTGACGCCGGCGCCCCTCCCCGGACACCGATGATGGCTTGCCACGCGGCGTGTCCGGTGCCGCCGATCCGACGCAAACATGGTGGTGCCCACGCCTTTTCACGTCCGCTGAGCAATGCTCGGTGCCCGCACACCAAACCCGCGCGGCGGCGTCGGGAGACGCTAGCTGACGTACGCGTTTCCCCGCGGGAGGGTCAGCGGAAGGTCGGCGTAGGTGACGATGCCCGGCGCCGCGGCGACGACGGCCGCGATCCCGTTGATGGCGGGCATCGCCGTCATGATGTGACCGAGGTCCATGAATTCCTCGAGCGTGGTGGCCTCGAAGTAGGGCGGCGGCAGGAAGCCGACCTTGGTCGTCACCGTCGGCTGCCCGTCGACCTGAATGACCCAGCCGTCCTGCTCGATCTTCCAGTCGGGTTCGAGTGTCTGTCCCTTGCGCCACCGGACGTTCAGGTCGATCAGTGTCTTGCCGTTGACGATCCCCTGCCAGCTGATGTACGTGCCGGCGACGTGTCCCGCGGGGATCGTCCACGATGCCATTTCCAGGTCCGCCGTGGTTTGGGCGAACTCGGCGACGCAGCGCACCTCGTCGAGTTCGACGCCCAGCGCGTCGCCGACCAGCCGGACGGCTTCGCCGAAGATCGCCGTGCCCTTCTCCGCCATCGCCTGCAGGTCCGGGTGGTCGATCGGCTGACCGAAGCCCACGGGCTTCTCGGTCTCCGGGGAGTCGTAGAACGTCGTGTCCGCGGCCTCGTTGACGGTGATCCTGTCGATCCGGTTGCACACCATCGAGGAGACGATGGCCAGCAACTCGGCGAATCCCGGGCTGACGCCGGACCCGAAAATCGTGGAGCCGCCCTTCTCGCAGGCCTCCACTATTCGGTCGCGACCGTCGCCGAGGTTGTGCCCCGTGATGAAAGACGCGGTGGTCACGACGTTGACACCCGCGGACAGGATGCGGACCAGCTCGTCGACGTTGATCCACATCGGGTTGTAGACCACGCAATCGGGTTTCAGCGCGAGTAGCGCGTCGACGTCGTTGGTGGCCGCCACCCCGACCGCCGGGATCCCGACGAGTTCACCGGCGTCGCGGCCGACTTTGTCCGCTGACCAGGCGAAGCAGCCCACTAATTCCAGCGTGGGGTTCGAGACGATCGACTTCAGCGAGCTTTTGCCGACGTTTCCGGTGTTCCACTGAACCACTCGATAGGTGTTTGGCACTCGCTCAGCATAGGGAATTCACCCAGAACTTAGTAGGCCTTAATAGACGGATTCTGAAGCCAATATCTCGGCCAGGAAAGCGTCCGGCGGTGGCATGTCCAGACGCGCCCGTGCCCATCGCCGCACCCGGTCCCGGATTTCGCGGGACTCGGTCGTTTCGGCGCCGATGATCACCGAGGTCGCTGACCAGTCGTGACCCCACGCCGTCGCCTCGGTCATCGGTCCCCGTGGGGCATCGACGAGGGGGAGGGTGGCGTGGCCGTCGGCGTCCAGAACACCCGCGCCGCCGACGGCTTGGGACCGCAGCTGCACCGGGATGCCGGTCGCGGGGTCCGGGCCGATGAGTGCCGTCCGAATTACGGCGACCGGCGCCGCACCCGCGGCCTGCACGCTCCACCGAACGGTGTCCTCGGCCGCATCGAAGAT
>NZ_JAFAUS010000505.1 GCF_019243155.1 Mycobacterium sp.
ACGTCCAGGAGGACGCGATCGGCGCCCCGCCGGAAAGCCCGACCCTAATTCCGGCCGAGCGCTACTACTCCCCCGCCTTCGCCGCGCTCGAGGTCGAGCGGATGTGGCCGAAGGTGTGGCAGCTGGCCTGCATGGTGGACCACGTCAGCGAGCCCGGGGACTACTTCGAGTACCGGTGCGGACCGTACGGCGTCCTGATCGTCCGCGGTGACGACGGGGTGCTGCGCGCATTCCAGAACGTCTGCCGACATCGTGGCAACTCCGTGTGCGTGGGATCGGGCTCGGGACTGCGCGAACTCAAATGCGGCTATCACGGCTGGACGTGGGACCTGGCAGGCATGCTCAAACGGGTGCCCAACCGCAAGGGCTTCGGCGCGCTGCGGATGTCGGACTTCCCGCTGATACCTGCCCGGGTTGAGACGTGGGAGGGACTCGTCTTCGTCAACCTCGACCCCGGCGCGGTTTCGTTGGCCGAGTACCTGGAGGCGATACCCTCCGACATCGCCTGGTGTGGTCTGGCGAACTTCCGCTGCTACGCCACCCTCACCGTCGAGGTCGACGCCAACTGGAAGACGATCGCGGACGGATACAGCGAGACCTACCACATTCAGACCTTGCATCCCGAGTTGCTGCGCTGCGTCGACGACATCCACGCGCCGCAGCAGATCTGGGGTCATACGGGGAAATCGGACCAACCCTACGGCGTGCAGAGCCCTCGCTTCGAGGGCGCGCTGAGCGATGAAGAGGTTTGGGACGCTTACGTTTACACGCAAGGTGCGCTGATAGGCGCGGGCGAGGGCACGCCGTTTCCCGCCGACGAGCGACAGCCCGGGCAGACGGTCCAGGATCTGATCGCCGCGCGCACACGGTCGTTCGCCGCCGAGCGCGGCGTCGATCTGGATTGGGCTGACACTGACCGGATCACGCGGCTGCATCAGTACAACGTCTTCCCCAACATGACGCTGCTGGCAAACGCCGATCACCTCACCGTCATGTGTCGCGGCCGGGCCCGGACCCCGATCGAGGGGAGTTGGTCATGTTCTTGATGACCCACATGCCGCCGGGTGCGCCCTACAACAAGCCGGCCGACGTGCGCGTCAATGCCGGGGACGCCGAGCCCGGACTGGTGCTCACCCAGGACATCCGCGTGCTGCCGGGCCTGCAGCGCGGGATGCATCAACCCGGCTTCACTCACCTGGTGCTGTCCAGCGAGGAACGGCGCGTGATCAACATGCATCGCAACCTGGAGCGTTATTTGGACCTGCCCGCGTCCGAGCAAATGACGGGCGGCGCGCCGAGTCGATCTGTCGCAACATAATTCGTGTAGAGATCGCTAAAACGCGTCGAGTGGAATTAGACTCCCGCATGTGATGACCCCGTCAAATCCCTGGGGGGACGAACGAGGGCAACGCTTATTTCAACTGAATATGCGATATCAAACGCTCGCCAGGCGGCGAGCGCGGAGGGTGTGCCAGAGCTTCGAACGGGTGGGTGTTCGAACGGCACCGGAGCGCTTGCGGGAAATGCTCGCCGGCGCACCGCTCGCGGCGCAGGAATTGATGGATGTCAATTTCGCATTGATCGCGATCCAGCTGGACCGTGAAGCGCGCGCCGCGCGCTACAAGCGACTCAAGCGAAGCGGGACCCGCTCGCTGATGTTCGCGGGTCTGATTCTCGTGGTGTTGAACTTCCTGATGTGCATGGCGTACGTCCTGCTGAACCTGGCGGATCAGTCGGCGCCGTTATAGAACCTCAGCGCGGCACCACGATGCCGTTGTCGTAGGCGTAGACGATCGCCGCGGCACGATCCCGCAGGTCGAGTTTCCCGAAGATCCGCCCGATGTGACTCTTGACCGTGACCTCGGAGATGCACAGTTCGTCGGCGATCTCCGCGTTGGACAAACCCTGACCGATCAGCGTCAGGACGTCGAGCTCACGCGTGGTCAGTTCTTCGACGGCGCTCCCGCGGGGGCTCGTGGCGGCCTTGCGGTAGGTGCTGAGCACCCGCTCGGTCACCGCCGGATCCAGATAACTGTCGCCCCGGGCGACCGCGCGGACCGCGCGGATCAGTTCCTCGGCGGACGAATCCTTCAGCACGAAACCCGCCGCCCCGGCGCGCAGCGCACCCGACAGCAGCTCGTCCTCGTTGAAGGTGGTCAGCGCGAGCACCGGTGCAGTGCCGGCCAGCCTGCGCGTCGCCTCGATGCCGTCGACGCGGCGCATGCGCAGATCCATTACAACGACGTCGGGTCGGTGCGCAGCCACCGCGGCGGACACCTCGTCACCGTCGGCGCATTCGGCGACGATGACGAAGCCGTCTTTGCGCCGCAGGATCCGCCGCAGACCGGAACGCACCAGATCCTGATCGTCGACGAGCAGCACGGCGATCTCGGGTGGATCGTCGATCACGACTTGCACCACCACGGGCGCCAGCCGGTGTCGACGTCCTGCAGCGGAATCTCGGCCCGCACCGACCAACCCTCGCTAGTCGGCCCGACGTCGATGGCGCCGCCGAGCAGTTCTACGCGCTGACGCATGCCGCGCAGGCCACGACCTTCGGCGGATCGGCTGGCGCTCACCGCGGCCGGCAACCGGTTCTTGACGACGAGGCTCGCCGATGCCGGCGAAACATGAAGCTCGACAGTCGCTTTCGAGTCAGGCGCGTGTTTGGCGATGTTGGCCAGCGATTCCTGGGCGATCCGGTACAGCGCGAGACCGACTGTCGCCGGGACGCTCTGGGCAAGTCCGTCGGCATGCAGCGTCACGTCCAGGCCCGCCCGCTCGAAGTCCGCGACCAGGGTGCCGACGTCGTCGAGGCCGGGTTCGGGCGCGGTCCGCGCGGGCCTCGTCGGCGCGTTGTCCAGCAGCCCGACGGTGCGCCGGATGTCGGCCATCGCCTGCCTGCCCAGTTGCTCGGCCTGCTGCAGTGCCTCGACCGCGTCGTCGATATCGCGGTCCTGCTGCAGACCGCGGCGCGCGCCCGTCACGTGGAGCAGCGTGATGCTCAGCGAGTGGGCGATGACGTCGTGCACTTCTCGCGCGATGCGCCGTCGCTCGTCGGCCGCGGCGTGCTCGGCCAGCGCCTCCTGTGCGCGGATCTTTTGGGCCAACAGCAGCCGCTGGGTGCACATGAGGTAGCCGATCAGCCAGCCGCCCGCGACGAAGCCCAAGTAGAGCACCACCGCGTCGAGGCGATGCAGTGCAGCGGCGGTGAGAAGGAGGGCGCTCGCCGACACCGCCGCCAGAAGCCCGCCGAGCGCATTCGTCAGCGTCCCGACGGCGCCGACCATCAGCACGAGCAACGCCGGGGCGAAGTCGGCGCGAATGGGCGTAGACGTTGCGAACAGCATCACCGCGGTGGCAGCCGACCAGGTGACCCACAGGACGGCGGGCCCCAGCTTGATGCTGAAGAAGAGAAACAGCAGCGGCGGTACAAGAAGGATCGCGAAGGCAACCAGGGCGGCGGGCAAGTCGGATGCCGGCCGCTGGAGCGTCGCGAGCAGCCCGCCAAAGATCACGAGGCCGTCGGTGATCACCATCGACGACCAGGTGATGCCGACAGGGATCAATTCGCCCTGCGCGCGCAGCCGGTCCCGCAGCAGGGCCCGCGCGGCATGCAACATCGACCAATCCTAGAAGAGTGCGCCGTGTGGAAGCATCATCCTGCGGTCGGCACCGGCCTCCGCCCGTAGTAGGAGACGGAAACCGAACTTCGGCACGACGCGCACCGGGGGTCCGTCTTCCTAACGTCGAGTCATGACATGGACACTGCTGCACGAGCGGATGGCCTTCATGGCCCAACTGATCAAGGTCGCCGAGACCGATCCCGAAGGGGCCCTGGCGTTGGCCGGCGCAACGTCCGAGGTGACTCGGCTGTTCGGCGACGAGGAGGGCTTGCTGCTGTCGCTGGCCCAGCGCTGGATCACGATGCTGGTGGCCAAGCTGGACCAGGCCGCCCACGACGGCACCTCTGCCGAACAGGTCCGGGCCGAATTCGCGGCCGCGGAGCCCGGACTACACGCACTGGTGGCGATCGGCTCGCGACGTTCGCTGCGGGTGCGGGCTCTGTCCCGGGGCGGGCATGTGGCCGTCGACCTCTTCGGAGGACCCACCGGCGATCGGCAGACCGTTGCATGACCGGGCGGGTGCGTTCGCGAGGCTGATGGGCCGCTACGCGGTCCTCATCGTCGGCCTGTGGGTCTTGGTAGCCGGCGTCGCGAATCTGGTGGTGCCGCAACTGGAGCGGGTGGTGGATTCACACTCCCGTACCTTCATGCCGGCCGATGCACCGAGCTCGGTGGCCGCCTCTCGCGCCGCGCAGTTGTTCAACCAGAAGCCCAGCAACAACTTTGTTTACGTTGTGCTGGAACGGGATCAGAAGTTGACAGCGGGTGATCGCCGGTTCTACGACGCGATGACGGCGTCGCTGTCCTCGGATCCCCGTCACGTCAATGCGGTGACGGATCTGTGGTCGCAGCCCGCCACCGCCGCCGGCGCGGTGAGTTCTGACGGGCATGCCGTCACCGAGATGGTGCGGCTGGTCGGAATGCTCGGCACCTCACAGGCCCGGGATTCCGTGAACATCGTGCGCGGCATGATCACCAAACTGTCGCCGCCGGGGGGATTGCGTGTCCACGTCACCGGCCCGGGTGCGACGATCGTCGACGAATTCGCGGCGATCGATCGGCAGATGCTCGGAATCACCGCCGCCACCGTCGGCCTCATCCTGCTGCTACTGCTGGTGGTGTACCAGTCGCCGATCGCGGCCGGCATTCCGCTGATGTCGGTCGGTCTCGCCCTGGCGCTGGGCCGGGCGGTGGTCGCCGAGCTCGGACGCATCAATGTCGTTGAGGTATCGCTGTTTTCGGTGGCGCTGATGGCCGCCATGACGCTCGGCGCAGGCACCGACTACGCGATCTTTCTCATCGGCCGATATCACGAGGGCCGACGCAAGGGCATCGCGCCCGCGCAGGCGTTGGCCGATGCCTACCGCGCCGTCGCGCCCGTCGTGATCGGATCGGCGCTGACGGTGTCGGTGGCCCTGGCATGTCTGAGCTTCGCAAAGGTGGGTATGTTCCGCAGCGCCGGAATACCGTGTGCCATCGGGATTCTGGCCACGATGGTCGCCGCGCTGACGCTGACCCCCGCGTTGATGGCATTGGCGGCGCGGCGTGGGTACCTCGAACCGCGGCCGTCGAGGACGGCGCGGCGCTGGCGACGTGTCGGGACCAGCGTGGCGAGGTGGCCCGGGCCGGTCCTGGTCACCGCGGGCGGGCTGATCCTGTTGATTGCGCTGCCGCTGATCACCTTGCGCGTCGGCTGGAACGAACCCGCTGCCACGCCCTCGACCACCGACTCCGGCCGCGGTTACGCCAGCGCGGACCGGCACTTCGCCGCCAACGCGCTGTTGCCCGACGTGGTTACCATCCAGGGCGACCACGACCTGCGCAACCCGGCCGGTCTCATCGCCATCGAACGAATCACCCGCCACATCATGGCCGTACCGGGTGTGCGCCTGGTGCAGTCCGCGAGCCGACCGGACGGCAAGGTTCCCGACCAGGCGACGCTGAGCTATCAGGCGGGCGTGCTCGGTCATCAGTTCGGCGAGACCGTGGACTCCCTGACACAACGACTCGGCCGGGTCGCCGCGCTGGACCAGGCGCTTGCACAGACGCAGTACGCGGTCGACAGCCTCGGCAGCGGATTACGCGGCGGCAGTTCGGGACTCGCCGACATGTCCGCCGCCGCGGGCGACATGCGCTCGGGCATGGACGGCGTGCAACGCACCGTCACCCAGGTATCGGGCTACCTCGACCCGCTCCGCGGCTTCGTCGCGCAGACCCCGGACTGCGCGAACAATCCGATCTGCTCGACGGTCGACCGCGTGCTTGCGCCCGTCGACAGTTTGATGCGGACCTCGTCGCAACTCGGTGATGGCGCCGCAAAGCTGACCAGCGGTTCGAACACCGCCGCCAGGGCGATGGCGGAGCTGCCACAAAGTGTAACTTCGATGAAAGATGCTCTGGGGCAGGCTCGTTCGGCCACCCATGAGTTGCTGGGGTTGAGCGAGTCTATCGGACCGCAGATGCACCAGTTGACCGATTACCTTGGCGAGATCGCCACGCAGTTCCAGGGCAGCGACGCCTCCGGCTTCTACATGCCACAGCGGGCATTGACCGACCCCCGCTATGTCGACGTGTTGCACCAGTTGACTTCCGCGGACGGCCGAGCCACCTATTTCCTGGTGTACGGCGAAGGCGCAGAGTGGGGTGGTGACGGCGCCGCGCGGACGGAGCAGGTGCGCGCCGCGATCAAGGAGGCCACCAAGGAGGGGACGTTGACACCGACGGGGGTCGACCTGGCCGGCGTCGGTCCGGTGACGACCGACCTGCAGCGGCTCGTCGCCCGCGACACGTCGTTGCTCGTCGGTGCGGCGCTGGCGCTGATCTTCATCATCGTCACGGTCATGCTGCGCAGCCCGGTCGCCGGGCTGGTCGTCGTCGGGACGGTCGTCGCCTCCTATGCGTCGGCGCTCGGCGCCAGCGTGCTGATCTGGCAGCACCTGCTGCATCATGAATTGCATTGGGCGGTAGCGCCGATCGCGTTCATCGCACTGATCGCCGTCGGCGCGGATTACAACCTGCTGCTGGCACTGCGCATCAAACAGGAGGCCGCAGCGGGCCTGAGAACCGGGATCATCCGCGCCTTCGGCGGCACCGGTGGCGTCGTCACGGTTGCCGGCATCGTCTTCGGGCTCACCATGCTGGCGCTGCTCAGTAGCAGCGTGCTCAGCATCGCCCAGATCGGCACGACCATCGCGGTGGGGCTGTTGCTGGACACCTTGGTGGTGCGGGCCTTCATCGTGCCGTCGATCGTGGCGCTGCTGGGCCGGTGGTTCTGGTGGCCGCGCGGGATCCCCCGGTCGGTTGCTCCCGTGCGCACGGAAGTGCCGGAGCCACAACCAGTTACCGAACCGAGCCTGGCGAGTGCCTAGTGCTGTGGCGGCGGCGACACCGTTGACGGCAGCCCGACCAGGATCCCCTCGACATCGCCGTCGGCGCTCAGCAGCAGACCACGTCCCGGCGGCAGGGACTGGGCGCGCACTGTCCGGTTGATCCTGTTCTGGGGATCATTGTCCATGTAGAGCTGGGTCACCTTCGCCGAGTTCTGGAACCGCATCCACGGATCCATTTGCAGCGTCGCGAAATTCGCGCTGTTACGGGTGGTGAACACGTGCAGACCGATCTGCCGGGCCCGCTCCATCAGCTTCCACAGCGCCGCGCCCACCGGTGGCTTCGGCGGGTAGCTCTGGTCCGGACGCAGGTCCTGGACATCGTCGATGAGCACGAAATGCCGCGCCCCTTCCCACGGCTTCAGCGACCGCAGCTCCTCCTGGCTCAGACCCTTGGGAGGCAGCCGGGGAAGCAGGACCTGTTGAGCGAGTTGGGTGATGACCTCGTCGATCTCGTCCTGGTCGTAGGCGTACGCCCGCACGTAGCCCGGTCCGTGCAGATCTCGCAGCCCGTGCGCGGCCGTTTTGGGGTCGATCAGCGTCAGCTGTGCTTCTTCGGGCCCGAAGCGATTCATGATCGCTTCGCCAATCGCGACCAGCGACAAGGTTTTTCCACAGCCCTGCCTGCCCAGGATCATCAACCCCGGGCTTTCGCGAAGCTTGAGCGGCACCGGGCCCAGTTCGTGGCGCTCGCCGATGGCGAACGAAATCGACAGGTCGTCACCAGTCGGGTGCGCGGCTTCGTACTCGAGGATCGCTCGCAGTTCAACACGCTGCGGCAGCCGCTGCAGGGTCGCGTGCTTGGTCACGCCGGCGACCTCGGCGATGCGGGAGCCGACGTCGATGATGTTCACCAACGCGCCGGTGGCCGGGTCGCTCAGCGCGGGCATCCCGACGCGCAACTCATGCAGGCTGTCCGTCAGGCCGAAGCCGGGACGGTTCAATGTCCGCCGGGCCGCGTCGCGCGACTCCAGCGACGAGTGCCCCATCTGGCTCTCGCTCGGGTCGGCCAACCGCAATTGGATTCGCGCCGTGGCGTTTTGCAGCAGGCTTTGCCGCTGGCCGTGAATCCAGCCGCCGGCGCTGCACATCAAGTGCACTCCGTACTCGGGACCGCGGCTGCTGAGCGAGATGATGCGGTCGCCCAGGACGGTGTCTTTCGAATACAGGTCGTCGTAGTCGTCGACCACCACGAAGACGTCACCGAACGGGTCGTTGGGGTCGGTGCCGCCGATGCCGTCGCTGCCCATCGAGAACCGGCGTTCGCGGAAGCCATCGAGGTCGATCTTGAGACGCCGGAACGAATCCTCGCGCGCGTCGATCAACGCGTCCATGCTGCTCAAGATCCGCTCGATGCCCTCGGCGTCCTTGGGCGAGACGATGTCGGTGACGTGGGGCAGCGATGCGACCTGTGCCAGGGTTGCCCCGCCGATGCAGAAGAACGTCACCCTTGCCGGGCTGTACATCGTTGCGGCCGAACACAACAGCGTCATCAATGTGGTCGTCTTGCCGCGCTGCTTGGCGCCGACCACGATGACGTTGCTGCGCAGCGCGTCCACCGCGTGCACGATCTGCTTCGACTCTTCGGGAATGTCCATGACGCCCACCGGGAACATCAGCCCCGGGTTGCGGCCGTAGTCGACATGCCATGGCTTGCCGCGGTAGGCGGAGACCAGCGCATCGACGGGCTCGGGCTCTTCCAGCGGCTCCAACCACGGCCGGCGCGGCGCGCGGTGCGGCACGTTGTGCAGCGACTCCCGCAGCACGTCGACGATCTTCTTCCGCTTGAAACCGTCGTCGTGATAGAGGAATTCGTCGGGTTCCGCATCGACGGCGGCCGCGGCTTCCAATGCGGCGGCGTCGGCCATGTCCAGCGGCTGGTACAGCCAGTTGTAAAGCCGCGGCTTGGTCAGCGTCATGTCGACCGTCGTGGCGACCTCCGCCGTCTTGGGCACCACAAACGGCGCGGACAGATAGAAGCAGCGGAACGGCTCCAGATCGCGCGGCCCGACCTTCAGCAGCGCGAACCCGTTCTCCTTCGACGGCAGGTGGTAGGCGGCGTCCGAGCCGATCACCTCGCGGCTGTCGTCGCCGGACTCGGCGCGCAGCGCGATACGAAACGCGATGTTGGACTTGACCTTCTGCAGGGATGATAGGTCCAGGCGCTGCCCGCCCAGCATGAAGAAGACGTTGGCGCCTCGGCCTTCCTGGCCGATGTGGATGATGAGGTTGATCCACTTCTCGTGGTTGGCGAATAACTCCAGGTATTCGTCGACGATGACCAGCAGCACCGGCACCGGCGGCAGGTCTCGACCGGCGAGCCGGATCTCTTCGTAGTCGTTGGCGTCGCGCGCGCCCACCGACGTGAAAAGCTCGTAGCGCTGCTTGATCTCCCCGTCGATGACGCGGCGCATCCGCTCGGCCAGATGCCGCTCGTCCTTGCCGAGGTTCGACAGCGCGGCGACGACGTGCGGGATGCCCAGGATGTCCTGGGCGGCGGATTCGAACTTCATGTCGACGAAGATGACGTTGAACGCCTCCGGTGAGTGCGTCAACGCGATGCCGTAGACCAGCGACAGGAAGAACTCCGACTTACCCGAGCCACTGGTACCGATGACCACGGAGTGGAAACCGAAGCCGCCGAAGTCCTTGGCGCGCAGGATGACGTTCTGCAGTTCGCCGCTGGGCTTGGCGCCCACCGGGACCTCGCACCAACGCTCGTCACCGCGGCCGCGCCGCTCCGCCCATAGCTTGTCGACATCCAGGTCGCGCGGGTCGGCGATGCCGAGGGCCCGCAGCAATTCGGTTGCCCCGCCGGTGGACTCGGCCATCTCGCTGCGGCTGGTCGGTGACCAGCGGGCCATCGCCCGCGCGTACCGGTAGGCCCGGTGGATCGACAGCTGGTCGGCATGGGCGAAGAACTTGCCGCGCACCCGCAACAACGGGGCCGGTCGTTCGTCTTCGCCGTCGGCGTCGAAGCCGTTCCGACTGAGTTTGACCTCTCCGTTGGTACCGCCATGGCGCTCGTCCATCTCGAAGACCTGATCGTCGGTGAAGCCGACGCCAGTGCCCACCCGTGACGCGATGCGCAGCAGCGTGATTCCGGCCTTGCCGACCTGTCCGACCACGCTCTCCCACGCGTCGGGGCTACCGGTGTTGTCGTCGACGATCACCAGGTGCGGGCCCAGATCGACCGCGTCGGCGCCGGTTTCGAGCATGGAGCCCATCGCGGTCGGACTGGCGGCCGCCAGCGGTGTCCACGCACCGCGCTTGCCCTTCATGTGCAGCTCGGCGCCGAGCGTCTCTTCCAGCTCCTCGGGCGTGGCGAAGACCAGGCGCCGCCATCCGCAGGCGTCGAACAATTCGTCGTGCAGGTTGTGCGGCAGCCACACCATCCACGACCACACGTCGGGATTGCGCGTCACCACCATCAGCTTCACGTCGCGCGGGTTGTGGAACACCGCCAGCGAACTCAGCATCGAACGCAGCAGTGAACGCAGCCGGTCCAGGTCTTCGCCGACGAAGCTGAATCCCGGCGCCGAACGCAGGTTCACCACCTTGGCGATGTCGCGAATCTTGCGCTGTTCCAAGATGAAATCACGCAGCGCCTGCCCGGTGACCGGCTCGAGCTCCTCATCGGAGGCGATGTCGGGCCAGGTCACGGACAACACGGAGTCCGGGGCGTGCTGTACGCCGGTGCCCAATCGCACCTCCAGGAAATCCATCTCGCCGCGGCCGCGTTCCCACATCCGCGGACCGCCGATGATGGCGCCGAGCCCACGCGGGTCGGAGTGCAGGGAGTCCTGCCATTCGCGCTGCGCGCACACCGCGGTCTGGATCTCGTCACGGTTCACGTCCAGGTCGCGGAGATACCTGCGGCGACCTTTTTCCATTTCGCCCCAGGTGATCTTGCGTGCCCGGCCGAACCGCCCGGAGAACGCCAGCATGCTGAACGCACCGATGCCCATCAGCGGGAAGAAGCCGGTGGACAGACTGCGCACACCGGAGACGTAGAGCATCACGATCGTGCCGATCAGCGCGACGATCAGCGCCGGCACTCCGATCATCACCCAGATGTTGCGCGGCTCGCGTTCTGGTAAAGCGATCGGCGCATTCGGTGCTACCCGAACGGGTTTGGGCGGCTCGATCTTGACCCTGTTGATAGGGAACGCTTTCTTCGACATCTTCTAGCCTCCCGCCTTCGCTGGCGTTGTCACCACTGCCACCTTGCCGAGCGCCGGCACCGTGTCTCGAGCCAAGAGTGCTCCTTCACGCGATAACGCCGGTCCCGCAGCGAAAGTCCGCAGCAACGGCCACGGAGCCTGCACCGCCGACGACGGATCAAGCCCGAGGGCCCGCAATGTGTCGTCGTTAGAAGCGATCCCGAACCGCACCCCGTTGTCCGAGACCCAGAACAACGACTCACGGGAGTCCGACGTGACCACCCCGCTGGTCGAGGTGACGAAGTTGGCCGCGCCCGGCAAGACCAGAACCTGGTTGGCGACAACGGATGCCGGATCGCGATCGTCGCGCACCAGATGCACGATCCGGTTGTCCAGGTATGACGGCACCGGGAGTCCGCGACCGTTGTAGATGACGACGCGCGCCTGCGGATCCGTCGAGCCTTTGTCCCAACCCACACAGGTCGTCGGATTAGCCTCGGTGTCAATGAAATTCAGTCGCTTGGTCGGGTAGTAGTCGACGGGCAGCGAATTCACCTGCGGAATGTTGACCAGCACGTCGGGTGTGACCACGCGGGGCGCCGTCGAACCATAGGAGTTGGCGCTACGCAATAGGTCGGCGACGAAGCTGGTGACCTTTTGCACTCCGTCGGGCAGCAGCACGTAGAACTGCTTGCCGCCGCCGGAGGTTTGGGCCTGCAACACCGCACCCACCTGCGACCCCGACACCCATGTCGACGGAGTGCCTGCCAGGGGCACGTCCGGGACGCGTAGCGGTTCGGTCGCGGGCAGTCCGTCGAAGAGTGCCCGCGAAATCTCCACCGGCGCCGTCACTCCCGGGTCGAGGCCCAGACTCAGCGTGACCGCTCTGTTGAGCGCATCGACCTGCGAGCGCTTGCCGCCCCAGATCACGTAGGTGTTGCCCTCGAACGTGGCGAGCACACCCGCGTCCTCGGCCAGCGGCTCTGCCCGTCCGAATCCGTTGAGCTGTCCCGCGATCGACGTCACGACGGGCTTGTCTCCGCTGCGCGGGCGACCCGCCGTATCGCACACCGCCCAAGCCGAAGCCGCACCTCTATTGATCGGCATGGCCGCCGGGGCGCCTGGAATGCCGATCAGCGGTCCGGTCGGGTATTTCGCGATTTCGGCGGCCTTGACCCACGTCGGCTGCTGCGCAGTCCCGGTCGCCAGCCGCGCGGACGTCAGATTCAGCGCCGGATACAGCCGGCCATCGATCTTGGCGTAGACCGCTCCGGAATCGCGGTCACCGATGATGGCCGACTCTCCCACAATGCCAGTGGGTTTCAGCACGTTCAGCAGCATCATCCATCCGATGCCGATGGCGACCAGCACCATCGACAACACCAGCGCGGCGGTCTGCTTGCGGTCGTCGTGCTTCATCCGCACCGAGAAGCGGGTAGTCGCCGCGCGCAGTCGGCGGTTGTAGAACAGGTGCCCGGAGTTCTGGTCGCGGTTGGACAAGCTCAGCGGCATGCTCAATACCCCTTGGGTGATCGACGAGGATCGGCCTGCTGAATCAGATCAGCCAAATTCGACGCGTCGGCGGCAACGCCGTAGCGACCCATCGCGTAGTTGATGAACGCGCAGGCTTGGGCCAGCAAGTTGTGGATGTCGTGCGAGGTTCCCGGCTGGTGATACGCCGCGAATGTGGGCGCAATGAATTGCCAGGCGCCCTTGCTGGGCGTGCCCCGAACCGCGTTGGAATCCCAGTTGTTAACGGCGCGAGCGTCGTAGTTGGATTCGCGACGGGCCACCAAATCCATGCCCCGCTCCCAGCGGGCCCGGGCTGCCGGATCATGAATACCTTTGATGTCCAAGGCTTTACGGATCGCCTTCAAGACGGCGCCGCGCCCGCTTTTGTCAATTCGCGTTGCCGGCATTTGGTGGTAGCGCAACCGTCGTAGCCGCAGTGCCAGCAGTCGCGCCCGCCGATGTGCGTCCACGATGTGCCGGTGTTGGGCTCGCAGCCTGGCTGCCATCCGCGTCATCGCCTCGCGTCGGCCGGTCGGTGTATCGGCGGCCGGCATCGAGTCCGCCAACGCGTCGTCCAGCACTCGCCGCGTCGCCGACTTCGCGTACGCGCGGTCGGCCCGGGCCGTCGCCGTGACGCGCGCCAGTGCCTGGTCGGTATCGGCGGAACGCCGCAGCTGCTCTGCTGATTGCAGTGACCTTGCGGCTGCGGTATTTGGCAACCCGTCGCTATGTGCGTGCGTGCTCAGCGATGTGATGCCGGCGTCGCTGGTGTTTCCGGCGAACAGGTTGTGACCACGGGACAACGCCGTCACCGCCTGCGTCATCAGCGGACCGGTCAACGACTCCCCCGCTCTACACCGCCTATGCGCCCCCGCGGCGCCGCATCCGTCCCGGACACTCGAGTTGCTACTCCCACACCTTCTGGCCGCGAATGTCGTACCACGAAATGTGATCCGTCGCTGCGCTCCGCTGCAGCCGTATCAATAGCATGCACGAGTCGTCAGGTTTGCAGTTAATAATGTTCAACCCGTGCTGCGGAATCGATCGGCCGCGATTACGAGGCGACACTACTGCCGTGCAGCACTGCGCGACCAGTCACCTTCGACTCGGGCTATTCCTTGCTTTCGTCCTCGCTCGGCATGATCACGATCCGTCGGTTCGGCCTGTTGGTGACGACGGTCGGCTTTTCCTCGCCGGGTTTGGGGCCGGGAGCGCTCGGGGGGAGCGTTATGCGGCCCTTCACCGGCTGACCGTTGGGCACGCCTGGGGCCGTCACACGCTTCTCGGGGGGCTTCTCTTTACTGCCGCCTTCGCCGTGGCCACCCATTGCGCCCGGCGGCATCATTCCCATACCGCCCATGCCCGTCTGGCCGCCCATCGTCGGCGTCCCACCCACCGGTGGCGCGATCGGCACCTTCGCGCCGGCGGGGGTTGTTGGCGGTGATGACGTCGGTACTGGCGGCGGACCTAGTGAGCTGGCGGGGGTGGTGCCGCCACCTCCGCCGAGACCCGCTCCGCCACCTCCGGCGCCGCCGCCCAGTCCGGACTCTCCGCCACCGACGCTATCGACAAGGTGCGAGTCGCCGGCCAGCGCGGCTCCGGCGCCGTGGGCGCCCTGAACTGCGCTCATCAGCGGTTGGATGGCGCTTTGGCCGGCTTGCATCGCCTGCTGCGGGAGCTGCGTCAGCGGTCCCATCACGCCGCCGAGCGCACCCGTAAGACCTTGCACGACCTGCTGGATCATCTGCGGAGCTTGGTCACCCACGCCTTGCATCTGCTTTGCCGAATCGGCTTCGTTGGCCGGGAACTTGGCCGCGGCGTCGGCAGCATGCTTGCGACGATCGGCGTCTTTTTCAACGGTGTCCGCAGCATCACTCGGGACACCAGCATTGCCAGCGGCATTCAGAACGCCGGTCCAAATCCCGGCGGGCGACGGGTCGGGCGCGGAAACAGGGGCCGGGATCGGGGTTTGTGGTGGGGGTGCGGCTGCCAGCCCACCCAGAACCGGGACATCCGCTTTGATGGTTCCGCCGGGACCACCCACGATCTCACCTCCACCCCACTCGCAAACGTCTCGCGCCGTCTGGGCACGACCGTTCGACCGTTGCACCATTTTTGCACAGCACATCAGAATCGGTATTCACGTTGACGTGCCGCCCGGGCTTACTCGCCACCCCGTCGGCTGATTACCTCGAACCAGGCCAGATGGTATTTCGCGAGATATTCGTGCTCGTCTATCAAGGCCTCGATAGCGGCCAGCAGCATCCAATCGCCAACTGCGGCGAGTTCGTGATGAGGATAAGCGTTCATTACCGAGTGTTGAATTTCGGTGATACACCCACGCAGCAGCTCGATTTCGTTCTCGAGGACACCGGTGTTTCGTACCGCAGGTGCGGCGACAGCCTGCGCGAGGCGAGGTAGACCATCGCGGCGGCGCACGGCGTCCACGAGCGTGGGCCCGAGCTCATCGACGTCAGGCACGGCCGAGCGGGCCAGCCGGTCACCGCTCAGCGCGGGCGCGTCCGGACCCTCTTCTTCAACGTAGGCGTTGGGCTCATGGGCGGCCGCGACCACGACGGCGCCGAGCATGTCCACGACGCTGACATCGCGACGTCGCGCGGTCGGCTCGAGTAGGGATAGGTGGGCAGGCAATCGGACATGAGGCGGAATCCACCCGCCGGCGAGGTCGGTGACCAGCAGGGTGGTCGTGTTGTCATCCCGCAGTCCGGCAGCCCACGACAGCCGCGGCTCTTGGCGGGCCACCGCATCGACAATGCGTTGCAGCCGTTGCTGCTCGGAGGCCCTTCCCGACGCCGCGCCGGCACCAGCACCAGTAGTCGCGGACAGTGCCGACGCGCCGGCCATCGCCGACGGGTTCGCCCCGGTCTGACCAGCCGCTACCCCAGGACCGGTCCGATCCACCGTAGAAACCAACGGCCCACCCGCTGAAGGGGACGACGCCGGCGAGGATGCGACCGGCGCACCCGAGACCGGTGCGCCTGAGACTGGCCCAGCTGGAACCGATGGCACGGAAGGGGTTGCCACAACTGGCGGGCGCAAATCGGAGCCGTAGGCGGGCAACGGTCCTGCGGAGACGGCCGGGCCGCCGCCAACGGACGCGACGGGCGTCGACCAAGAACTCCCACTCATAACCGCCGGTGCCGCCGGAGCAACTCCGCCGCTGGTTGACGCAGCATGGGCCTCGGACGCGGCCGGAGTTGGATCAACCGGCGGACTCGCCGCGACGAACGCCCCGCCCGCAGAGACGGTCGGGGTCACCGGCGGTGGTGCCTGAGCAGCTTGGCTGGCCCCCGAATCCAAACCGTGCATCGGCCCTGCCCCCGGGAACGGTTGCCCGCCAAGACCTCCCAGCTGGCCTGGGGACATTCCCGAGTTCGGTGATCCGCCCATCCCGGTGGGTAAGCCTTGACCGAGGCCTCCCCCTGCCATCGGTGGGGCTCCGGTCATGCCGGCTGGCATTCCTGATGACATCGGTCCGCCAGTGCTGTGTATGGGGACGCCTGGTTGGAGCCCGGGTGGCGGTCCAGCGCCTCCAAAACCTGCACCACCAACACTCGAAGCTGCCGGCCCCGCTGCCGGCACACCCCCACCAGAATGCGAGCCGTCGCCAGGAAACCCACCACCGCCAGTCCTCGACCCTGCCGGCGCGGCCGCTGGCACGCCCCCACCAGAATGCGAGCCGTCGCCAGGAAACCCGCCACCGCCAACCGCTGAACCTGCCTGCGAGGTCGGTGGCGATTTCAGATCGTCCGCGCTGATGGGGCGTGGACGCGGAGCGTTGTCTGTATTGAAGCCGTGCTCTCGCGCCCAGGTTTGGGCGTCACCCCCAAAGCCCTCGTCTTTTAGGATCTTCTGCGTAGCAGCCGTGATTTTGTCAACAACGTCTCGGCTCACATTCGCTGCTTCAGCATTGCAGTCCTGTTGGACCCGGAGCACTTCCTCCAATTGCACTGGCACAGGCTCTTTCGACGAAAGGATCCGATCTATGTCCTGATTGCCCCTACTCGCTATGTCGGTCAGTCGGCTGCGCAGGTAATCGATTGCATCAGCTGCTGAATTGAAAGCCTCAGCCTTGTGCTGGTACTTCTCGGCGAGATCCATGTGAAACTTTGCACCGTCGTGGTACCGAGCGCTCAGATCGTCGGCGGTGTGGCCTTGATTGTGCGCGTCGAGTTCAGTCCGCAGGTTTGTAAGATCGTTTGAATACTGCTGTTGTTGCGTACAGGCTTGATTCCAATGTGCGGCGGCGCCGCGTAGCGCAGTCGACGGCGCTGGCCACCACAGGCCAACCAGCGCCGCAGACCACTTTCCTGGCGGCAGGTCAGCCGCCACCGCACACCTTTTTCATTACAGCGTCCTTGGCGTTTACATCGTCCAACGCTGCCTGAAATTCGGCCTCGGTAGCGGCGCCGCTGCTGCTCTTTGCCGTGTCTGTCAGGTATGCCAAAGCCAGAGCCAGCGCGGCATTGCGGTGTTCGGGGTCGAGAGCTGGGTTAGCGATTGCATTTTGAAGCATCACGGCGGAATTGGTAAGAGCGATCCGCCCTAGCGCTTTATCGTCCCCGTTGGTATCGACCTGCACAGCCCGCGCTGCCACTTTGTACTTACCACATAGTTGTTGCTGAGCCGCAGTGGTCTCAGCCGCTGTATAAACCGGCGTTTTGGCCGCAAAGGACGAACTCGAGGCCGATGGGCGCGTGAGGGTCACAATGAGCGCAGCAATGGCCGCCGCCGTGGCGATCGCGGCCAAGATAATCGCTAGCGTCGAGTGAAAGGGGGGTGCTGGCCGCCCGGGATAGGTCGGCACCGACTGCCTTTCTTGTGGCGGGATACGCAACTCCTCACCGAAGCCATTTGGCAGTTCCGCCGCCACAAGTCCTCCTTTGGGTCCCCAGGACCTCCTTGAAAACAACCGCCCGCACTACCTTGTACGCGCCACTTCGATAGTGGAACAGGCCACCGGCCGAGCGAGCAATTCACTACGTGCCTAACACTTGCGGTCGTTTCTCGCGCGAGTTCGTGCCATAGGTTCGTCGAGTCGGATGGATTGACCGGATGTTCCGATCCATGCTCAACCGCCGCAAAGTTTGCTCATTGCGACATCCTTGGCATTGGCATCGTTCAGCGCGGCCTGCCACGCGGGATCGTCACTCGCCGTCGCCAAGCTTGATGATGCAGCGACGTTGCTATAGGACTCGGCCAGGTCAAGCGCGGCGGCGCGATCCGCGGGCGTGATCGCCGGGTTCCGATTTACAGCGTCTTCTAGCATTAGTGCTCCGTTTACTGTCGCGATATTGGCACGATCCGGATTGGTGCCATGCGTCTCTATTTGAACGACTCGCGCAGCGAGCCTGTATGCGTCGCATAACTTTTGGTGTGCGGCAGCCGATTGCTCTGCGGAATACGTCGGTGTCGACGACGTAGTTGCGGAGACTGCGCCCGTTGCCGCTGGGCGAGTCAACGTGACGACTAGGGCCGCGGCACCGAGTAGAACACCAATCGCAGCCAGGGCAATCGCTGCCCACCCGCCTGAACGTCGCGTGGGCCGAGTCGGTTGCCACTGGCCGAACGGGGCCCCCACAGTCGGTTGCCCTCCAAAGTTAGGAGTGGGGTTATCCGTCATTCGGTCTCCTCACCTTGCGTCCGTCCGTTTCGAAACAGTCTCGCAGTTGGGCATATACGTTTTGCGTCGACATTGGAACAACAGCCGGACAATCAGTGGTGCAACGCCACGGGGCCAGCGCAGTTCACTCTTCGCGTGTACGTCATCCACCACCGCAGATCTTTTTCATAGCCGCGTCCTTTACATTTATATCGTCGAGTGCGGCCTGAAAGACTTCATCTGTCGCGACATCCCTACTGCCATCCGCGGTCGCGGTACGGTACGCGTTCGCTAACACGCTTGCAGCATCTCGTTGTGTTGCATTGAGCGCAGGATTAGCCGTGGCGTCATCGAGCATGCTCGCGGAATTTGTAAGTGCAACTCTACCTAACGCAACATCATGGCCGTTGGTGTCGACCTGCACCGCGCGCGCCGCCAGTTTGTATGTGTCACACAACTTTTGATGTGCGGCAGCGGTTTCGGCAGCTGTATATGTCGGCGCCGTGCTTTTAGCCGGCTCGGGCGTAGGGCGCGTCAGCGCCACAATCAATCCCGCAGCCCCCAACAGAACACCGACCACGCCGACGACCATCGCCGGCCAAGTGCGCGTACGCGGCGGCGACACAGGAGCGGGGTAAGCCTGCGCCCACGGCCCTCCAGCCGCTCCCCCGCCCGAGCTAGGCGACTGGTCTTCCGCCATCCGCCTTCCTCACGTACGAGACGACGGTGCGCCCGAAGGTCGCACCGCCCGCAGTTCAGCGGCGTTGTTCTGGTCCATGGTGGTGAACCCGTTGGCCGCAGTGTGCGCCTTCGAGCCAACAGAGGTCAGCGTCTTCTGATGGCCTTGCAAGTTTTCGACGTGCTGAGCGTGGGTGGCAGTGACGGCACCGTGGAATGAGTCCGCCGCGGCAAAGTTACCGAACATCCCCGATTCGACCGGTCCGCGCGCGAGATGATCGGCCCCGTCCTGGGCATGCCCACCCGCACGGTGAGACTGGTCGCCCCCTGAGTGCAGCAATTCCGGATCAACGAACATCGCCACCCCTTTCGACTTCGCACTGTCGTCAAGCGAGGCAGCCCCAAATTGCCTCACTATCTTGTTGACCAGGCTAAATAACTACATCGCCAGTGGTCAATTCACCCAGAACGCAACTGGTCTTTGATGCCGAACCCGTTGTCATAGCGATGGTCGCCCATATTGCGGCACTCGCCGAACAATTGAACCGCCCCGTCCGCACCGAGAAAAGGGCTGATACCGATGGACGCCATCACGCCGCCTTGGTGAATCGCCGTCCCGAAAACATGCTGCTCCGGCAGCGGGCCGGCCGACCAGCCGTTGGCCTCCATCGTCTTGGCGATCTGCTCGAAATATGCGTTGCGGTCGACGCCCGTCGGAACTTGGAACGTCATGTCGACGCGACCGCGATACGGCGGTCGTCCCTGGTCGTTGCACGCCTCCCAGCTGAATCCCCCCGAGACACCCTGCAGCGCAGCTACTTTCGCGATCTGCTTCGCCGGGTCAATCACTTGCGCAATGGCCTGTTCGTCGGAGAGCGGATGCTCGGGATGGTCAGGATTGTGCTCCGACGGAGACATCATCGAACATCCTCCCAACAGCAGAGCAGCCACAACCAACGCCCAAGACCACCTACGCGAACCCGTGATCGTTCGTGACCGAATCCCCCGGCCTATCCCATTCCGGGTCGACGGGAATGGGTGCCGGAACCTCGACATGCGGAAGCGGAAGTGTTCCAAAAGGGGTGTGCACCTCACTGGGAATGGATATGCGTGCGTTGACTCTATAGGGCGCCGTCATACCCTCGCCTGCCAATTTGTCGCCGTGCCCGGTGACGATCTCGGTCATGTTGTGGAGCGCCTCGCTGCCCGTGTCGTAGTAGTGCGAGTGGTCGTTGAACCACGGCACCACGCTGTGCGAGCCGGCGACCTCGGCGCGAAATCGCACCGCTCCGAACCCGTCGCGCGCCGGGTCGGCACCGAGCCCGACCAAGCGACCGAGCGGCCCGCCCGCCGCCTCATTGAGCGCACTTGATACACCGCCCGACTCGCCGATCCACGTGACCGCGTCGGTGGAGGCCGCACCGACATAGACCTTTCCGCTGTGGAGATGGAAGTCGGCGGCGCTGCGTGCCAGATCGGTTCCCGGACAGCCGATTAGCACGGCATCATTCGCACGCATTGCGTTGTTGACGAAGGCGTCGGTGACGGTGGTGGACCCATAAGAATGCCCGAGGACGGACACGTGGGACGATCCGCGGTGGGTGGCCGCAAGGCCGTTCACATCAGCCGCCAGCATCGCACCGCCCTGCCGGGCCATCCATGGGGTCCCGATCCCTTGCAACGTCGCGGGGTCGGTCAAAGCCCGTTCCCAATCGTGATAGTCGAATTCCGGTGCGTCATAACCCATCCAAGCGAGCACGGCAGTGGTCTGGCCGGGAGCTGCCCGCAACGACTGGTCGTAGAGGTTGATCGCGTCGTTGTGCCCGTCGGACAGCCATCCGTCTTTCACGCTGCTGTTGGTGCCCGGGACGACGACGGCAGTGTTCTGGGACTTGTCAGGGTTTCCGATCGCGATCGCCGTTCTGCCCTTGCCCGCGAAAGCCATTGGGTCGTAGGCCCACAACATGGCCGGCCGGGGGTGATCTGGGTCGGATCCCCGGTCATGCTCGAGGCCTTGTTTGGTCTTCACCGCGTTCTGATAGCGGAGGACGTCCGTACTGGACAGCAGATCGTCGTTGAGCACCGCTCGGTTGACCGAGTCACGCACATCGGCCGGGATGCCGTTGAGGTTGCCCAGCTCCTGAGGGTGCTGATCGATCAGTAGGTGCTGTTGCTCGTCGCTCAACGTACTCCACCAATTCATCACACGTTCGGGGCTGGTGCCAGGCGGCGGGACCAACAGCGCGGCGACACCTTTCATCTCGGCCGGGTCAACCCCGTCCACTCGCAGGCTAGCTCGCGCCGTACGCAGCGCCGCCGAATAGCCGTCACGAATCTGGTTGAGCTGGAACAGCATTGCGCGCGTCTCGGCGACGGCGTCGGCGTGGAGTTCGTCGGCTGCGTCTTGATCGCCGTCGGCCAGCGCGTCACCTATCTCACAGTCGATGTCTTGGAGGTCGTCCTCGAACGCAAAGACGTACCCGGACGAGACCCGCTGCGACTCCGCCAGCGCGGCGGCAACCACTTCCAGATCAACAGCAATCCTCGGCAATTGCGCGGCTTGTAATCTCAGCGACGCACTGACCCGCTGAACCTCGGCCGAGTCGTCAATCGGATGCTCGGCGCCCCGGTGGTTCCACGCCGCGTCAAAGCGGCGACGGGCTTCGTCGAACGCCGCACAAGCCTCGGCCGTGCTCCGACTTGCATCGTGGAAAGCCGCTGCGAGGGAAGCGATCTGCGCCGGACGGCCAACTTGCAGGCCGGCATTGATCGCCCACGGGTCGCCGCCGGCCTCGACAATGAGCTGCGGAATAACGATGTGGCGCAACAGGGTCTTACAGAGAACTGGCGCCGTCGGCGAGCCCGTCCCCGTCGGCATCGGTCAACCGAACGTCCCACTTGCCGTCACCGTCTGTGTCGACGTAGCCCGTCGCACCCTGGTCGTCGACGCTGAATGCCCTGTCGGCCAACCCGTTTCCGTCGGTGTCGAAGAGCCGAGCACGCCCGAGGCCGTCGAAGTCGACCAACGGTCCTCCGGTGTGCTCGACGCCGTCGAGGCCCAACCACCGCAGTTGGCCGCCCCGATCCGCCGCTACGCCCCAGGTCCCGGATCCGTCATCGGTGAAGTACGCCTCGGGGATGCCGTCGTTGTCGAGATCGAGCACCGCGTGGTCGACGATGCCGTCGCCATCCAGATCCGCGAGCGCGTCGTCAAACAACCCGTCGCCGTCGAAGTCCAGCCCGATCGCATCGAACCGGCCGTCACCGTCGAGGTCGAAATCCGGCTGGCGGTGCCAGATATCGGCTGTTCCGTCGTCTCCCGCGAGGCAATAATCCATGCCTATTCGGACGCTAGGACGTCGCTAGGCGTTCCCCCGCGACTGCCACCAGGCCAGCAGCTCTTCGGTGGCTTCCTCGGTGGGCAACGGCCCGCGCTCCAACCGCAGCTCCTTCAGGAAATTCCACGCCTCGCCCACCTGCGGGCCCGCCGGGATGTCGAGCAATTCCATGATCTGGTTGCCGTCCAGATCGGGACGGACGCGCGCAAGGTCCTCTTTAGCGGCCAACTCGGCGATCCGCGCCTCCAGCCGGTCATAGCTGGCCTGCAGGCGGGCGGCCCGGCGCTTGTTGCGGGTCGTGCAGTCGGCGCGCACCAGCTTGTGCAGCCGAGGCAGCAGCGGCCCCGCGTCTGTGACGTAGCGGCGCACCGCGGAATCGGTCCACTTGCCGTCGCCGTAACCGTGAAAACGCAGATGCAGATACACCAGCTGCGCGACGTCTTCGACCATCTGCTTCGAATACTTCAACGCCCGCAACCGCTTTCGGGTCATCTTGGCGCCCACCACCTCGTGGTGATGGAAACTCACTCCCCCGTTGGGCTCGTGGCGCCTGGTGGCGGGCTTGCCGATGTCATGCAGCAGCGCCGCCCACCGCAGCACCAAATCTGGGCCGTCATCTTCCAGGGCCATCGCCTGGCGCAGCACCGTCAACGAATGCTGGTAGACGTCCTTGTGTTGGTGGTGCTCGTCGATGGCCATCTGCATACCACCGACCTCGGGCAGCACCACCTCACCCATTCCGGTCTGCACCAGCAGATCGATGCCGGCCACGGCGTCCTTGCCGAGCAGCAGCTTGTCCAGCTCGGCAGCCACCCGCTCGGCGCTGATCCGCTGCAGCTGCGTGGCCATTTCCTCGATCGCCGTGCGGACGCGCGGCGCGACGGTGAAGCCGAGCTGCGATACGAACCGCGCCGCGCGCAGCATCCGCAGCGGGTCGTCGCCGAACGACACCGACGGCGCCGACGGGGTGTCCAGCACGCGCTCGCGCAGGGCCGCCAGACCGCCAAGGGGATCGAGGAATTCGCCGGGCCCGTTGGCCGTGATGCGCACGGCCATCGCGTTCGCGGTGAAGTCGCGGCGGACTAAATCGTCGTCGAGACGGTCGCCGTAG
>NZ_JAFAUS010000123.1 GCF_019243155.1 Mycobacterium sp.
GGATATCGGTTGGCACGTCCGTGAGTCCCGAGACTTATGCCGATAACAGACCGCATAGCTACCTAGGGTGGACGATCCTGGGGTCAATCTGGGGCGTTTCAGCCCGTCTGAGATGCCCTCAGGCGCCGCGGAGGGTGACAACGGGGACGGTCGGCGGCGGGAGCTACGGCCCGTGCCACGGGGCAGCAGAAACCGTGGGTCGCCGATCGTGTGCTTGTTCAAACCGCTGGACTGTTTATGCGGGCGGTCAGGCCTCTAACGTTGGACGCGCAAGGGCGCTGGGAGTCAAACAACGGGAAATCGGCCGCGATGCGGCAGCTCGGACAGGTGCGAGGCAGCTATCCCTCGTCAGTCCACAACCGCTCGGTCAGATCTTCGAACGTCACCAGGACGACCGGGTCGTCGCGGCGCATCAACGCGGACTTGCTCATCCGGGCCCGCACCGGCCAACCCTCGCAATGCTTCAGCTCCACAACAAGATTCGCCAACGCATCCACGCCGGTCAATGCGAATACCGTGGCCGGCACAGTGTTGAAGACCAGCGGGAACGTCAGTCCGGCCAGCCGGTCCTGCTGGTAACCCACCATTTCGGCAAATGACGTGTTCGCGTACAGAATGACGCCGTCGCGGCCCATCGCGAGCGAGGGAATCGGGAGCCGCTCCAGCACAACGACTGCCGGCATCCGCGTCAAAATGTCCATCGGCAAGTCGTCGGGACTGCCATTGCGCCGGCGCTCAACGGGCCAGCTGCACGCCTTCTGCCTGGAAGGAACGGGGCGCGGAATCTCCGACTCGGTGGTCACGAATGACATAGCGCTCCTCCTTTTAGAAGCAGGCCGACCCGGTTGGGCCGGTCCCCGCTGCGCCTCGGTGCGACCACTTGGGCAGATACCGAAGTTGCATCTGAAGCCGAAGGATACATACTACTTTGCATCTAGTAAACGCCTTAACAAACTAGTAGTCTGCTAGTAAATTACCTTGCAGTAAAAGCCAAGGTCATCGCTAGGGCGCAGGAAGCCATGTGCAAAAGGCCACAGCGGAAGGGGCAGGCGGAAATGACACCGCCGCTCTGCGCGGGTCAGCGCCGTCGTCGGCTCATCGACCCCTATCATCGTCGAGAGGCACTGCATTGACACGACCGGCTTTGAGTGAAGCCATCCCGCCGCCGGACGGCGCCGGCGACGAGACAGGAAGCGCGATGACCGAGGCCAGCGAACGACGAGCCGGCAACACGCGCCATCGGCTCATCGCTGCTGCCTCGCGCCAATTTGCGCACCGTCCATACAGCGTGGTCAGCCTCGACGACATTCTGGCCGAGGCCGAGCTGACCAAAGGGGCGATGTATTTCCATTTCCCCTCCAAGCAGGCGCTGGCATTAGCGATCATCGACGATCTCACCGCGATGAGCAACGCGGCGATCACCGAGCTGCTTGCCCGCAAGATGTCGGGACTGGAAACGCTGATCGACCTCGTCTACCTGCTCGCCGTCCAGGACACCCAACACGAGGTGGCCCGGGCCGGCGGTCGGCTGCTGGAGAGTCTCGACAACACCACCGACATGCCCACCACGCTGTGGCAATCATGGACAGATTTCGTCAGCACCCTCATCAAGAAGGCGATCGCGGAGGGCGACGTCATCGAGGACCTGGATCCCGTGGACGTTGCCAAGATGCTGGTGGCACTGCTGGTGGGCATCCGCCGGGTCAGCGAGCCCGACCAGCCCGAGCAGCATCTCGATAACCTGCAAAAGGTGTGGATCCTGTCGTTGCCGAGCTTCACCAACATCGACCGGATCGACTACTTCACCCAATTCATCAAACGACGCTATTCACTTGCCCTGAAAAAGGTTGTCGCCGAGCCGCTGTCGGTTGAGCTGCAAGCCACTGCCGCATCGACCCCCGGCGACAACTAGCCAAACGCGCTCGCAATCGCCATCATCGAACAAGGCGCCGACCTGACGCGTGCAAATCATGTTCTCCCGCAATGTAAAACGCGACCCATGGATTGCGGCTTGGACGCCGTGACGTCCGCGGGGCCGCCTCGACCGAGCCGGCAGATCAGGGCTCGTCGACCCAGAGCCGTTCCGTCAAGTTCTCGAAGGTCACCAAAACGACCGGGTCATCACGGCGCATCAGTGCGGACTTGCTCATCTTGGCCCGCACCAGCCAGCCTTCGGAATGCTGCAACTCCACAACGAGATTCGCCAGGGCGTCGACCTCGGACAGTGCGGTCACCGCGGCAGGCTCGATATGGAAGATCTCGGGGAACGCAGACCCGGCCAGCTGGTCCTGCTCGTAACCCACCATCTCGGCGAAGGCCGAGTTAGCGAACAGGATCATGCCGTCGCGCACCATGGCAAGCGTGGGGACGGGGATCCGCTCCAGCACCACGACCGCGGGCAAGCGCGTCAGAATCTCGGTCGGTGTTTCACCTGTCCGGTTGCGCCGTCGCTCAACCCGTTGACCCTTTTCCACACCGGTGCCCTCACGAGAATGGCCTTGAGAGCCGCCATCGAGTAACCGCGCATTCGCCATGCACGGACAGTAGCAAGACGGACGCATCTAAGCATCAGATCAGCAAAAGATGCAGGCCGCCGCGAGTGGCACATTCGCCCGTCGATCGCTCCGGAATCGGCTCGTCCGCCGCCGCCGGTCACCTGACCGAAAACGCCCGAACTTTGCCTCTATCCCTATCGGCTCGCCGCATCGCGTTGCTGACCTGCAGAAAGTTTGGCTGCTTCTTCTTACTCCGTTGTATGAGGTTAGCTACCTACCTTCAGGACCTCGTCGACCATCGAAACACGCGTGGTAGCTGAGTGATTGATCATTTCATAACGATCTCATAACGATGGTCACGACTATCTGTAACACTGGTTACGGCTAAGCCGGGACCGCCGCCGGTCGCAGGCGCGAGAGCCACTCGATGGTGCGTTTGACTCCCTCGACGAGGTCGGTATCAGGTTTCCAGCCCAGCGCCTGACCGGCCAGCGTGGGATCCAGGGCGCTCGCATACAACTCGCCGCTGCGAGCGACGGTGTATTCGGGAGTGCACGAGACGCCGACCGCCTCGGCGATCAGTCGGTGAAGCTCGGTCACCGTCGTCTGGACGCCGGTACCGACGTTGAAGGTGCCGGTCGTTGCCATCGGCGCGTCGGCGGCGCACAGGAAGGCGCTCGCGACGTCGTCGACGTAAACGTAGTCGCGGGTCGCGGTGCCATCGCCGTAAATGGTGGTGGGCCGACCGCAGAGCATCGCGCTGCCGAAGGCGGCGACCACTCCCGCTTCCCCATGCGGATCTTGCCGTGGCCCATAGACATTCGCGAGCGCCAGGCAGATGGGCGCGATGCCGTACGTGCTGGCGTATGCGCGCACGTACATCTCGCCGGCGACCTTGGCCACCGCGTGCGGCGAAAGCGGGTCCACGGCGGTGTCCTCGGTGGCGGGCAAGGTGGTTGGCGCGCCGTAGCGGGTGCCCCCCGAGGCCGCGTAGATGAACCGCGACACCCCGGCGCGCCGACAGGCTTCCAGAAGATTGATCGTGCCCAGCAGATTGTTGCGAGCGTCGTGCTGGGGATCGTCAATCGACCTCCGCACCGAGACCTGCCCGGCCAGATGGAACACCACGTCCGGGTTGCACGACGCGACGATGTCGGCCAGGCCCGGGCGCTGGACGTCGAAGGCCACAAAAGTGAAGCGGCCCGGCCCGTTGTGCCGGTGTGCCGACCCGAGATTGGCGGCGGGAGAACCGGCGCTCAGGTTGTCGACTCCCGTCACCTGGTGCCCCTCCACCAGCAGGCGATCTACCAAGGTGGAGCCGATGAATCCGGCGGCGCCGGTGACGAGGGCGCGCATCACCGGCCGTCGACGTCGTCGTCCTGGCGCGGTACGCCATACCCGATCGGCCCGTATCCCGCCGCGACCGCTTCGAGCACGGGAGCCACGTTCGCCGCCAACCACACGTGCTGGTTCGGCGGCGTGGCGCGCTTGCGCCACAGGTCGGCGACACGGTGGAGCCAGGTCAAGAGGATCGCGACCTTCTCGTCGATCTCCGCATTGGTGCACTGGCGCTTGCCGATCTCCGCGTCGGTTCGCTCGCGCGCGGCAGCCAGCGCGTCGCGCTCGCCCGCCGAGAGGCCGCCGGTCCGCAGCCGATCAGCGACGAGATTGCCGAGTTCGACTCCCTCTACCTGGCAAGCCACGGTCAGCACCATCAGGTACTCGTCGATCACCGCCGGCCGGCCCGGCCGCGCACCGCCCCAGTCCACGATGCCGGTCACCCGTCCTTGGGCGCCGGCAACCCGGACGTTCGCGGGCGTGTAATCGCCGTGGGTCCAGCTCACCGGTATCCGCTGACCGATGAGGGCCTGCCGAAGCATTCCCCCGAGATGGTCCACCTGCGCCACCAGCCGAGGATCCAGCCGCTGGCACATGTACGTCACGTCCGCCAACGGTTCGATGACCCATCGCCGCAGGTAGCAGATGTTGTCCATGCCGACGAATGTGGCCGTCCGCCGGTGCAGCGGCGCGATGGCGGTCAAGGCCGAGACGGTCAGCTCCGCAGCATAGTTCGGTCGGCGCAGCAGCACCGCCGCCAAGTCCATTCCCGGCCGGTAGGACTCCACCGAGGTCGTGGCGTCGGTGCGCTCGTTGAAAGCCAGGATTCGCGGCACCAGCTCGCGCCATTCCTCATCGAGTCCGTGGTGAACGGCTAATTCGGCCAGCACCCGCCGCTGTGTACGCAGTTCGGCGGCTCCCGTAACTCCATGCGCCACCTTCAGAACCCCTGCGGGAGGCCCCTGCTCGGGATGAAGGACGACCACTTTCGTGTCGCTGACGAGTTCAGCGGGCGGCGCACCGAGTTCGACGTCGATGAAACCAAGCGGAAGGTCATTCAGGTCGATAAGCCGGGCTGACGAGAGCGCCGCCGTCGATTTTGCTCGCCTCGTGCTCATTGGCCACCCAATTCGGTTGGGTTCCAGGGCGAAACGGTATTCATGTTTCGGCTGCCAATCTGTGCGTCGGGGGCTACGCGGCCCTGGCGAATGGGTTGCTACCAGTCGTACCCGGTTAGGTCTTGGTGTGGAGGTGCTCGTGGATCGCCGCACTCATCGTCTTCGGCGATCCGCCCGTGTGGGGTCCCATGCTGCTCCTAACACGCCGACGCTCTGCGGGCCGCGGCTATGGCGGCACCGCTAAACTGCGGCCATACCGATCACTCACCAGCAACCTGACCTTACATACTATTTGTAGCGCTGTAAACCTGTTAACCAACTTTTAGTATCAAAAGTTACTAAGCCGCCTGTCAGGGGCTTGGCGCTACCTCTTCATTAACCTGGCGGCACATCAAGTGACCGCCCGACGCGCCCGTCGCAGGCGTCAATTCGAAGAAACCTCATCGAAAGCCGATAGAAATGAGCCAGGATCCGGTCGCGTCGACCCGCGCTCTCCTCACCGACACCGCTGTCTTGCGGCACGGCTTCCTCGACGTGCTGGGTGAATCGGCAAGTTCCCCGGTTCCGACTGTCGCGCAGCGAGCCATGAACAGCCCGTTCGTCGCGACCGTGTACGAGCGGATCTGGCGCCCTACCGCGTTTTACCTGGCCAGCGGTGTCACCACCCGGGCCGAACAACGGCGCGCGGCGTCGGCTCTGCGCCTGCCCACCGCGAGGCGATTGCTCGACGTCGCCTGCGGCCCCGGCAATTTCACCGGGCCGCTTGCTCGACAACTCTCCGATGGCGGCCTGGCCGTTGGTTTCGATATCTCTGAGCCGATGCTGACTCGCGCCGTCCTGGACAACAGCACGCCCGACATCTGTTATGTGCGCGGCGATGCCCGGGCGTTGCCGTTCGCCGACGCGACCTTCGACGCCGTCTGCTGCTTCGGAGCGCTGTACCTGATGCCCGAACCGTTTCGCGTCGCGGGTGAGATGCTGCGGGTGCTCAGGCCCGGGGGTCGCATCGCGGTCCTGACGAGTTATGTCTCCGACGCTCCTGTGCTCCGGCAGGCGCTGCGCACCGGCGCCGGCGTCATCGGGCTCACCATGTTCGACCGGCACGCGTTCGTCGAGTTGTTCGCCTCGGCCGGTCTGGTCGACGTCGAGCAACAGACTCAGCGCGCCGTGCAGTTCGTCGCGGCCACCAAGCCGGAGTGACGCGGCGCGGATAATCAGGAAGCCGCTTCGCAGACGCCGAGGATCCGGACCAGCGGCGTGCCTTCCTCACACTCCAGGACCCACGGATCGCCGCCGTCGACCGGCTCCGACATGAGGGTGAACATCACCGGTCGACCGCTTCGCTGCGACATCTGTGTGCATTCGACCTGGAATAGCCGATAGTCGCCGTCCTGGTGGATGGCGAGAGAGAACCCGGGCCGGACGGACTCGACGGGCACCTTTTGCACGTAATACTTCACGTTCATTCGACGGACCGTAGGCCCGACGCAACTTAACCCGACGACGCCACGCGCCCTCTTAGGCAATGTTCAGGCAAATTTTGGGTCGGCATCAGTCTTCGCCGGACTCAGGTTGCAGGACGAAATCGACGATGATCTCGGCCATGTCATCGATCGCTTTGTGCGCGATCACCTCATATCCATGGGTGCTGAGCGTCGGCAGGCACAGCAGGCCGGCGCGGGGTGTCAGGCCACTGGCCTTGGAATGTGAGGCATCGGACTCGAAGGCACCCAGCGCGGCCGCCTGTGGCGACATCCCTCGATCCTCGGCGATTTGCATCAGGCGGTCTGCAACTTCTTTGTCATAGACGCACAGGGCGTCGCTGTAGCCGACGATCGGACCGCCGGTGACGCTGGTGCCGTACTCGCGTTCGGTGGGGCCCACCTCCAACGCAAGGGTGAGGACGCCGGGCAGGGTCGCGCTGGCGTAGGAGCCGCCCACTCCGCCGATCTCCTCGTTGGTGGTGAACACGAGGTAGATGTCCTTGAAGGGACGCTGCCCGCGCTCGCGCAGTAAGCGAGCGGCGCGCAGCAGCGCGGTCACCGCGGCGCGGTCGTCGAGGAAGTAAGCGCCGACGTAGTCCCCCACGTCGACCAGCGTCCTCTTGCTGCGGTCCACGCAGACCCGGGTCCCGGCGTGTACCCCAGCGGCGGCCAGGTCATCGAGGGTGCGGCCGGTGAAGACATAGACGTGACGCCAATCCAGCGCGCGATCGCCTTGGTCGGGCTTGGTCTCCCAGATCCGCGGGCTCTCCTTCGTCGTGTGCTCGGAGCCCAGAGTCAGCACCGCCGTGATCGTCTCGTGCTGACCGAGTACCGCGACCGGCCCGAGCCCGAAGTTACCGGGATACATCGTCCCCAGCTGTGTCAGGTGCAGCGTGCCGTCGGATTCCACCCGCTTGACGATCATGGACAGTTCGTCCATGTGCGCCATGACCCGCGTTCCGGCGCCCGGTCCGGCCGTGTGTTTCAGCCGGTGGCGTTTGTCGCCCGTCGCCGCGTCGTCTTCGGCGGCGACGTACCCGACGAGGTTTCCGGCATCGTCGGTCCACATGTCGTCGACAAAGGGTTGGAGTTCGCGGGCGCACACGTCGCGTACCGCGTCCTCCTGGCCACCGGGCCCGTAAGCGAAAAGTAGCTCTTGCAGCAGGCCGTCCGTTGAGTCGCGGTGTGCCATGAGGTCCTTCCCGTCGTCGACACATGGACCAGTACCCAAAACGGAGGTGCGCGACCCTAGGCGCTTATCTTTCTGTCGACGCGTGCGGGAGCGCGATGAGCTTTTCGGCGATTTCGGTCAGTTTCATGTTCGACTGTTGCGAGAGCCGGCTCAGCAGCTCGAAGGCCGCCGCCGCATCAATGTCGAAGCGTTCCATCAGGATTCCCTTGGCCTGGCCGATGATGTCGCGGTTGGCGAGGGCGGACTCGAGGTTGGCGAGGGCATTTCGAAACTGTCGTTCACGACGGATCGCGTTCCACGCCATCGCGGTGTGTGCGGCGAACACCAACCCGAGTTCGACGGATTCGTCGTCGAACGCACCCGCCGCTTCTGCATGAAAGCTCAACGCGCCCATGAGCTTGCCGTCGTCGAAGAGCCGGAAGGCCACGATTGAACGCACCGGCGTGCGGTCCAGCGCGACGGCGCGATACCGGGGCCAGCGGTCGTCGGTCGCGAGGTCATCGATGCGGATGGTAGGCCTGCTCAACGCAGCGGAGAGGCATGGACCCTCGCGAACCTCACGCTCAACGTCGTCCAGCCATCGGGGGTAAACATGGGTGGCAGCCAGGGTGCTCAGCTGGCCGCCCTTCTCGGCGAGGGCCACGCCCGCATACTGGGCACCGGGAAGGGCCGCCACATCGGTTTCAGCGATTTCCAGCAGCGCCGACTCGTGGTCGGTCTCGCCGCGCCGCTGCAGCTCGTCGAGCTGATTGATCACCGTGAGCAGATGCCCGCGCTGAATGGGTCCCGCGGCTCTGGATCTTTGCAGCCCAGTCGACTCGGAGCTGTCGCCGTCCACCGCCATGGCCCTCCCGTTTGCGCCCCTGCCCCCGAAAGGGGTATGGGACCCACGGTCTGCTTCCGTCGCTGTGGACTATCCCACCTGCCGGTCGCATCCACAATCTAGGGAGGCCCATCGGCGGTTCGCGGTTGTAAATCGTTGGCAGGAAGTGTGTTTTCAGGTGTTGCGATCGCGGAGGCTCAGCGCAAGAACTCAGCTAACCGAGTTCATGCGCTGGCTCCGGCCCAGGTGCTTGACGTTTAGACGCGGGCTGCTGCGTACTTTTTCATCTGGGCTTCTAGCGCTTCCGGCTTGGAGACAAGGCCTACGACGCCGCCGCCATCGCCGCGATCCTCGACGCCGAAATTCTGCACGAAATTGCGGATGCGGCCCTCGCGCACCAACTTCGACGGATAGTGCGGCACCTGCGGTGGCCCGTCGCCGGCCGGGTTCGCCGTCCACCCGATGGTGTCGGGGTGAGTGCCCGGCCACGCGGGTGGGCGTAATGCCATCGACGGGGTATCGCTGAACGCCACCGGTGGAGCGAACCGGGTGAAGGTGCCCCACGGGCTCACCTGGTCCACACCGTGCTCGATCAGGTCCTGCTCAGTGATCGGCGCATAGGGCTCGTCATCGACCGGCTCGACGAGGGTTTGACCGAACGTGGAACAACGGGTGAGCGAGGTGTCGACGTGCCAGTAGCCGCCATTTTCTTCGCGCTCGGCCAGCGCCGCCACCACCGCAATGGCCAACAGATAGCCGGTCAGGTGGTCATTCATCAGAGCGGGAGTCACGGTAGGAGCCTCCAGCCCCAGACCATCGGAGTGCACGTGCGCGGCGCCGCTGACTGCCTGCGCAATCTGCTCAAACCCCCGCCGCCCGCCCCACGGCGTACCGAGGGAGGCGTACGACTCGGACGCGTAGATCAGGTTGGGATTGATTTCCCGCAGTTCGGCCTCGCTCAGACCGAGGTCGTCGAGCGCACCGGGCCGCTGGCTGCTGAGCAGCACGTCCGCGCCGGCCAGCAGGCCGATGAAGCGCTTCTTGCCGTCGGGACTCTTGATGTCGGTCACGATGGTTTTCTTGCCCCAGCCCACACTCAGCCAGATCGGGGTAACCCAGTCACCGCGGGGCGGATGAACCGCAAT
>NZ_JAFAUS010000426.1 GCF_019243155.1 Mycobacterium sp.
AAGGCGGCGTTACACAGAACCGCCGCGACGCAGATCGGCACCGGAAAGCACGACCACCTCGGGGAACTCTGCAGCGGCCGCGACGAGGCCCGCTACGCCGGCGAAGGGATGTTCTGCGTCGCCGGCCGACTCGAGCTGAAGTCGCAGGTACGCCACAGGTGACCAAGACAACGCCCGCGCACGGGCGAGCCGTTCGACCGGCAATTCCGATCCAAGGAGTCACAGTCAGGCCATGCAGTTGAAGCTCACACCATCCGCTCGCCGAGCCCTCCGCAAAGCGCTGATGCCGGCGATCGTCGCGCTCGGAGGCGCCGGCGCGCTGTCCGCGCCGGCAATGGCGGCCAATTCGATCTCCGCGGCCACCGCTGGCCATCGCTATCGGCATGGCGCTGTACCGCTGCGGCCGGGCGCGCACCACAACGGTGCGTTCAGCTCGCCGCAGGCGGCCGCCACCACCGGCCTGCTGCAATATGGCGGCGGCGTCGGTGGCGTCGGCGTGGTCTCGGGGACGCCGAAGGTCTACGTGGTGTTCTGGGGCTCGCAGTGGGGCACCCAGTCGACGAATAGCCAGGGATACGTGACCCTGTCGGGCGATCCCAACAACGCGGCACCGGACATCCAGGCGTTCTTCAAGGGCCTCGGCACCGGCAGCGAGACGTGGTCCGGCGTGATGACGCAGTACTGCGACGGCTCTGGTGTCGCGACCGGCGCGACCTCCTGCGGGTCGACCACCGCGCACGTCGGCTACCCGACCGGAGGCGCGCTCGCGGGCGTGTGGGTGGACGAGTCGGCCGCCGCACCGGCGTCCGCGACCGGCAACCAGATCGGCCAGGAGGCGGTCAACGCCGCCGGGCACTTCGGCAACACGACAACCGCGTCGAATCGCTACGTGCAGTACGACATCGTCTCGCCGACCGGAACCACGCCCGACGGGTTCAACACGTCGAGCGGGAACTTCTGTGCCTGGCATGACTACACGGGCGATTCGAGCCTGACCGGCGGGGCGGTCAACTCCCCGTACGGGAACATCGCGTTCACGAACATGCCGTACGTGACCGACGCAGGCTCGGGTTGCGGCCAGAACTTCGTCAACTCGGGGTCGGCGGGTACGGATGACGGCTTCACGATCGTCGGCGGCCACGAGTACGCCGAGACGCTGACCGACGAGTTCCCGGCCGGAGGCTGGACCGACTCGAGCGGCAACGAGGACGGCGACAAGTGCGCCTGGATCTCGTCTGGTGCGGGGGCCAGCCAGAACATCACGCTGAGCACCGGAACCTTCGCGGTTCAGTCCACCTGGGCCAACGACGACGGCACATCCGGCGGCTGCGAGGTCACCCATGCGATCGTCGGCGGCGGGGGCGGGGGCAACACGGTGACCGTCACGAGTCCTGGGTCGCAGACCTCGACGGTCGGCACGGCCGCGTCGCTGCAGATCCACGCGACCGACAGCGCCTCGGGTCAGACGCTGACGTATACCGCCACCGGTCTGCCGGCCGGGCTGTCGATCGGCAGCTCGACCGGCCTGATCTCGGGCACACCGACGACCGCCGCGACCTCGAACGTCACGGTCACGGCGACGGACGGCACCGGCGCGCACGGCGCGACGACGTTCACGTGGACGGTGAACCCAAGCTCCGGCGGCGGATGCACGCCGTCGCAGCTGATCGGCGATCCGGGCTTCGAGTCCGGCGGTACGAACTCGGCATGGACGACGTCGGCCGGGGTGTTCAACAACTCGTCCTCGGAGCCGCCGCATGGTGGGTCGTGGGATGCGTGGATGGATGGGTACGGCACGCCGCACACGGACGCGATCTCGCAGACGGTGACGATTCCGGCTGGGTGCAACAGCGACACGCTGAGCTTCTGGCTGCATATCGACACGGCGAACACGAGCGGCTCGGCGCAGGACACGCTGGCGGTGCAGCTGCTCAACAGCTCGGGAACGGTGCTGAGCACGCTGCACACGTTCAGCAACCTCGACGCGAACACCGGCTACACACAGGAGAGCTACAACGTCTCCTCCTACGCCGGCCAGGCGATCACGCTGAAGCTGACCGGGGCGGAGACCGGCAACGGTCAGACCTCATTCGTGACCGATGACTACGCGCTGAACACCTCCGGCGGCTCGACCACCAACACAGTGACGGTGACGAGCCCGGGCAACCAGACCAGTACGGCCGGAACCCAGATCAAGGCGCTGCAGATCGCGGCGTCGGATTCGGCGTCGGGCCAGACGCTGACCTTCACGGCGACGGGGCTGCCGGCCGGCCTGTCGATCTCCTCGGGCGGCCAGATCACCGGTACCCCGACGACCGCCGGCACCTCGTCGGTCACCGTCACGGTCAAGGACTCGACCGGCGCGTCCGGATCGACCACGTTCACGTGGACGGTAAATCCCGCGGCCGGCAACACGGTCACGGTCACGAACCCGGGTAGCCAGACCAGCACCGCCGGGACGGCGATCAGCGCGCTGCAGATACAGGCGACCGACTCGGCCTCGGGTCAGACCCTGACCTTCAGCGCGACGGGGCTGCCGGCCGGCCTCTCAATCTCCTCGAGCGGCTCGATCACCGGCACGCCGTCGACGGCCGGCACGTACACGGTCACGGTCACGGCGACGGACACCACGGGCGCGAAGGGGGCGGCCACCTTCACCTGGACCGTGAACGCGTCGTCGGGTGGCTGCACTGCGGCGCAGCTGCTCAAGAACCCCGGGTTCGAAGACGGCCCGAGCCAGACCGCGTGGACCTGGT
>NZ_JAFAUS010000144.1 GCF_019243155.1 Mycobacterium sp.
TTCACCACCGGCGCTCACGATGCCGACTACATCTGGCTGGCCTGCCGGACCGACCCGGAAGCCGTTAAGCACAAGGGCATTTCGATCCTGATCGTCGACACCAAGGATCCCGGCTACTCGTGGACGCCGATCATCCTGTCCGACGGCGCCCACCACACCAACGCCACCTACTACAACGACGTACGGGTGCCCGCCGACATGCTGGTCGGCGAGGAAAACGGCGGGTGGCGGCTGATCACCACCCAGCTCAACAACGAGCGCGTCATGCTGGGCCCGGCGGGCCGCACCGCCGGCATCTACGACCGGTTGCACGCGTGGGCGTCCAAGCCGGGCGGCGACGGCGTCACGCCGATCGATCACCAGGACGTCAAGCGGGCGCTCGGCGAGATCTACTCGATGTGGCGGATCAACGAGCTGCTCAACTGGCAGGTGGCCGCGGCGGGTGAGGACATCAACGTCGCGGATGCCGCATCGACCAAAGTCTTTGGCACCGAGAAGATTCAGTACATCGGCCGGCTCGCCGAGGAGATCGTCGGCAAGTACGGCAACCCCGCGGAGTCGGACACCGCCGAGCTGCTCGACTGGCTGGACTCACAGACCAAGCGCAACCTGGTAATCACCTTCGGTGGAGGCGTCAACGAAGTCATGCGCGAAATGATCGCGGCGGCTGGCCTCAAGGTGCCGAGGGTGCCTCGATGACAGACATCCGGGAAGCTATCGAGGAGATCACAGCAACCGTCGTCGCCAAGCCGCGCGCGGGCCGGGACCCGGTGAACCAGCCGACAATCAACAACTGGGTGGAGGCTCTCGGGGACACGAATCCGATCTACCGGGACGAGGCCGCGGCCCTCGCGGCGGGACACCCGGGAATTGTGGCTCCACCGGCCATGATTCAGGTGTGGACGATGTTCGGGCTTGGCGGGGAACGTCCCACCGATGACCCGATGGGTCCGATGATGAAGCTGTTCGACGACGCCGGCTACATCGGGGTGGTCGCGACCAACTGCGAGCAGACCTACCACCGGTATCTGCGGCCGGGCGAAGAGGTCAGCATCGCCTCGGAGATGCGCGACGTGATCGGCCCCAAGCAGACCGCGCTCGGTGAGGGCTGGTTCATCAACCAGCACATCACGTGGCGGGTCGGCGACGAGGACGTCGCCGAGATGGAGTGGCGCATCCTCAAATTCAAGCCGCGCGAGGCCTCTAATGCGGCCTCGGTGCCCGAGGACCTGGATCCCGACGCGATGATGCGTCCTTCGTCGTCGCGCGACACGGTCTTCTTCTGGGAGGGCGTCAAGGCGCACGAGCTGAGGATCCAGCGGCGGCCCGACGGCAGTCTGCAGCACCCTCCGGTGCCTGCGGTCTGGCAAGACAAGGCCGAGCCGATCGACTACGTGGTCGCCAGCGGTGAAGGCACGGTCTACAGCTTTGTGGTGCACCACGCGCCGAAAGTCCCCGGCCGCACACTGCCGTTCGTGATCGCCCTGGTCGAGCTTGACGAAGGCGTGCGGATGCTGGGCGAGTTGCGTGGGGTCGAGCACGACAAGGTGAAGATTGGAATGCCCGTGCGCGCAACCTATATCGACTTCCCCGCCGGCGACAGCGGCCCGGAGTGGAGCCTCTACGCGTGGGAGCCTTCCGCATGAGCGCGCCGACGGTCGAGGTAGGCACCACCCTTCCCGAGCTCAAACTCCACGGCGACCCGACGTTCATCATCTCGACGGCGTTGGCCACCAGGGACTTTCAAGATGTCCACCACGACCGCGACCTGGCGCAGGCCAAAGGGTCGAAGGACATCTTCGTCAACATCCTCACCGACACTGGGCTGGTGCAGCGCTATGTCACCGATTGGGCCGGATCGTCGGCGCTGATCAAGTCCATCGGGCTTCGGCTGGGGGTACCGTGGTACGCCTACGACACGGTGACCTTCTCCGGTGAGGTGACCGCTGTGGAAAGCGGCCTGATCACCGTGAAAGTCGTAGGCCGCAACAGTCTTGGTGACCATGTCATCGCGACGGTGACGCTGACGATGGGGGACGCCTGATGCTGTCGGGTAAAGCTGCGATTGTTGGCATCGGGGCCACCGACTTCTCGAAGGACTCCGGACGCAGCGAACTGCGGTTGGCGGCCGAGGCGGTTCTCGACGCTTTGGACGACGCCGGTCTGTCGCCGTCGGATGTCGACGGCCTGACCACCTTCACGATGGACACGAACACCGAAATCGCGGTCGCGCGTGCGGCCGGGATCGGCGATCTGAAGTTCTTCTCCAAGATCCACTACGGCGGCGGCGCGGCGTGCGCGACGGTCCAGCAGGCGGCGATGGCCGTCGCGACCGGGGTGGCCGACGTGGTGGTGGCGTATCGGGCGTTCAACGAGCGTTCCGGCATGCGGTTCGGCCAGGTGCAGACCAGGCTGGTGGGAGATGTTGGCGCTCAAGCAGATTCGACGTCGGCGGACAATTCGTTCTCGTATCCGCACGGGCTGTCGACGCCGGCGGCGCAGGTGGCGATGATCGCTCAGCGCTACATGCACATGTCCGGTGCCGGCAGCCGGGACTTCGGCGCCATTTCGGTGGCCGACCGCAAGCATGCCGCCAAGAACCCGAAGGCATACTTCTACGAGAAGCCCATAACCATTGAGGACCACCAGAATTCGCGGTGGATCGCCGAGCCGTTGCGGCTGCTGGATTGCTGTCAGGAGACCGACGGCGCGGTTGCGATTGTGGTGACGTCAGCGGAACGCGCGCGGGACCTCAAGCAGCGGCCCGCGGTAATCGAGGCGGCGTCGCAGGGCTCCAGTCCCGACCAGTACACGATGGTCAGCTACTACCGGCCCGAACTCGGCCTCCCCGAGATGGGCGTGGTGGGTCGGCAGCTGTGGCAGCAGTCCGGCCTTTCGCCCACTGATATCCAGACCGCGGTGTTGTATGACCACTTCACGCCGTTCACGCTGATTCAGTTGGAGGAGTTGGGATTCTGCGGCAAGGGCGAAGCCAAGGACTTCATCGCCAATGGCGCGATCGAGGTGGGCGGGCGGCTTCCCATCAACACGCACGGAGGCCAGCTCGGTGAGGCGTACATCCACGGCATGAACGGCATCGCCGAGGGTGTGCGGCAGCTGCGCGGCACCTCGGTGAACCCGGTCCCCGACGTCGAGCACGTTCTCGTCACCGCGGGCACGGGTGTGCCCACCTCGGGCCTAATCCTCGGCTAGCGCATCCCTTTTGCCTGCCTTGCCTGGCCTTGCCTTGCCGCCGAGCGTGAAGTTAGCTTCACGCTCGTGCCCCACCGTGAAACTAGCTTCACGCTCGGCGACTGAAGTGACGACGCGAGAGACTCGTGCGACCCTTCGGTCGTGGGGGAACCCTTCATTGGCAGCGAAGCTGTAGCTCGCGGAGCTCTGACCAGGAGTCGGCTGAGCACGGGCTACACCAGGCTATTTCGCGATGTATATGTGGACCGCGACGCCGATGTCACGGCCGCGCTGCGGGCCAAAGCCGGATGGTTGTGGACAGGGCGGCAGGGCGTCATCTCCGGGTTCTCGGCCGCCGCACTGCACGGCAGTAAATGGGTTGAAGGCGTCACGGTAGTCGACATCCTCCACGACAATCGCCACCACCAAGCGGGCATCACAGCGCGCGGAGATCGCATCGAGGAAGACGAAATCGAAGTGGTGGACGGCATTCGGGTGACCTCGAGTGCGAGGACGGCGCTGGATCTGGGCTGTTGGTACTCGACGACGACCGCCGTGGCCGGCATAGACGCGTTGGCACGTGAGACGGACATCAAGGCTGCCGATGTCGAATTGCTCGCCGAGCGATATCCGGGCCGTCGAGGCATTGTGCGGGGGCGCGAGGCGATATCGCTCTTCGACAGCGGGGCGCACTCGCCGAAGGAGTCCTGGCTGCGAATTGTGCTGGTGCAAGCGGGTTTGCCCAAGCCGCAGACGCAGATACCCGTGGCCAACGAATTCGGCGATGTCTTTGCCTACCTGGATATGGGTTGGAAAGAAATCAAAGTTGCAGTGGAATACGACGGCGATCATCATCGAACCGACCGGCACCAGTATGGATGGGATATCCGCCGCTCAGAGCTGTTGCAACGGCGTGGCTGGATCGTGGTACGGGTAGTTGGCGGCGATCGCCCGGCCGAAATCATTCGTCGCGTTCGCGCGGCCCGCTCTCGCCGACTGTGAAGTTAGCTTCACATTCATGGCCGAGCGTGAAGCTAACTTCACGCTCGAGGCAAAGGAGGGAGAGGGGGCGAGACGCTAGACCGGGACCAGCTCGACGCCGGAGAGCACGACGGCGTTGTCGCGCGAAGGCGCGACAACGCTGGCCACCACACGCCCGTCGTCCTTCCAGATGCCGACCTTGAGGGTTTCACCGGGGAAGGCCACCCCGGCGAAGCGTGCGCCATAGGCGGCCACAGCGGAAGCGTCGCCATCCAGCAGCGCGTCGGTGATGGCCTTGCACGTCATGCCGTAGGTGCACAAGCCATGCAGAATGGGCTGCGAAAAGCCTGCCGCGGCAGCGAATTCCGGGTCAGAGTGTAGCGGGTTGCGGTCACCGCAGAGGCGGTACAGCAGCGCCTGCTGCGGCAGGATCGGCATCGCGACCTCGACGTCGGGCGCGCGGTCCGGGTCCGACGACCCGCCCCCTGAAGGCCCGCGCTCGCCGCCGAATCCGCCTTCGCCGCGCGCAAAGATGGACCGCCGCTGCGTCCACAGCAGCGTGCCGTCGGGCGCGGTGTAGGTGGTCTCGCTCCAGATGACCGCGGCTTTGCCCTTGTCCCAGATGTCGGTGAACCGCGTGACGGCCCGCGCCGAACCCGACGGCGGCAGCGGCCCGGGCACCTCGATCCGCTCGCTCGCGTGCAGGACCTTGCTCAGCTCGATGTCGATCCCGGGAAATTGCACGGTCGGCGGTTTCGTCGCGTGGAAGGTCGCGGCGACGTTGCCGAACGTCGGTAGCACCTGCGGGGTGTCGTCGACGAGGTAGCGCAGCTCGCGGGGATCCATCGGATCCGCCCCGGCACCCAGGCCCAGGTGATAGAGCTGCACATCGCTGCTGACCCAGGAGAAGTCGATGGGGTCCAACTCGGCGTTGAGTGCGACGTCGACGTCGATGGGCATATCAGCGTTCTCCCGCGATGTGTAGAGCGGCCAAATAGCCGAAGGTCATTGCCGGACCGATGGTGCCGCCCGGACCGGGATACGTGTGACCCATCACCGGGGCACTGACATTGCCTGCGGCGTAAAGGCCTTCGATGATCGAGCCGTCGTCTCGCAGCGCGCGGCCATGGACGTCGGTGCGGACCCCGCCCTTGGTCCCCAGGTCGCCGGGCACCATCTTGGCGGCGTAGTACGGCGCGTGCGAGAGCTCGCCGAGGTTGGGATTCGGCTTGTTCGTCGGGTCGCCGTAGTAACGGTCGTACGCGCTCTCGCCGCGGTGGTAGTCCTCGTCGACGCCCGACCGGGCGAAGCCGTTGAAACGTTCCACGGTGGAAAGCAACTCGTCGACCGGCAGGCCGGCCTTGGCCGCGAGTTCCTCCAGGGTGTCGGCCTGGATAATGACGCCGGACTCCATCCACTTGCGCGGAATACGTTGACCCGGTTGCAATCCCGCAAAGATATAGCGGTCACGGTACTGCTGGTCGAACACCAGCCATGCGGGGATGTTCTCTCCCGGTCCGGGCCCTTGGCCGTGCTCTCCGCCGTACATGTGGTGACAGGCTTCGACGTAGGGCATCGATTCGTTCATAAACCGCTTGCCCGACATGTTGACGATGATCGACCCCGGAGAGTTGCGCTCCGACAGGGCGAACCACGGCGCACCCACCAGCGGTACCGTCGGGCCCCACCAGGCGTCTTCCATCACATCCAGTGCAGCGCCCAGCTTTTCGCCCGCGAGGATGCCGTCGCCGGTGTTCGCCTTTGCGCCGACGGTCCACTCGGTGGTGATGGGCGCCCGCTGATATTTCACCCGCATCTGTTCGTTGTGGTCGAAGCCGCCGGAAGCCAGGATGACACCGCGTCGGGCCCGAATCAGCCGCGGCTCAGCGGATTCCGCTGCGGTGGTATCGCGAACATAAACCCCGCGCACCACGCCGTCCTCGACGAACAGGTCGGTCAGCGCGGTGTTGAGCAGTACCGGAACGCCGGCTCGCTGCAGGCCGATCCGCAGCGGTGCGATCAGGGCGCGTCCCATGCCGACGAGGTTCTTGCCGGTAGCCTTGGCCCACATCGTCCGTGCGCCGACCTTCAGGCTGCGCAGCACACCCCGCGGGTGTCGCTTCAACATGTTCAGCCGCACGTAATCCTGTTGCATCACAACGACGTTGAGCGGCACCTTGCCGTAAGCAGGCTCGAGTCCGGACTCGTCGGGGCCGAGCTTGCGGGCGTCGAACGGTTTGGGCTCGATCGAACGCCCGTCGGGGCGTCCGCCCGGGGCCTCGGGGTAGTAATCGGAGTAGCGCGGAACCCAGCACATCTTTAACGGCGTGTTCTTGAGCACGAACGACAACATCTCGGGTCCGCGCTCCAAGTAGGTGTCGATGCGCTCGGGTGGGACGACGTCGCCGATGATGCCGTGCAGATACGTGCGGGCGGCCTCTGGCGTATCGCGGACGCCGTCGCGCTTGAGCACCTCGTTGTTGGGGATCCAGACGCCGCCACCTGACCGGGCGGTGGAGCCGCCGAAGTGGGAGGCTTTCTCTACGATTATAGTGGAGAGGCCCCGGTGCGCAGCGGTAAGGGCAGCCACCATGCCGGCTGCGCCGCTCCCGACCACGACGACATCGAGCTCCTGTGCTGTCATGTAGAACACGTTATAGAATTGCCCAGGCCGGGCGCTACTGGGCCGGTCAACCGTATGAGGAGACGTCCATAGATGCTCAGTGTTGCGACACGTGACGAGCTCGCCGCCGACTTGGCTCAGGCCGAGCGGAGCCGCGAGCCGATCGCTCCGCTGACCGCCGCCCACCCGGAGATCGACGTCGTCGACGCCTACGAAATCCAGCTGATCAACATCCGGCAGCGCGTCGCGGAGGGGGCCCGGGTTCTGGGCCACAAGGTGGGGCTCTCGTCGCTGGCGATCCAGCAGATGATGGGCGTCGACGAACCGGACTACGGGCATCTGCTGGACGAGATGCAGTTGTTCGAACACACGCCGGTCACGGCGAACCAATACCTGTACCCCAGGGTCGAGGTCGAAGTCGCTTTTCTTTTAAATGCGGATCTGCCCGGCGCGAGTTGCACCGAGGACGACGTACTGGAGGCCACCGAAGCCCTGATCCCCTCGATCGAACTGATCGACACCCGGATCACCGACTGGCAGATCGAGTTGTGCGACACCATCGCTGACAATGCGTCCTCAGCGGGCTTCGTTCTGGGCAAGGGCCGCGTTTCGCCGCGCAGCATCGACGTCAAGGCGATCGACGCCGTGTTGCGTTGCAACGGTGAGATTGTCGCGGAGGGCCGCAGCGATGCTGTGCTTGGTAACCCGGTCACCGCGGTTGCCTGGCTGGCCCGCAAGGTAGAGGGCTTCGGAGTACGGTTGCGCAAAGGTGACGTGGTACTGCCCGGATCCTGCATGCGAGCCATCGACGCGCGCGCCGGCGACGAGTTCGTAGCCGACTTCACCGGCCTGGGTTCTGTCCGCTTGTCGTTCGAATAGGGAGCGACCGCACGCGAGCGGGTCGCAACCATTGGTTAAGGAGCAACATGCCGTCCAAGGCGAGTGTGGCGATAGTCGGGTCGGGGAACATCAGCACCGACCTTCTGTACAAACTACTGAGATCCGATTGGCTCGAGCCACGTTGGATGGTGGGTATCGACCCAGAGAGCGAAGGCCTGGCACGGGCCCGCAAGCTGGGCTTGGAGACCACTCACGAGGGTGTGGATTGGCTGCTCGCGCAGTCCGAGAAGCCGGACATGGTGTTCGAGGCGACCAGCGCTTACGTGCACCGGGACGCGGCGCCCCGGTATGAGGCCGCTGGGATCCGCGCCATTGACCTGACGCCGGCTGCGGTGGGGCCGGCGGTGATTCCGCCGGCGAACCTGCGCGCGCATCTGGGTGCGCGAAACGTCAACATGATCACCTGCGGCGGGCAGGCGACGATTCCGATCGTGTACGCCGTCTCGCGTGTCGTGGAGGTGCCCTACGCCGAGATCGTGGCGTCGGTGGCCTCGGTGTCGGCGGGGCCGGGTACTCGGGCCAACATCGATGAGTTCACCAAGACGACCAGCAGGGGTGTGGAGACCATCGGCGGCGCCAAGCGGGGCAAGGCGATCATCATCCTCAATCCCGCCGACCCGCCAATGATCATGCGTGACACCATCTTTTGCGCCATCCCCGAGGACGCCGACCGCGACGCGATCGCC
>NZ_JAFAUS010000301.1 GCF_019243155.1 Mycobacterium sp.
GCATGCCGCAAGCTGGGCGCATCCAATGCTGCGTTGAGGCCAATCTTGGTCTGCCACACGCCATAAGCGTTGTTCGCGGCGATCTCGCGGGCCTTGCTCAACGCCGCCGCCATCAGGTCATCGGGGGCCACCACTTCATGCACCAGCTTGATGCGGTAGGCCTCCGACGCGTCGATCATGCGGCCGGTCAACATCAGCTCGCGCGCGACCCCGGCGCCGACGATCTTGGGCAGTAGGTAACTGGTGCCCATGTCCATCGACGAGAACCCGGCCTTGATGAAGGCCGACCCGAACCGGGCCTGCTCGGAAGCGACCCGGATATCGCTGACCAATGTGAACGCCAGCCCGCCGCCGACGGCGACACCGTTCACTGCGGCGATCACCGGGATGTCCAACTCGTAGATCCGGGTGAAGAGGTCGGCCAGCCGCACCTGGGAGTCGTAGTTGACCTTGAAGGGCGGCGTTGACGAACGGCTTTCCACCCACGGCTTACCCGTGCCGCTCAGATCGGCGCCGGCGCAGAAGCCACGACCCGCGCCGGTGAGAATCGCGACCCGGAACTCGCCTCCGCCGAGGGTGTCCAAGGCGCGGTCGACACCGTCGATCAGCGATCCGTCGATAGCGTTCAGGCGCTCCGGACGATTGAGCGTGATGCAGGCGATGTTGTCCTCGAGAGTTTCCAGTTCCACAGCAGACATAGAGCAAACCGTAGGCGACGTGGGTGTTTACCGATCGGGCATACCGTGGTTTTGCCGCCGAATCGAAGGAGAAGCCATGGCACGAACCGAAGGTGACACCTGGGACCTGGCCAACAGCGTGGGAGCGACCGCCACCATGGTGGCCGCGGCACGGGCCGCCGCGACCAAACGTCCGCAACCCGTCATCACCGATGAATTCGCCGAGCCGCTGGTGCGGGCCGTCGGGGTGGACGTTTTCACCAGGCTCGCCCAAGGCGAACTCGACTCCGACGATATTGGATTTCCGCGCATAGTCGACACATTCGCCGCCCGCGCCCGCTATTACGACGACTACTTAGCCGCGGCAGGGCTTGCGGGCCTGCGCCAGGTCGTGATCGTGGCGTCCGGGCTGGATTCCCGCGCCTACCGACTGCGGTGGCCGGTTGAGACGACGGTGTACGAAATCGACCAGCCCGAGGTGATCGCCTTCAAGACCGCGACGCTGGCGGGGATCGGCGCGGCCCCCACCGCCGAGTTGCGCACGGTAGGAATCGATCTCCGAGAGGATTGGCCCGCGGCACTGCAAGAGGCGGGCTTCGACCCCAGCCAACCGACGGCCTGGCTGGCCGAGGGGGTGCTCATCGGCTTCCTGCCGCCGGAGGCCGAAATCCGATTGCTGGACTCGATCATCCCGCAGTCATTCGAGGGCAGCCGATTCGCCGCGGACTACGGGACGGTCGCCGGAACATCGGAAGAGGCGCAGCAACAGGCGCGCCACATGGCCGAAAGCTGGCGACGGCAGGGACTCGACATGGACATCGCGGGGTTGACGTACCCGGGCGAGCACACCGACGTCGCCGCACATTTGCGTGCGAACGGGTGGGACACGACCACCTCACGGCTCAGCGATCTGTTCGCCGCCGCCGGTCTTCCTGAACTGGGCGACGCCGAGCAACAGCAGGCCCCGGCCGCCACCATCAGCTTCGTCAGGGCCGTGCGAATCTAGGTCGACCGCTTGGCCAGCCATTCGGCCTGCATCACCAGCAGGGCCATGATTTCGAGTTGCGGGGTCTCGGGGTCGAGCTCGCGGTAGCGCTGATACACGTTGACGACGACCCGCTCGGCATCCAGCCAGGCGGCGTACTCGCCGAGGTCGATGGCGTCGGCGGCCTCGGCCCACGACAGGCCCTTACGGTAAGCGGCCGCGGTGTATTCCGAGATATAGACGAAATAGTCACGGACGGAACCGATTCCGTCCGGATCGGTGATCGGCCCGTGGCCGGGTACCACCGTCGGCGCGTCCAGGGCGATCATCGCGTCGCAGGCCGCGATCCAGTTGCCGATCGGGCCGGCCCACACGATGGGCGTGCAGCCGATGAACAGCAGATCGCCACCGAACAAGACCCCTGCGTCGGGCACGTGGACCACGGAGTCGGCGGCGGTATGCGCGGGCCCCAGATTTACCAGATCGATGCGGCGCCCGCCAACCTCGATTGCGAGGTTGTGGTCGAACGTCTTGTCGGCGTTGCGCAGCGTGATGCCGCTGAAGTCGAAGTGCCCGAAGCGATCTCGCGCGTATTTGGTCGCAACAGGACCGAGGTTGGCGGTTTGGGCCATGGCCAGCATCTCGGGCGCCATCCCCTCGGCGATCTCGTCGGCGGTGCCCTTGGCGGCGATGATCCGCACTGAGGCGTCGAGCAATTGGTTGCCGTGCGTGTGGTCCCCGTTGGAGTGGGTGATCAACGCGTCGGTGATGGGCGCCGAGGACGTGATGGGTTGCATCGCCGTGAGCATTTCGCGGGTCAACGCCAGGTCGAACAATGTGTCGACGAGTAGCGACGCACCGTCGCCGGCGACCAGCCCGGCGTTGCTCCACCCGTAGCCGCCGTCCGGCAACATCCACGCCCACACTCGCTCGGCGACCTTGTGTAGCCCACGCGTGTAAGGCATCCGCGCGGGTGCGGTGTTCACCCGCTGCGGTGCGGGTGCGGCGTCCGGGTTGGGCCGGGGCGCCAGCGGATGCGGCGGGCTGCTCGCGCGAACGGTCTGCCGGGTCTCACCGAGCCCCTGCACCTGAAGCGTGACGACGTCGCCGTCGTGCAGCCAGCCCGGGAACGCGTCCAGCGCCGTCACACTGAGGTGTTCGACGAGCGTGCAGGTGGGGACGGTGCCCGAGCCGATGACATCGCCGGGGCGCAGCGTCACCCCGCGCGAGGCGTAGGAGATGACTTCGGCGAAGCTCCAATCCATTTGGGCCGTTGAACCCGAACCGATCACAGTGTCGTTGACCAGGGCGGTGACCCTCAGGTCGAGCTTGCCGTCCCGACGGTACGGTTCGAGCTCGTCCGGGGTCACCAGGTAGGGGCCCAGCGTCACCCCGCTGTCCTTGCCCTTGGCTTGGCCGATGGCCAGTTGGCCCTCCAGCTGTTGCAGGTCGCGCGCGGACCAGTCGTTGAAGATCATGTAGCCGACGATCGCCCGCTCGGCCTCTTCGACGGTCAGGTCCTTCCCGCTGACGCCGATCACGGCGGCGATCTCCAGCTCGAAGTCCTGCCACGCGCTGCCCGGTGCGGTCGGCGCGTCATCGTGCGGCCCCAGAACCGTTGCCGGACAGGCGAAATAGAATGCGGGAATGCGGTACCAGGTATCGGACAGCACGCGGCCGGCGCCCATCGCGGCCTGGCAGTTGCGCATGTGGTCCAGAAAGCACAACGAGTCACGGATCGACGGCGGGCGCGGTATCGGCGCCGCCAGCGACACCTGGTCGAGGCGCACCACCTCCGACGGCGAACGCACCGCCTCCTCGCCCGCCCGCCTCAAGCCGTCGGCGCCGCGTTCGATCAGCTCCAGCAGCGTCAACCCCGGTGCCGCCGCGTAGATCTCGTCCTCGGAAAGCACCCCGACGCGTTCGTCCTGCCCGCTTCGATACGTCACCCACTTCATTCGCGCACCACCTCATTCGGTTTCTTGTCCGGCCGCAGCCCGCGCCAACTCGATTGGCGCAGCCGGTTGTCCGGCGTCCACTCGCTGTAGCGCACCTCCCCTACCAGAATCGGCTCGACGAACGTGACCCCACGAGCCTCGCTTCTGGGAAGCGCTGCGTCGAAGGGTGATTCGTCGGTGTGCAACGGCGCCAGCGTTTTCTTCAGTTTGGTGAGCTCACGGTCGGTGAAGCCGGTGCCGACGCGTCCGGCGAAGTGCAGCTTTCCATTGTCGGGGATTCCCATGAGCAGCGCGCCGATTCCGCTGCTGCGTCCACCCTCGCCGGCCTTCCAGCCGCCGATGACGACTTCCTGAGTGTTCCAATGCTTGTCCTTGACCCAGGACGCCGAACGTCGCCCCGGTTGATACGTGGAGTCGCGCTTCTTGGCGACGACTCCCTCCCAGCCGTGCTTTTCGGAGTGCTCGAGTGCCTGCTTGCCGTCGCCGGGCAACAGCTCCGGAACGACGAGGTCGCTACCACTGGCCAGCGTTTCCAGCAGCTGTCGCCGGTCTTGGTAGCGGGCGCGCAGCAGCGAGCGTCCGTTCAGATACAGCAGGTCATACGCCCAGAATTCGACGGGCGTGCCGCGGCCGCGGTCCTGCATCGCGTGGAAGCTGGGTACGCCTTTGGCGTTCACGACGACGGCCTCGCCGTCGAGCACCACATGGTGGTCGGCCAGATTGGTTGCCAACGAACGCAATTCGGGGTATTCCTTGGTCACTTCGCGGCCACGGCGGGACCGCACCCGCAAGGTGCCATGGTCGGCCTCGACCAACAGCCGGTAGCCGTCCCACTTGCCTTCGAAGGCCCACTGGCTTGCCTTGTATGCCGCCACCGAGCCGTGCGTGGCGAGCATGGGGTCGATCGTGTCGAACTCGAAAACCTTCTGGTCTTTCATCCGGTGCGCCAGCCATTGGTCGCCGTTGGTTTGAATCAGCGCATAGCGCCCGGAGATCTTGTTGCCGTGCAGATTGACGATGACCTCATCCTCGCGGAACTTCTCGGTGTCATATGTTCCAAAGTCCCAGACGATCACCTTGCCGGCACCGTATTCCCCTTGGGGGATGCTGCCTTCGAATGTGCCGTATTCCAGCGGGTGATCCTCGGTGTGCACCGCAAGATGGTTCACCGACGTGGTTTCGGGCAGGTTTTTCGGCACCGCCCACGAGACCAGCACGCCATCTCGTTCCAGCCGGAAGTCATAGTGCAGCCGGCGTGCGTGGTGCTCCTGGATGACGAACGTATTTCCCTGCCCGACAGCCGGTTTCGCAGCGGGAACCGGTTCGGGCGTCTTCGACGCGTCGCGCATGCTGCGGTATTTGGTCAGCCGGTCCGGGACGGGTGCGTCCTCGTCCAGCGCAGCCAGCAGATCGCCGTCGCGCGCGACCCGGTCGAGCACCTCGTCATAGCGCAACTGGCGCAACCCGGGATCTTCGAGCTCGTCCCAGGTGCGCGGGGCCGCGACGGTTGGATGTTCGCGCCCGCGCATCGAGTACGGCGCGATGGTCGTCTTGGAGCCGTTGTTCTGGCTCCAGTCCAAGAACACCTTTCCCGCCCGCACATTCTTTGCCATGACCGAGGTGACCAGTTTCGGCATCGTCTTTTCCAGTTGTTGTGCAACGCGTTTGGCCAACACAGTGGCTCCTTTGCTGCTCACCGGCTGGGCCAATGGCGCGTAGAGATGCAGGCCTTTGCTGCCGCTGGTCAGCGGGAAGGTGGTCAGCCCGATGCCGTCGATCAGTTCGCGGACGGCGTATGCCACCTCGGCCAGCTGAGCCATGGTCACACCCTCACCTGGGTCCAGATCGAACACCAGTCGAGTTGCCGGGCCGGGCTTGAGCTCTTCGGCGTTGCGTCGGGTCCACTCGGCGACGAATCGCCACTGCGGCACATGCACTTCCAGCGCGGCCTGTTGCGCGATCCAGGCCACCGCGTCGGGGCTGTCGATGATCGGATAGGTCGTCGTTCCGGACCGGTGGGTGACGCTGGCGCGCGGCAGCCACTCGGGCGCCGACGAAGCCAGCTGCTTCTCGAAGAACGATTCTTGCTCGACGCCGTTGGGCCAGCGCTTGCGCGTCGCGGGACGTCCCGCGATGTGCGGAATCATCACCGTCGCGATGCGCGAGTAATAGTCGAAGATGTCCTGCTTGGTGGTCCCGGTGGCCGGGTACAACACTTTGTCGGCGTTGGTCAAATTCACGCGCCGCGCCATAAAAATCAACCTACGCGTTTTTGCGCCGATAATGACGGCTCAGCAGTGTTTATGTCGATGGCGTAAATACTTGTGAGATTTGACACGAGCGTTATCGCGTTAGGGCGGCGGGGTGGTAGGGCACAGACCACCATGCGCAACGTAATCCCCTGGCGTCCAAAATGTGGCGTCCCCCTCAGTAACTCAACACTGCGACTGCACTCACACCGAATCGACGTCCCGACCTACGATCGGTCGACCCTGCAACCGGGAGTCGTCCACATCGGCGCGGGTAACTTCCACCGCGCGCATCAGGCCATCTACTTCGATGACCTTGCCTGCTCAGGCATCTCCACTAAGTGGGGGGTTACCGGCATCAGCCTGCGCTCGCGCGACGTGAAGGACCTGCTGTCGGTTCAGGACGGGCTGTACACCGTTGTTCAGCGAGGCCACGACGGTCACATGGCGCGCGTGGTCGGCTCGATCGGCTCCATTCACTACGCACCCAACGACGGCGCGGCCGTTCGTGCCGCGTTGGCCGATCCGCAAACTCGCATCGTCAGCCTCACCATCACGGATCACGGTTACTTCCTGCATCCGGTCACCCGCGAATTCGACGCCGACAACCCCGAGGTGCGCGCCGATCTGGTCGCGTCCGAGACCTATGCCACCGCTTGGGGATATCTGGCCGACGCCCTGGATGCCCGCCGCCAAGCCGGCATCGCCCCGTTCACGGTGCTCTGTTGCGACAACATTCCCGACGACACTCAGGCAGCGCGAACGGCATTGGTGTCGTTCGCCGCGTTGAAAGATCCCGCGCTCGCCCGCTGGATCGACACCTACGTCGCATTCCCGTCGACCATGGTCGACCGCATTACTCCGCGCACCTCACAAGAGGAATGCGAATTCGTCGAGCACACTTTCGGTATTGCCGATAAATGGCCAGTGGTGACCGAGCCGTATTCCCAATGGGTAATCGAGGACTCTTTCAGCAACGGCCGTCCGCCGCTCGAAGAGGTCGGTGCGCAGTTCGTGGCAAATGTGAGCGACCACAAGACGGTGAAGACCCGACTGCTCAACGGCACCCATATTGCGATGGCCTGCCTGGGCACGCTGGCCGGCTACGAGCGCACGGACGAAGCGATGCGCGACCCGGTGTTCTACGACTACGTCGAGCAGCTGATGCGCAATGAGATTCAGCCACTGCTGCCGGGCGTGCCCGGGATGAACACACCCGACTATCGCAACACCTTGCTGACTCGGCTCAGCAATCCCTTGATGAGCGACGAGTTGTCGCGGTTGGCGCGCCGCGGATCGACGAAGATCTCGTCTTTCGTGATGCCGTCGCTGCAAGAGGCGATTGAGCAGGACCGGCCGCACACCCTGTTGATGCTGGCGGTCGCGGCCTGGGCCCGGTACCTGCGTGGCTACGACCTGCTGGGCAACAAATTCCACATCGAGGACCCCCAAGCTGGGTTGCTGACTAAATTGGCGAACATGGACGGGAACAACCCTCGTGCGTTGCTGCGGCACGAAGTCTTCGCGGAGCTTCGGATGGTCCCCGGGTTCACGGAACGTTTCGCCGAGATGATTGCTGACATCGACGAGCACGGTGTGATCCCCGCGCTGCGCCAAGCACTGCGGGACGAGGCGCGGGAGTTGGTGTCGTGATGAGCCAGCTCGGACTGGAGGTCGTGCGCGAATTCGATCCCGCATCGGTCACCACGTTGCTTCTCGACGCCGACGACAACCTTTTCCCTTCTGAGGCACCGGCTTTCGCCGCCTCGACGGAAGTGGTCAACCGATTCCTCGCCAGGTTCGGCCTGACTTCGCCGTTCAGCGCCGACGAGCTGCGCAAGCAGGCCACCGGGAAGAACTTCCGCAACACGGCGACCCACCTGGCCATTCAGTGTGGTGTGCCGTTCGATAAGGCACTCGCAGCCGACTATCCGGAAGCGATCATCGCATCAGTCGGTGACGTGGCAGCCGGCCGCGCCTTGTCCGGCGACGAACTCGAGCAGTGGGTGCTCGAAGAACGCGAGCGGGTCACCGCCCACCTCGGCGTCACCTTGAAACCGGATCCTGAGGTGCTGGAACCGTTGCAAGACCTCGCTAAGCACTACGTGCTCGCCGCCGTAAGCTCGAGCGCCACCAAGCGTCTGCTCCCTTGCTTCACTGCCACCGGCCTCGACTCGCTGATAGCGGAGACGGTGACGTTCAGCGCGGAGGACTCTCTTCCGGTGCCCACAAGCAAGCCCAACCCGGCGGTGTATCTGCATGCCGGTCAGGTCATGAAAGTCGAGCCGCACGAGGGCTTGGCGGTCGAGGACTCCGTGGCGGGCGTGACATCCGCAGTGGCAGCAGGCTACGCCACCGTCGGCAACTTGATGTTCGTGCTACCTGACGAACGGGACCGCCGGCATGCAGAATTGATTGATGCCGGCGCGGTGGCGATCACCGATTCGTGGCGGGCTCTTGCTGATGTCCTGCTGTCGTCGGCTCTGCAGGCTGGAGGCTCCCCGGTCGGGTAGGCCATCGGCCGTGCAGTAGCAATCCGGGCTGCGGCCCCGGAAGGAGGTGGCCGATGACGGCCAGCGCTATCACTCTGAACAACGCGTCGCTCGCCGAACTGCCGATCGACGCGCCGAAATATGACCGCGACAGCGTCAGCGTCGGCATCGCCCACATCGGGGCAGGTCACTTCCACCGCGCTCATCAGGCGGCGTACATCAACCTGCTGCTACAGCAAGGCTTGGCCCAAGAGTGGGGCATCTGCGGGGTGGGCGTGATGCCCGCCGACTGGACCATGCGCGATGTCCTCAATGGCCAGGACGGGCTGTACACGCTGATTCTGGAAAACCCCAACGGCAGCCGCGATGCCCAAGTGATCGGCTCGATCATCGACTACCGTTACGCCCCAGACGATCCCGAGTCGGCGCTGGAGGTGCTGGCCGCGCCGTCCACGCGGATCATCTCGCTGACGATCACCGAGGGCGGTTATCGCGACCCGGACGGACCCGCGTTCGCGTTGATCACCGAGGCGCTCGCCCGGCGCCGCAGTAGCGGAATCCCCGCCCCGACGATCGTCTCCTGCGACAACATCGAGAACAACGGTGAGGTCGCCAGGCGTACCGTCCTCGCAAGCGCCGAACGCGTAGACCCCGAACTGGCCCAGTGGGTGGCGGAACACAGCCGGTTTCCGAATTCGATGGTCGATCGCATCACTCCGGCAACGACTTTGGAGATGGCCGCGGAAGTCCGACGCGACTTCGGCGTCAACGACCGGTGGCCCGTGGTGGCCGAGCCGTTCACCGCCTGGGTCATCGAAGACGACTTCGCCGATGGCCGGCCGCCGCTGGAGCAAGCGGGCGTGCTGATGGTCGACGATGTCCGCCCGTACGAGCTGATGAAGCTGCGACTGCTCAACGCGGGACATCAGTGCCTGGCGTACTTCGCCCATCTGTGCGGCTTTGAATTCGTCCACGACGCGGCGCAGGATTCGTTGTTCGCCGAGTTCTTGCTTGCGTACTTCGACACCGAGGCCATCCCCACACTCCCGCAGGTGCCCGGAATCGACCTGCACGGGTTCAGTCGCACGCTGGTCGAGCGGTTCGCCAACCCGGCCATCCGCGACACCGTTGCCCGGCTATGCGCGTACTCCTCGGACCGGATCCCGAAATGGCTGTTTCCGGTCATCTGCGACAACCTGGCCAGCGGCGGGCCCGTACGGATGGCGGCGGCGGCGGTGGCCAGCTGGGCCCGCTACGCCGAGGGTATCGACGAGTGGGGCAAGCCGTACGAGGTGTTGGACCAGCTGGCGGATTCGCTCATTCCGATCGCCCGTTCGCAGTACGAGAATCCCACCGCGTTCATTGAGGTCACCGGGGTGTTCTGCGATCTGGCCCATCAGCCACGCTTCGTCGAGGCGTACTGTTGGGCGCTGGATTCGTTGCACAGCAAGGGAGCTCGCGCGACGCTGGACGCTCTGGTGCGATGACCCGCGGTTTGGTGATCGGTGAGTCGCTGATCGACATTGTTCAGCACCAAGGCGACGTTCAGCACCAAGGCGACTCCGAACATGTCGGCGGCAGCCCACTCAACATCGCGGTCGGCCTCGCCCGCCTGGGTCGCGGTGTCGATTTCCTGACCCACATCGCCGACGACGAGCACGGCCGGCGCATCGTCGACTACATCGAATCATCTGGGGCACAACTCGTTCCGGGAAGCGTCTCCGCCCGCCGGACACCGACCGCGGTCGCGACCATCGCCGACAACGGTTCGGCCACTTACACGTTCGACCTGGAATGGCAGCTTTCCGGGACACCCGAAGTGGGGCCGCCGGTGTTCGTGCACACCGGATCCATTGCCGCCGTGCTGGAACCGGGGTGTTTGGCGGTCGCGGCTCTTCTCGACACCTACCGCGCCTCGGCCACCGTTACCCTGGACCCCAACGTGCGTCCTGCGCTGATCGCCGACCGGAATTCGGCACTACAACGGATCGAGCATCTGGTCGAGCGCAGCGACATCGTCAAGGTCAGCGACGAGGACCTCGGCTGGCTCTATCCCGAAAACGATCCGGAGCGGGCCGCACGAGGATGGCTGGCGTCGGGCCCGGCGGTCGTGGTCGTGACGATGGGCGACCTGGGAGCGGTGGCATTCTGTGCGTCCGGCAACGCGCGGGCTGCCGCGCGGCCGGTCCATGTGGTGGACACCGTCGGTGCGGGTGACGCGTTCATGGTCGGCCTGCTCGACGCCCTCTGGGCCCGCGATCTGTTGGGCGCCGACCGGCGAGACGCCCTTCGCCGGATCCCGCTCGACTCCCTGACGGCGGCACTCGAGGCGGCCAGCCTCGTCTCGGCGCTGACCGTCACCCGGGCAGGCGCAGACCTACCCGATCGCGCCGCCCTCGACGGCCAATCCGCCTCTCCCCCAGGGGTGATTATCTAAGCCCGCGGGTTTGCTCACCGTCGACGAGCGGGGCGAACAAAGCCGAACAGCCTGGCTAAATCCGTTGCAGACGGCCCGGCGCGCTGTTTTGCGGCAACCGGTATGGGCATACTGATTCACATGCGCTCAATCTGGAAGGGTTCGATAGCGTTCGGACTGGTCAACGTCCCGGTCAAGGTGTACAGCGCCACCCAGGACCACGACATCAAGTTCCATCAGGTGCATGCCAAGGACAACGGCCGCATCAGATACCAGCGCGTGTGCGAGGTGGACGGCGAAGTCGTCGAATTCCGCGACATCGCCCGGGCCTACCAATCCGACGACGGCCAGATGGTGATCATCACCGACGACGACATCGCCACCCTGCCCGAAGAACGCACTCGGGAGATCGAAGTGCTGGAGTTTGTTCCGGCCAGCGAAGTCGACCCAATGTTGTTCGACCGCAGCTACTTCCTTGAGCCCGATTCCAAGTCTTCGAAATCCTATGTGCTGCTGGCAAAGACGCTCGCCGACACGGATCGGATGGCGATCGTTCACTTCACGCTGCGCAACAAGACCCGGCTGGCGGCGTTGCGCGTCAAGGACTTCGGCAAGCGCGACGTGATGGTGATCCACACGCTGCTGTGGCCGGACGAAATCCGTGATCCGGACTTCCCCGTCCTCGACAAGAAGGTCGAGGTCAAACCCGCCGAGCTCAAGATGGCCGGCCAGGTGGTGGAGTCGATGGCCGAAGACTTCAATCCCGATCGCTACCACGACACGTATCAGGAGCAGCTGCAGGAGCTGGTCGACGCGAAACTCGAAGGCGGCGAAGCGTTTACCACCGAAGAGCAACCCAAAGAACTGGACGAGACCGAAGACGTCTCCGACCTGCTGGCCAAACTCGAAGCGAGCGTGAAGGCGCGCTCCGGCAATGGGAAAGCACCGGCAGCTAAGACGGCCGCCAAAAAGGCGCCGGCCAAGAAGACCGCCGCCAAGAAAACGCCTGCCAAAAAGACGGCCGCCAAAAAGGCACCCGCAAAAAAGACCGCTTCGAAGTCCTGACGGTCAGCGCCGGCGCGTCGCCACGAACCGAATCGCTGCGGCGGCCAGGTTGATCACGGCGACGAAGATGATCAGCGTCAGCGCCGCACCCCAGATCCGCAGGAATCCGGCGTGTTCGGGGTTGGTGAGCTCGGTGTAGATCAGCAGCGGCAGCGAGGCCATGTTGCCGTTGAAGATGTCGAGATTGATCGACCGGCTGTATCCGACCAGCACCAGCACCGGCGCGGTTTCGCCGATGACCCGAGCGACCGACAGCAGGACGCCGGAGACGATGCCGGGCATCGCGATCGGGAAGACGATGTACATCACCGTCTTCCATTTGGGGACACCGAGCGCGTAGCTGGCCTCCCGCAGGTCGTCGGGCACCAGTCTGAGCATCTCCTCGGCGGAGCGCACCACCACCGGAAGCATCAGCAAGACCAGCGCCAGCGACACCGCGAATGCGCTCTGCTCGAACCCCAGCGTGGCAATCCAGAGGCTGAAGATGAACAGCGCCGCCACAATCGACGGCACCCCGGCGAGCACGTCGACCATGAAGGTGGTCAGCCGCACCAGCCGGCCGGAGCCGTACTCGACCAGGAACACCGCTGTCATCAACCCCAGCGGGACGGAGAACAGGGCGGCGACCCCGGCCTGCACCAGCGTCCCGTACAGCGCGTGATAGATGCCGCCGGCGAACTCCTCGGGCATGATGCCGTGCAGTGAGCGGGTCCACCAACCCGAGCGGGTGACGGCGTACCAGCCGCGCGCGACCACGACCGACAGCACCCAGACCAGCGGCACCAGCGCGACTAGGAACGACCCGAGGAAAAATACCGTCGCGGCGTTGTTGGTGATTCGCCGTCGCAGACTGAGCGACCTGAACAGCTCGGACTTGACCGGCCGGTCCAATGCGTCAACTGTCATGAGCGCCGCTCCTCAGCATCGCTTCGCTCTGCATCGTCACCGGCGCGTGTCATGAGCGCCGCTCCTCGACCGTCATGCGTTCACCTTGCCGCCGGCGATCGCACGAGCGAGCGCGTTGACAATGAACGTCAAGACGAACAGCGCAAACCCCGCCGAGATGTAAGCGCCCGTGGGCAGCGGCGAACTGAACTCCGCGGCCGCCGAGGCGATCTTTGAGGCGAACGTGTAGCCGCCGTCGAACAACGACCAGTGACCGGCGTGGGCGGCCGAGCGCAGGATGATCAGCACCGCGACCGTCTCGCCCAGCGCGCGGCCCAACCCCAGCATCGACGCCGCGACGACACCGCTGCGCCCGTACGGCAGCACGGTCATCCGCACCACCTCCCACTTCGTGGCACCCAGCGCCTGCGCGGCCTCCATCTGAATGTGCGGGGTCTGCCGAAACACTTCCCGTGAGACCGAGGTGATGATCGGCAGGATCATCGCCGACAGCACGATGCCGGCGGTGAAGATGGTGCCGCCGCCGGCCAACGAGACGTTGCCCTGTTTGAACAGGAAAATCCACCCCAGGTTGCGGTTGAGGAACTCCGCGACCGGCTCGATCTTGGGCGCCAGCACGAAGATCCCCCACAACCCGAAGATGATCGACGGGACCGCGGCCAGCAGATCCACGATCGCACCGAACGGGCGCGCCAATCGCTGCGGCGCGTATTGGGTGAGGAACACCGCGATGCCGACCGCGATGGGCACGGCCAGCACCAACGCGGCAAGCGAACTCAACACCGTGACCATGAACAGGTCGCGGATGCCGAAGGCAAGCCGATCCGGGTTGGTGGTGCTGAACTGGGCGCTGGTGAAGAAGTTCGCGTGATTGACGCGCAACGAGGGGATGGCACGAACCAACAGGAACACCGCGATCATCACGATCGCGACGACGATCGTCGAACCCGCCGCCGAGGCGATCAGCTTGAACAGCCGGTCGCCCCGGCGGGCAGCGCGCAGGTTGAGCGCACCAAGCTCGGGCTTTTCCGCGGTCGACGGGGCGGTTACCGTTCCACGTGCCACGACCACCTCAGATCACGTGATGGCGTTGATCGATGCTGACAGTCTCGACTTGAACGAGTCCGGAATAGGAATGTAGCCATTGTCCGCCAAACCGTTCTGCCCGGCCCCGACGGTGCTCTGCAGGAAAGCCTTCACGGCCGTGCCGACCTGCGCATCCGGGTACTTCGAGCAGACGATCTCGTAGGTCGCCAGCACGATCGGGTAGGAGCCGGCCTGGGTCGGCTTGTAGAACGACAGAGTGTCGAGCACCAGGTCGTTGCCCTGGCCCGAAATGGTCGCACCGGAAATCGTCTTTCCGACCGAGTCGGCGCTGATCGCCACCGGGTCGGGTCCGGCCGGGGTGATGACCTTGGCCATGTTCAGCTTCTGCGCTTGAGCGAATGACCATTCGTTGTAGGTGATCGACCCCTCGGTGGCCTTGATCGCCGCCGACGTGCCGTCATTGCCCTTCGCGCCCTCACCGACGCCACCCTTGAAGGTCTTCCCGGCGCCCTTGCCCCACGCCCCGTTGGAGGCGGCATCCAGATACTTCTGGAAATTGTCCGTCGTACCGGATTCGTCGTTACGGAAGACGACGTGAATCGGCTCGGCGGGCAAAGTCACGCCCGAATTCAGACCCGCGATGGCGGGGTCATTCCAAACGGTGATCGCCCCGTTGAAGATCTTGGCCGCCGTGGCGCCGTCGAGGTTCAGCGAAGACACGCCCGCGACGTTGTAGGTGATGGCGATCGGACCGAACACCACCGGCAGGTTCCAGGCCGGCGAACCGCAACGCTGTTGCGCGGCTGCGTATTCTTTGGCCGCCAGCGGCGAGTCAGAACCGCCGAAATCGGTTTGATTACCGGTGAATTCGCTGATTCCCGCGCCGGAGCCGTTTGCCGTGTAGTTCAGCGTCTGGCCGGGGCAGGCCTGCTCGAAGGCGTTGACGAAACGCGTCATCGCGTTGGCCTGGGCCGTCGAGCCGCTGGCCTTCAGCGTCTTCTTCCCGCCGCAGTTCACCGAGCCCGACGACGAGCCACTGGTTTTGCTTCCGCCACCGGTCGCGTTGTTGTTGTCGCTTCCACAGCCCGACAAGACCAGTGAGCCCGCGGTCAGAACAGTCAGCGCCGCGCCAAATCGATTGAGTTTCAAGTCACTTCCTAACGGTAGGGATGAAACATGATCGCCGCGGTGCAATAGTCGCCGCGAGCGGACCAGCCGTCTCTCGCAGCAAGGAAGCTAACAGCAACAAGGTTAACGCCGGGCAAATTGTTTGGCGGTCATCGTTGAACGTGACGTCGGCCGCAAATTTCGGGAGATCGCGCGATCGTGGCAAAGACTTCTCGCCGACGCTGGCAGTTCAGCTGATGTCGTCGATGGATGCCGACAACCGGGACTTGAACGAATCCGGAACGGGGATATAACCGTTGTCTACCAAGCCATTCTGACCGGCGCCGATGGTGCTCTGCAGAAAGCTTCCATCGATAAAGGTCAAGCACAATGGCCGGCGTATGGAGAGAATGCGCTAGCCGGCGATCTCGACTAGCGCCGCGGCGGCGTCCAGATCGGCGTAGGCAAACGAATACCGTTGTGCCAGAGCGACCGAGACGTCCGTGCGCTGCCACTCACCCGCGCTTGCGGTGACCAGCCACAGCGTCAGCCCGTGCGCCACCGATGCCCGGTAGCGCAACCAGATCTCCTCGGAGCTGGGCAGCTCGTCGGCCGGCAATCCCAGCGAGTCCCGGTATTCCGCCAGCAGGTCGCGCTCACTGCGGCGGCGATCCTCGACGGTCAGGGCGCCCTGCAGGAAGTAGCCCAGATCCAGCGACCAGTTACCGCGGCGGGCCACCTGCCAGTCCAGGAAGCCCACCTCTTCGGTCGGCAGCAGGTAGGTGTTGCCGATGTGGGGGTCACCGTGCAGCAGCGTCTGGGGCGAGGTGGTCAGCGTTGCGACGTACGGCTTCCAGATCGACTCGATCAGCCGGTCGATGGTCAACGACGTGACTTCGCCGGGAGCGTCGTCGCCGAGTCGTTCCAGAGCAGCGGGTAGGGGTGCTAGTTGCATGCCCTCCCAGGGCAGGAAGGGTTCGAGCCAGCCCAGCGCCGGCTCGCGCAGAACGCGTTCACCCCAATACTTTCCGTGCATCCGCGCCAAGCCACGCACTCCGGTGGCTACTTGCTCGACGGTCATCGGCCTGGTGCCGTCGCGGGGATCGGCTCCCCGCGCGGTGAGGTCTTCCATCACCATCACGAAGTCGTAGTCCGGCTCGTCAAGCAGGGCGATGTAGACGGTGGGGTGTTCGAGCGGCAATTCCACGCCGCAGGTGAACAGGCGCGGCTCGTGGAACATGCCGCTGGTCATGCGAATCATGGCTTTGTGCGCGGGGTCGGCGGCCTTGACGAAGACGGTCGCGGGGCCCTCACCGGTTTGATACGTCACGCCCAGGCGGGCGCGCCGGTTGGTGCCGTCGTCACGCAGCTCGACGGTAACCGCCTCGACCACCACCCCGGGAAAGTCCGCGGCCAACGCCGCCGACATCCAAGCCGGCGTGATGTCTTCCCAGGTTTTCGGCACCGATAACGAGGGAGCACTCACCGCGAGTCCTTTCCTAGAAACGACACGTGTCGTTTCCTACAATGATCACGATGAACGTAGCCCAATCCACCCATAAGCCGCCAGTGCCCGAGGAACGGGTCGGCCGGCCGCGCGATGACCGGTTACATCGCGCGATTCTGGACGCCACGCGTGACCTGCTGACCGCCGGCAGCTACGCCGAGCTGTCGATGGAGAGCGTCGCGGCCCGCGCCGGGGTGGGCAAGAAAACCCTCTACCGGCGCTGGTCGTCGAAAGCCCCGCTGGTCGCCGAGGCGGTGCTGGAGGCCTACGGCGGATCGGGCTCGTTTCCCGTCGCCGAGACCGGAGACATTCACGCCGACCTGCGGGCGTGGCTCGAGGAACACCTCGCTTTCCTGGCCGCGCCGCCCAACGCCGCCCTGGTGCGCGCGCTCGTGGCCGCGGCGGCCGCCCGGCCGGGCGACGGCGAGGACCTTTATCGCCAGCTGAGCGCCCCGCAGCTCACGGGGTTGACGACTCGGCTTCGCAGCGCCGTCGAGGCCGGTCAGTTGCGCCGTGATGCGGACATCGACGCCGTGGCCACCGCGATTGTCGGGACGATGCTCTTCCATGCGCTCACGCAGTTGAGCACCAGTCGGTTTGATGGCCTGCTCGACGCGCTGCTGCGGGGTGTCGCCGTCGCCTAGGCCGGCGACAGGAACGCCTGCATCGCGGCCGAGTAGCGGGCCACATCGTGTGCGCCCATCAGCTCGCGGGCGGAATGCATCGCCAGCTGGGCGGCACCGATGTCGACGGTGGGGATGCCGGTGCGGGCGGAGGCCAGCGGCCCGATCGTCGACCCGCACGGCAGGTCGGCCCGGTGCTCGTAGCGCTGCAGCGCAACCCCGGCCTGCCGGCAGGCCAGCGCGAAGGCCGCTGCCGTGCGTCCGTCGGTGGCGTATCGCAGGTTCGGGTGCACCTTGAGCACCGGCCCACCGTTGACGTCGATCAGGTGACTTGGCTCGTGCCGCTCCGGGTAGTTGGGATGGGTCGCGTGCGCCATGTCCGCCGAAGCCAGCAACGACTCGGGCAGCTTGCGCAGGAACTCTTCCCGGTCGCCGCCGCCCGCGAGCACGATCCGCTCCAGGACGGTGCCCAACAAGTCGGACTGTGCGCCGTGGTCGGACGAGGATCCGACCTCCTCGTGGTCGAAGCACACCAACACGGGCAGGAAGCCGCGCGGCTCGGCCGCCAACAACGCCTCCATCCCCGCATAGCAGCTGGCTTGGTTGTCCAGGCGCGGGGCGCTGAGCAGACTCCCGTCGGCTCCCAGGACCGTCGACGGGGTCAGATCGTGAGTCATCAGATCGGCGGCCAACACGTCGGCCGGGGCGACGCCCGCGCGCTGCGCGACGTACGCGACGAATGACTCCGGCTCGTTGCCGGTGCCCCACACCGCGTTGACGTGGCGCTGCGGGTCCAGCGTCACCGACTTACGGTCCTCGGCAAGGTGAATGGCCAGCTGTGGCACTCGAAGAATCGGGTCGTCGACCCGGACCAGCCGGTGCTCGACCCCGCTGCCAGTCTGAATCGAGAGCCTGCCGCTGACACCCAGATCGCGGTCCAGCCAGGCGTTGAGCCACGCTCCGCCGTACGGTTCGAGCGCCACCACGCGCCAGCCGGCGACCAGCCGGTCGGGATGTTGCTTGACTCGGAGATTGGGACTGTCGGTGTGCGCGCCGACGATGCGGAACGGACCGGCGGGCCCTTCGGAATTCCAGGCAACCAGCGAGCCGGCGCGCACGGTGAAGTAACGTCCCGGCTGGTCGGGCCAGCGTTTAGCCTCAGCCAATTCGGTGTACCCGGCAGCGATCAGCCGGGCCGCCACCGTGGCGCAGACGTGAAAAGGCGACGGAGACGCGTCGATGAAATCGCAGAGTCCTTGCGCACTCGCGGAGGACTTCGTCTCGTTTCGGGGCCCGCCGGACATGTTGAACATCATGGCTGTCCGCGATTGCGGCGCGCACGCTAGGTCCGATTGCGCGGCTCCTCGCTCGCGCCCTTTGGGCGCTCGTCGTCGCCACGCTAGGGTCAGCAGAGTGCCTCCCGTCCAGCCGCAACCCATTCTGGCGCCGTTGACGCCCGCGGCGATCTTCATCGTGGTGACCATTGACGACGGCGGCGAGGAGACAGTGCACGACGCGCTGCCCGACATCTCCGGGCTGGTGCGCGCCATCGGTTTCCGCGAACCGCCGAAGCGGCTGTCGGCGATCGCCTCGATCGGCTCAAATGCCTGGGACCGCTTGTTTTCCGGACCGCGCCCCGCCGAGTTGCATCCCTTCGTCGAGCTGACGGGGCCGCGCCACACCGCCCCGGCCACACCCGGGGATCTGTTGTTTCACATCAGGGCCGAGAGTTTGGACGTCTGCTTCGAATTGGCCGATCGCATCCTGCGGTCGATGGCGGGCGCGGTCACCGTGGTCGACGAGGTGCATGGGTTCCGCTACTTCGACAACCGCGACTTGCTCGGATTCGTCGATGGCACCGAGAATCCGGACGGCGCACTGGCGACCAGTTCCACCGCGGTCGGCGATGAGGACCCCGAGTTCGCCGGCTCCTGCTATGTGCAGGTGCAGAAGTACGTGCACGACATGTCTTCGTGGAATTCGCTGTCGGTCGACGATCAGGAACGGGTGATCGGCCGCACCAAGCTCGACGACATCGAACTCGACGACGACGACAAGCCGGCCAACGCGCACATCGCCCTCAACGTCATCACCGACGACGACGGCAACGAGCTGAAGATCGTGCGGCACAACATGCCATTCGGAGAACTCCGCCGGCGCGAGTTCGGCACCTACTTCATCGGCTATTCGCGCACGCCGCAGGTCACCGAACGACTGCTGCGCAACATGTTCCTCGGCGATCCGCCCGGCAACACCGATCGCATCCTCGACTTCTCCACCGCGGTCACCGGAGGATTGTTCTTCTCACCGACCGTCGACTTCCTCGACGATCCGCCGCCCCTGCCCGTTCCGGCAAAGATGGCCACACCTCCCGCCCCTGACCGCGCCGCTGTGAAAGGCTCTCTTTCGATCGGCAGCCTGAAAGGAACCACTTCATGAACAACCTCTACCGCGACCTGGCACCGGTCACCGAGGCCGCCTGGGAAGAGATCGAGCTGGAGGCGACCCGGACGTTCAAGCGCCACGTCGCCGGACGCCGGGTGGTCGACGTCAGCGAGCCCGGCGGGCCGGCCGCCGCGGCGGTCAGCACCGGTCGCCTGCTCGACGTCGAGGCCCCCAGCGATGGCGTGGTCACTCACCTGCGAGAGAGCAAACCCCTTGTCCGCCTGCGAGTTCCGTTCACCCTGTCGCGGTACGAGATCGACAACGTCGAACGCGGCGCACAGGACTCCGACTGGGACCCGGTCAAGGAAGCCGCCAAGAAGCTGGCGTTCGTCGAGGACCGCGCCATCTTCGAGGGCTACCCCGCCGCCCAGATCGACGGCATCCGTGGCAGCAGCTCCAACCCGCCCGTCGCGTTGCCCGATGATCCCCGCGCCATGCCCGACGCGATCTCGAAGGCGCTGACAGCGCTGCGACTGGCCGGCGTCGACGGCCCGTATTCGGTGCTGTTGTCCGCGGACATCTACACCAAGGTCAGCGAGACCACCGAGCACGGATATCCGATCCGCGAGCACATGAACCGATTGGTCAACGGGGACATCATCTGGGCGCCGGCCATCGACGGCGCCATGGTGCTGAGCACCCGCGGCGGTGACTTCGATCTGCAACTGGGCACCGAGGTCGCGATCGGCTACAGCAGCCACGACGCCGAAACCGTGCAGCTGTACCTGCAGGAGACGATGACGTTCCTGTGCTACACCGCCGAAGCGTCGGTCTGCCTGGGCTGCTAGGCGGAATAAACGCGGGCGGACCGCTGCTTAGCCGGGAGTAAGTGGACTTCTCTCGTAAAGGCAGGGTTCGATGGCAACAACATTTGCCGGCTCAACAGCTTTGGTGACGGGTGCCACGTCGGGTATAGGCCGCGAAATCGCGCTGCAACTGGCGCGGGCGGGCGCCGAAGTCGTGGTGCACGGCCGCAGCGCCGAACGCGGTACCAAGGTCGTGAACGAGATCGAAAACGCCGGCGGCAAAGCGCGTTTCGTCGCTGCGGATCTTAATGACGGCGACGACGTCCGTCGCTTGGCCGCGCAGGCGGGACCGGTGGACATCCTGATCAACAACGCCGGCGTCTACAAGTTCGGCGCGACCGTTGACACGGACGATGCGACTTTCGATGAACACGTGAACATCAACCTGCGGGCGCCCTACATCCTGGTCCAGCAACTGGTACCCGGCATGATCGAACGGGGTGGTGGCGCGGTGGTGAATGTGAGCACGTTGGCCGCATCGGTCGCCACGCGCGGCGCCGGCATCTATGGCGCCTCGAAGGCGGGGTTGGAGCAGATGACACGCGTATGGGCAGACGAATTCGGTGAATCGGGAGTCCGGGTGAACGCTGTGGCCGCTGGCCCGACCGACACGCCGGGAGCCGCTGCGATTGACGGCGTGCTGGAGGCGGTCGCGGCCATCACTACATTGAACCGGGCCGCCGAGGCGAGCGAGATTGCCAACGCTGTCGTCTTCCTCGGCTCCCCCGACGCCAGTTACATCAACGGTGCCGTCTTGCACGCGACCGGCGGCCAGCGGGCAATTGCCGCTTGACGCAGCCGATCTCGCTACAGGTCCAGCACCAGGTCGGTTTCCGGTGCCGCCGAGCAGATCAGCACCGAGCCTGGGGCGGGCGGCTCCAACGGCTGCTGGACGTAGGTGATAGTCCCGGCGACGACGCCGGTGAGGCACACGTGGCAGACCCCGCTTCGGCACGAGAAGCGGGTCGGCACGTCGCACGCTTCGGCGAAATCGAGGATGGTCCGGTAGTCGGACGCCCATTTCACCGTTAAGTTGCTGCGCGCGAACGTGATCGACGGCCCGGCGCCTGGCGCTCCGGCGGGCGGGTGCGGCGGTTTACTCTCGCCCGTGGCGACGATGCCGGGATTGATGGACGGCAGGGCGCCGAACAGTTCGCTGTGAATGCCGGCGGGGTCGAGTCCGGCGTGCGTCAGATAATCACGCATGTCCGCCATGAATTGTGTTGGACCGCAGAGGTACACGACGGCATCGGTGGGCAGGCCCAACCCGGTGATCGATTCCTGGCCCAGCCGACCCTGCGTCTCGGTGTAGAACACTTGCTGCCGTGCGTGCGGCAGCGACTCGATGAGGGCCGTGACTTCGGTTGCAAGCGCTAGGGTTTCGTGGCTATGGGTGGTGTGCAGCCACCAGATGTCGCGGTTGCTCCGCGCGGCCGACAACGCATGCAGCATCGCCAGCACCGGTGTCGCCCCGATCCCGGCCGAGAGCAGCACGACGGGGCTGTCGTCCTCGGTGAGGTAGAAGTCGCCGCGCGGGACGGCCGCTTCTATTACCGAGCCCGCCCGCAGGTGGGCGTGCAGCCAGCGGCTCACCACACCGTGATCTTCGCGCTTGACGCTGATGCGGTAGTACCCCGCCGCGGGATCGGCGGACAGGGAGTAGCTGCGCAGCGGCGCCGGGTCGCCGGCCTCCGGAATCTTCACGGTCAGGTACTGGCCGGGCAGCGGCGGTGGCAGCTGCGCATCGGACTCGAGCCGAATCGAGAGCACCTGCGGGCTTTCCGGACGCAACTCGGCGACCCGTAGCGCACGGAAGCCGTTCCACCCAGCCTTTGCCTCGATGGGCGCCGCCGATGCGGCGCCCCGATGCTCGGCCAACATGTCGTGAAACGACTGCTGCCAACCCGGGCTCAGCGCCGGAACGTCGACGGCCTCGCCGAGCCGGTCCCAATTGCGGTCGGGCAGATACAGCAGCGCATCGATATCGGCGACGCTGAGCTCATGGGGGCCGCGGCGGGTCCGGACGATGTCGTCACCGGCCCGGACGCGCCCCTCGGTGATGACGCGGAAGTAGAACCCCGGACGATGCTGAGAGACAAGCAAATTCGGCATCTCGGGCTCGTTGAGGCGCACGCCGACGCGAAAACACGTCACCCGTGGCTGGGTGACCTCGAATTCGGCATCGCCGATGCGATAGCGGTCACCGATACATACCTCATCGTCGGCGAGACCCGTGATCGTGAAGTTCTCTCCGAAGCTGCCGGGTGCGAGATCGTCGCGACTCAGGTAGGACTTCCAGAACTCGTACGACTCGACCTGGTAGACCATCACGGCGCGTTGTTCACCACCGTGGCCGGCGAGGTCCCCTTGACCGTCGCCGTCGAGGTTGAGCCGGCGCGCGGTGACCGGCCCTTCGACCGGTGTCTTCCATATCCCCGTGTAGACCGTTTTGCCGTGCCATTGCACGTTTTTGGGCATTCCCACGTTCACCGAAACGAGCTTGCCCACCATGTCACCTCGAATTAGGTCAGTCCCTAGACCAGCGGTTCGCCGCCGTCCACCCTCAACGTCATACCAGTCATGAACGTGTTGGTCATGGCGAACAGCACCGCTTGGGCGATGTCATCGGGGGTCCCGATCCGTCCTACCGGGTTGCCGTCGGCGATGTGCTCGAAGTAGTCCCGCTTGCCGTCGTCGCCGAGCGAATCCCAGGCTCCGGTGTCGATGACTCCGGGAGACACCGCGTTGACCCGGACGGGCGCGAGCTCGACGGCCAGCCAGCGGGCCAGGAAGTCGACGGCGCCGTTGGTGATGCCTACGCCGAGATAGCCGACATTGTGCTTGAAGGCGTGGACACCGGAGAACAGGACGAACGAGCCGCCCGATTTGATCTGCGGGGCAAAGTATTTGGCCAACATCGTGGGTCCGATGACCTTCGTGTCGAATGACAGCTGCAGCTTTTGGCGATCCAGCTCACCGAGCCTTCCGCGGGCGCGCGCCGATGCCGTCGACACGACGTGGTCGACCTCCCCCACGCGGTCCGCGAAAGCGGCGATGGATTCATCGTCGGTGAGGTCGACCGCCTCCGCGGTGAGGTCGCCGTCGCCGTAGGCGTCGGCCAGTTTGTCCCGGTCCCGCCCGGCCACCACGACGCGTGCGCCCTCGGACTGCGCGAGCACGGTGACCGCCCGCGCTATCCCGCTGCCGCGCCCGACGACCACGACCTTCTTGTCCCGCAAGGCGTTAGGCACGGCGCGCTTCTCCTCTGCCCCTTCGGACCGCTCGCGACGCGCGCGCTCGACGCCATCGCACGATCCGAACGATTGGGATGGTTGGCCCAGAATATGGCAGGCCGGTGCGCAGGGCAACATATCGGCTTTCGAGGACTGTTGCCCGCCGCCCGTCTGATGCATAATGGGTCACCTGACCCAGAAACTGTGTACGGGGTTTCCGCTCGGGAGGAATGTCATGCCGGCTGTTCATCATCGATACGCCACCGTCGACGGCCATCGGCTCTTCTTCCGCGAAGCCGGCCACCCCGCCGCGCCCGCGGTGGTGCTGCTGCACGGGTTCCCGACCAGCTCGCACATGTTTCGCAATCTGATACCGGCCCTCGCCGACCGCTACCACGTCATCGCGCCGGACCATCTTGGTTTCGGGCTGTCCGACGCCCCGACGGTCGAGGAATTCGACTACACCTTCGACGCGCTGACCGACCTCACAGCCGGGCTGCTGCAAACGCTCGGTATCGACAGGTATGCGATGTACGTCCAGGATTACGGGGCGCCTATCGGCTGGCGGCTGGCACTGAAGAGCCCCGCGTCGATCACCGCGATCATCACCCAGAGCGGCAACGGATACGACGCGGGATTCGTCGAGAGCTTCTGGAAGATCGTCCGGGCCTACCAACGTGAACAGACGCCCGAAACCGAGGGCGCCGTGCGGCAGTTCCTCACGCTCGACGCCACCCGGTGGCAGTACCTGACGGGCGTGCCCGACGAGACGCTGGTCGATCCCGAATCCTGGCATCACGACTACGCGCTGATCTCCCGGCCCGGAAATGACCTGGTGCAGCTGAAACTGCTTCGCGACTACGCAACCAATGCGCCGCTATACCCGCGGCTGCACGAATACTTCCGCACCAATCCCGTACCGCTACTGGCGGTGTGGGGCCGCGGCGACGAGATCTTCGGGCCGGCCGGTGCCGAGGCGTTCGCCGATGACTTGCCCGATGCCGAGATCCATCTGCTCGACGGCGGCCACTTCCTGTTGGAGTCCGCCCTCGACGAAGTCGCCGACCTGATCCGCGGCTTCCTCGCCAAGGTGCTACCCGATGCATAGTGCGCTGCACGCGCCCGGCCGCGCCACCATGTGGGCTGGATATCCCATAATCGAGAGCGATTGCGGGTTAACCTGGGGCGATGGCCCATCCCGATGTTCGCGACGAACAACGGTTGACTGCCAAGGGGCGTGCCACCCGCGACCGGATCGTGCAGGCCGCCGCCCAGCTGATCGTCACCGACGGCCTGTCGACTTCGAACATGGAGAGCGTGCGCCGGGCCGCTTCGGTCAGCGGCTCTCAGCTCGCCCACTATTTCGCTGACAAGAGCGAGCTGATTCGCGCGGTGATCCGACGACAAGTCGGCGTAGTTCTGGATTTTCACCGCCAGCCCGGGCTCCGACAGTTGCGGTCGTTCGACGACTTCGAACGGTGGATCGACCTCAACATGCGCTATCTGCGACGCATCGGATTCGTCGGCACACCTACGTATCACGCCCTTGCCGCCCAGTTGGCGAAGTCCGACAACGACACTCGCGAAGCCTTGGGGGCAGGCTACCGGCAATGGATCGAGTTGCTACAGCACGCAATCCAGGGAATGAAGGACGACGGGATTCTCGTGGCCGACGCCGACCCTCGACAACTGGCGATGGTGATCGTCTGCGCTCACCAAGGGGGTGGCACCTTGGCCTTCACCTACCGAGCCGAATGGCCGCACGCCGACGCGACTCGTTTCGCGGTCAACTACCTTCGCATGTTCGCCACCCACAGCGCCGAACGTGTCCCACGCCCACCGCGGCGGACCCGGGCTCGTCGTCCGGCGAGCAAAGCCGGCTGAATGACCGACGACACAGAACCGCGCTTCACTCGCAAGGGACTGGCGACCCGCGCCCGCATCGTCAACGTGGCCGCGCGTCTCATCTTCGAGCGCGGCATCGCAAACACCAGCATCGACCAGGTGCGCCGCGCCGCGGGGGTGGGCGGATCGCAGATCGCGCACTACTTCCGCGACAAGCGCGACCTGACCCGCCAGGTTGTCGACGCGCGCCGCAACGACGTTCGTGTGTTTCACACCCAGCCGCAGTTCGCCGCCCTCGACAGCATCGCCGCCCTGCAGGCGTGGGCTGACGCCTGCGTGTCCGACATCGACACCGTGTACCGCGTCGGAGGTTGCGTCTATGGTTCCCTGGCCGGCGAGCTGATCGAGGCCGACGACGAAATACACGACGATCTGTCCGCCGGATATGACCAATGGATCGCGCTGTTCCGGGCAGGTCTGACGGCGATGCGCGACCGCGGTGACCTGCGCCCCGAGGCGGATCCGCAACACCTGGCCGTTTCGCTGGTGGTCGCGCACCAGGGCGGCGCCATGCTCACTCACGCCACCGGCGATCCACAGCCGCTGCGGGCCGCCGTCAATGGCGCCGTCGACTACGTGCGCTCCTTCGCGGTTCGCCCGCGCTCTCGCAAGGGCCGGTCCACCTAAAATAATGGGTCGACGAACCCATTCAGCTGACGTCGTCGGCCGCGTATCATTGCCGCAGTTCGGCTTCGCATGTCGATATTTGAAGCCCTACTAACGATTTGGAAAGAGGCAGCAAGTGTCGGTCACCGATTCGCTCTAGCTGCCCACCGGCGGTCCTCCGGGAAGGGAGAACACCACGATGGGGTTGGCATGGCAGCAGGGTCCATTGGCCCTCGGATCGGTCGGGCACTTTCTCACCGAACAGCCGATGCCCCCACGGTTGTTGTTCGCCGAACCGTTGCGCCGCCGCATGAGAGTGCGCTTCGCCGACCGCTGGATTGCCGACAGCGAGGACGTCATCCTGCTGCACCAGCCGGGCCGCTACCCCGTCGCGTACTTTCCGCCCACCGATATCGAGTCGGGGGTGTTGATCACCGAGGACCGGGTCACCGAGCACCGCGACCTCGGCGCCACCCAATGGTTCAGCATCAAAATCGCTGAGCGAGAAGCGAACCACAGCGCCTGGCAGCACACTTCGCTACCGCGCCACGCCGCGGTCCTCGATGGACGGGTGGCCTTCGCCTGGCGCTCCATGGACGCGTTCTACGAAGAGAACGAACGCATAGTCGGGCACGCCTCCGACGCCTACCACCGCATCGACATCCGGTCCACATCAAGGCATCTCGTCGTCCGGGATGGCGAGAAGGTGATCGCCGATACCCAACACCCGCTGGCGCTGTACGAATCGGGCTTCGCGCCCCGCTGGTATGTGGCGCGCGAGGATATCGACGAATCCGCACTTAAACTCGTTGACGTACAGACTTTCTGCCCGTACAAGGGAATATGTTCCTACTACGACATCGGGGACCGCCAGCGTGCCGCGTGGTCGTACATCAACGCCTGGCGCGAGGTGGTGCGGGTGACCAATCTGGTGTCCTTCGAGCCCGACAAGGTCGACGTCTTTCTCGACGGCCAGCAACTGCAGCTCGAGCCCGGCCAAACCGTGATCCCCCATGGCGTCGACCGCGGTCTCGACACCGATGAGGTTTCCACCAGAACGCCCACCAGCAACAAACGCTGAACGCGAACGGGAGACAGCGGTGGCGGTGCGGCAAATCACTCCCGACCGGGTACGCGCGTTCTCCGACGGCGTGTTCGCGGTCCTCATCACCGTCTTGGTTCTTGAGCTGAAACCGCCTGCCGCTCACGGTTTTAGCGCTCTCCTACCGCTTTGGCCCACCGGTCTGAGCTACGTAGTCAGCTACTTGTTCATCGCGATTGTCTGGGTCAACCACCACCACATGTTCAACTACGCCGAGACCGCCACGCCGCGCTTGGTGTGGTCGAATTTCGCGCATTTGTTTTCGGTGTCGCTCATCCCTTTCACCACCGAGTGGATCGCCGACAGTAGGCTGGCCGCGGCGCCGGTAAGTCTGTACGCCGCTGTCTTCGTCCTCGTCAACATCACCTATCTTGCGCTGTGCTGGGAGGCCGTCGATCGGCCCTCCCACGAAGATGTTTCAGTGCGGATGCGCAGGTTGATGCAGATGCGCTCGTTCATCACGATCGCAGTCTTCGTGACAGCTGCGCTGCTCGCCCTCCGATGGCCGGTTGTGGCGATGGCGTTGATCTGCCTGTGCCTCATCGGTTATCTGCGACCGGACGTTCCCGAACAGAAGAATGTCGAGTCGTGACGATGCCGAAGCCGTCCGTCCTCGTTTTCGACGTCAACGAGACCCTGCTTGACATCGATTCCATCGCACCGCTTTTCGGAGACCTGTTCGGCGACGAACGAGTGCTGCGCGAATGGTTCGGCCAGCTCGTCATGTATTCGATGACCGCCACGCTGGCGGACTCCTATGTGGACTTCTTTGCGCTCGGCCAGGGCGTCCTGAAGATGGTGGGCGACATTCACGGGGTCGACATCACCGACGACGACGT
>NZ_JAFAUS010000311.1 GCF_019243155.1 Mycobacterium sp.
GGCGTCACGCAGATCCGGGTAGTCGGAGCCGTCGACGGGATAGAGGCCGGAGTAGACCATCGGCCGGGGTTCGCGGTATCCGGTCAGCGCTTCGGTGGCGCCGTGCCGTGCCGTCGTCACGGTGTCGCCGACCTTGGATTGGCGGACGTCCTTCACCCCGGTGATCAGGTAGCCGACCTCTCCCACACCCAGGCCCGCGCTGGCCTTGGGTTCCGGTGACACGATGCCGACCTCGAGCAGCTCGTGCGTGGCACCGGTGGACATCATCGCGATGCGTTCGCGCGGGGTGATCTTGCCGTCCACCACCCGGACGTAGGTCACCACGCCGCGGTAGATGTCGTAGACGGAGTCGAAGATCATCGCGCGGGTGGGCGCGTCGGCGTCCCCTTGCGGGGGCGGCACCTGGCGGACCACCTCGTCGAGCAATTGGGCCACGCCCTCGCCGGTCTTGCCGGAGACGCGCAACACGTCGTCGGGCTCGCAACCGATGATGTGCGCGATTTCTCCCGCGTAGCGATCAGGGTCGGCGGCGGGCAGATCGATCTTGTTGAGCACCGGAATGATGGTCAGGTCGCGGTCGAGGGCCAGGTACAAGTTGGCCAGGGTCTGCGCCTCGATGCCTTGGGCGGCGTCGACCAGCAGCACCGCCCCCTCGCAGGCCTCGAGCGCGCGGGACACCTCGTAGGTGAAGTCGACGTGGCCCGGGGTGTCGATGAGATGCAGCACGTGATCTTGGTTGCCCACCTTCCAGGGCAGCCGCACGTTCTGTGCCTTGATGGTGATCCCGCGTTCCCGCTCGATATCCATCCGGTCCAGGTACTGGGCACGCATCGACCGCTCGTCGACGACGCCGGTGAGCTGGAGCATCCGGTCCGCGAGCGTGGACTTGCCGTGGTCGATGTGGGCGATGATGCAGAAGTTCCGAATCTGCGCCGGCGCAGTGAACGTCTTGTCGGCGAAACTGCTGATGGGAATCTCCTGCTCTACTGACGTCTGTGGGTGCCTCGCGGCCGTGTCGGACGGCGGTTTGCGGGCATGTCCAGCGTATCTATGCAGGGTCGCTGCGACACACTCAGACACAATCGCACCCCGGCCGCTCACGTCTATGCTGCGAATATGGGGTCTGCCCGGAAATCGCAATGGAAGGCGTTTCAGCGGTTTGCCGAGAACCTCGTGTTCAACGGGGCTCCCCGACTCGCCCGGCACGTGCAGACCTCGCAGACTGTGCTGCGCGAACTCCAGCAGGCCGTGAAGATCACCGCGAACGTCATCGCGGCGGCCGCGCCGCAGTCGTCCAGCCCGGTCACCGCGGGCCGTCCGGTGACCAGCGGCAGCTTCCCCACCGCGCACCGGGCCCGCAAGCTGGTGTACGCGCCGAGCCTGGACGGTCGGGCCGATCCCGGCGAGATCGTGTGGACCTGGGTGGTCTACGAGGACGACCCCACCCAGGGAAAGGACCGCCCAGTCCTCGTCGTCGGGCGCGATCGCAGTGTCCTGCTGGGGCTGATGGTATCCAGCCAGGAACACCACTCCGCCGACCCGGATTGGGTCGGGATCGGTTCTGGCGCTTGGGATTACGAAGGCAGGAAAAGCTGGGTCCGGCTGGACCGGGTGCTTGATGTGCCCGAAGAGGGCATCCGCCGCGAGGGGGCCATTCTGGACCGCGACGTCTTCGATGTGGTGGCCGCGCGGTTGCGCGCGGAGTACGCGTGGAGCTGACTACCCCTGGGTGATGTAGGAGTGCAACTGCTGCTGCTCGGCCTCGAGTTCTTCCATCCTCGTCTTGACCACGTCACCGATGCTGACGATGCCGATCAGCTTGTCGCCGTCGAGCACCGGCACGTGGCGCACCCGATTCTTCGTCATCAGCAGGCTGATGGCGTCGACGGTGTCGGTCTTGGTGCAGGTCGCGACCGTGGAGGTCATGATCGTCGAAATCGGGCGCGTCAGCACACTGGCGCCATGCGTGTGCAGCTGGCGCACGACGTCGCGCTCTGACACCATGCCGACGACGCCGCCGGACCCGACGACCACCATGGCGCCGATGTTGTGCTCGGCAAGACCGGCTAACAGCTCTTGGACGGTCGCCTCCTGGTTGATGGTTGACACCGCCGCGCCCTTGTTTCGCAAGACGTCCGCAATCCGCATCAAGGCCTCCAGCTATTGTGATCCGCTTCACATCAGGCTACGGCCAACGGGCGCGGCGGGGAAGCCATCGCGATGACCGGCAACCAGATTGTGTCCATACCCCGAGGTAGATGGCGTAATCGCGCGATTTGGTCGCTGCGGGCCGCCCCGGCTTGCAGGATAAGGGCCATGATCGAAATCACGCTCTTGGGAACCGGAAGCCCGATCCCCGATCCGAACCGGGCGGGCCCGTCGACGCTGGTGCGGGCCGGCGGCCAGGATTTCCTGATCGATTGCGGGCGTGGCGTGCTGCAACGCGCGGCGGCCGTGGGTGTGGGCGCCGCCGGGTTGTCGGCGCTGCTGCTCACCCATCTGCACAGCGACCACATCGGTGACCTCGGCGACGTCCTCATCACCCGGTGGATCGGCACCTTCGACCCCGATCCCGCGCCGTTGCCGATCATCGGCCCGCCCGGCACCGCCGAGGCGGTGGAGGCGACCCTGACGGCGTTGCGTCATGACATCGGGTACCGGATCGCGCACCACGCCGACCTGAATGCGCCGCCGGCGGTCGAGGTGCACGAGCACACCGACGGCCCGGTCTGGGACCGCGGCGGCGTCTCGATCCGGGTGGCGCCGACCGATCACCGGCCGGTGGCGCCCACCATCGGGTTCCGCATCGACTACGAAACGGCCTCGGTAGTGCTCGCCGGGGACACGGTGCCCTGCGCCGGCCTGGACGCGCTGGCGGCCGGCGCCGACGCGCTGGTGCACACGGTGATCCGCAAGGACATCGTCGCCAACATCCCCGCGCAGCGACTCCAAGACATCTGCGACTACCACTCGTCCGTTGAGGAGGCGGCGGCGACCGCAACCCGCGCGGGTGTGGGCACTCTCGTCATGACGCACTACGTCCCGGCGCTGGTGCCCGGCCAAGAAGAGCAATGGCGAACGCTGGCCGCTTCGCAGTTCGCCGGGCGCGTCGAGCTCGGTGACGACCTGCTCCGCGTCGAGGTCAACGCGCGGCGGTGACCCGCCCGCTGCGCCGAATTTCGTTGCGCTGCAACGGCAATAGTGCTCCGGCAACAACCAGCCACAGCAACGCCGCCACCCTGGCGATCGGCAACATCACGCCAAGCTGAGGCCAAATCAGCACCAGCGTCGTCAGCTCGGAGAAGATGCCGGTGGCCAGGCCGACCCAGGCGACTGGTCGGGGCGTCAAACCCAGGATGAGACTGGGCACGGCCATCCCGGCGACCAGCAGGCCCAGGGCCACGATGTGCGCTGGTCCGCCGAGCAAAAACACCAGGTAGTAGAACGCGCGGACCAATGAGGGATCCGCACCGACTTCCGGGATCGACAGCGTCGCGGCCACCAGTCCCGCCAGTCCCAGCGCGCCGGCCGCCAGCGTGCCGCCCGTGAGGGCGATGGTGGCCCCCGGCGCGGTGACCCCGAGCTGCCGCAACCGGGCGCTGGCCGTTGCCGCGTAGATCGCCAGCGGCACCGACGATCCGAACATCGCGACGGCGATGACGTGCACGGCGACGGGCTGGGCGTGCACATACGCCGTCACGGCGGCCGCGGGTCCGTACGGCAACGGCATCATCGCGCCGATGGCGACGCCGATGACGAGTCCGCCGAAGAGAAGGCCCACGCAGATCAGGGCCAGCAACACCAGTGGGGGTCCCCCTTGCCGGCGCCGGCCGGGCGACGCTCCATTTAAGTCTGCACGTGAATCGTTCATGTGGTGAACGATATGCCTTCAACGGGCTCGCCCACAAGATGGTGAAGTAATTCATCGGAAGAATTATTCGCATCACTTATGATGTGACGATGTCGGCGACCGCGGACGGTGAAGACCGAAGTGATGGCATCGCGTTCCTGCTGGCTCAGCTCGGACACCACGCCGCGACGCTGTTCGCCGAGCGGGTGGCCACCGTCGGCCTGACGCCGCCGCATGCGGGAATACTGCGCGCGATCGCCGCCGAGCCCGGCCGCAGTCAACAGGCCCTCAGCGCGCAACTGGGCATGCTGCCCAGCCGGGTCGTCGTCTACGTCGACGAACTCGAGGAGCGCGGTTACGTGGAGCGTCGCGCCAACCCCAAGGATCGCCGGTTGTACGCCCTGCACCTCACCGCGGCCGGAAAGAGGTTGATGCGCAAGCTTTCCCAGCTCGCGCGCGAGCACGAGGTGCAGCTGACCGCCGCGCTGGACTCCGGGCAGTACAGCGCCCTGCGCGGTTTGCTGACCACCGTGGCCCAACAGCAGGGCCTGACGCCACACGTCCACCCGGGATACCGGACACTGGCCCGCTAGCGCCCGATCAGGCCAGGCGGGTCACCTCGACGATCACGTCGAGATCGGTGGCCCCTTCGCCGGAGTAGATGCCCTTCAGGGGCGAAACGTCGGTGTAGTCGCGGCCCAGACCCACGCTGACGTACTGCTCGGTGATATCCATGTCGTTGGTGGGGTCATAGCCCCACCAGCCACCGGTCCAGGCCTCGATCCAGGCGTGGCTGCGGCCGTCAACGGTGTCGCCGACGACGGCGTTACGTTTGGGGTGCAGATAGCCCGACACGTAATACGATGGAATTCCCATGTTGCGCAACAACATCAGCGACAGGTGCACAAAATCCTGGCAGACGCCTTTGCCCTCTTTGAGCGCGTCGAGTCCGGACGAGCCCACGCTGGTGGTGCCCGGCAGGTAGTCCAGTTCGCTGCGCACCCAATTGGCAACGGCGACAACGGCTTCGGCTGGCTTGTGGCTTTTCATGATCTTCTTCCCGACCGATGTGACCCGCTTGCTGGCCGGGGTGTGGTCGGTGGGGCGGAGCAACTCGTCGTACCGATCGAGCACGGCGTCGGTGTGTAGGTCGCTCCAATCGACGGTCGTCGCCAACGGTTCCGCCTGTTCGGTCTCGACGACCGACGAGGACGTCACCGTCAGATCGGTGTGCGGCGCGTGCAGGTCGAAAGCCGTTACGGCCGTGCCCCAATAGTCGATGTAGCGATAGGACCGGGTCGCCGGGATGGTCTCGACACGATTGAGGATGACGTTCTGGCGGGTGTTCGACCGTGGGGTCAGCCGCGCTTCGTTGTAGGAGGCGGTCACCGGCGACTGGTAGGCGTACCCGGTGGTGTGCACCACTCGCAGTCGCCACATCAGACGTCTCCTTTCCTGCTCACCAGTTGCGCTCGCTGGCCCGCGTCCGACCATGCCACCCACGGAGTGACGTGGAAGTACTGCAGCGACAACGCTTCTCCGACGTCGCTGCACGTCCGCTGCAGGCTGGCCAACCGGAGTTCCAGCGACTCCAACAGCACACCCGGCTGGACGAACTCCAGTTCGCTGCGGGCCTGGCCCAGCAGCCGCTGAGCCTCGGCGGTGGCTCCGATCCGGCTCTGCCGGTTGCGCACCAGTTCGTCGAGATTGTGTTCGGCCAACCGCAGCGAGTAGAACACCGAACGCGGAAACAGCCTGTCCAGCAACATGAACTCGAC
>NZ_JAFAUS010000526.1 GCF_019243155.1 Mycobacterium sp.
GACTCGGCGCACCTCGGCGATATCGAAGGCGCGTTCGGCCGCATCAGCCTCGGCGAGACCGAGCATGCCCGCACCTGGAAGACGCGGCTACTGACTCTGCTCGCCATCGTCGGCCCCGGAATCATTGTGATGGTTGGCGATAACGACGCCGGCGGGGTGGCGACCTACGCTCAGGCGGGCCAGAACTACGGCTATTCGTTGTTGTGGGTGCTATTGCTGCTCATCCCCGTGCTGATCGTCAACCAGGAGATGGTGGTGCGGCTTGGCGCGGTCACCGGCGTCGGACATGCCCGGTTGATCAACGAGCGTTTCGGCCGGGGTTGGGGCTGGTTTTCGGTCGGCGACCTGTTCTTGCTGAATTTCTTGACGATCGTCACCGAATTCATCGGGATCTCGCTGGCCGCCGAATACATCGGCATCTCCAAATATGTTGTGGTTCCTATCTCGGCGGTGGCACTCGTCGCGATCATGGCCAGCGGCAGCTTCCGTCGCTGGGAGCGGGCGATGTTCATTTTCATCGCCATCACACTGCTGCAGATCCCCATGCTGCTGATGTCCCATCCCATGTGGCTACATGCGGCCAAGTCATTTGTGGTGCCGAGCATTTCGGGTGGCATCAGCTCGGATGCGGTGCTACTGATCATCGCCATCGTCGGCACTACAGTGGCGCCCTGGCAGTTGTTCTTCCAACAGTCCAACGTCGTCGACAAGCGCATCACCCCGAGGTTCATGGCCTACGAACGCGCCGACACCGTGCTGGGGGCTTTCGTGGTGGTGGTTGGCGCGGCGGCGTTGGTGATGACCGGTGAGTGGGCCGCGCGTTCCACCGACACCGTCGGCGGTTTCACCGACGCGGGCGCGATCGCTCACCTGCTTGGCCAACACCGCGGGTCGCTGGGCTGGATTTTCGCGATTGTGTTGATGGACGCGTCGATCATCGGCGCGGCCGCGGTCACCCTGGCCACCAGTTACGCGTTCGGCGACGTGTTCGGCCTGAAGCACTCGCTGCACCGCGGGTTCGCCGACGCCAAGCAGTTCTACCTGTCCTATACCGGCATGGTGGCGCTGGCCGCGGCGATCGTCCTGATCCCCGGCGCTCCACTCGGGTTGATCACCACCGCCGTACAGGCCCTCGCCGGTCTGCTGTTGCCCAGCGCCAGCGTCTTTCTGCTGCTGCTGTGCAACGACCGGGAAGTCCTGGGCCCCTGGGTGAATCGACGCTGGCTCAACTGGGTCGCGGGTCTGATCGTGGGCACGCTACTGCTGTTGTCGGGGATCCTGATGGCGACCACGTTGTTCCCCCACATCGACGTCGTTTCGGTCGCCACCTACCTGGCCCTGGCCATGGTTGTACTCGGGATCGCGGCGGTGCCGACGCTGCGCTGGATGGCGCGCCGCCAACCCGCGCCCCCACCGCCGCAACTTCCGGCACGCGGCGTCGACCGCAGCACCTGGCGGATGCCACCCCTGACGCTGCTCGCGCCGGTGGTCTGGTCACCCGGCACGCGACTGGGCATGATCGCGCTGCGGTCCTACCTCGTGATCGGGGCGCTACTATTGGTGGTCAAAGCGATCCAGATCGGCCACGGCTAATCGGTTTTCGGCGTAATCACCGCTGTATCCGGCGCGCCACCTCGCCATAGCGCTCGAACCGCTCCGGATCGCCGACGGAGTTGTACATCACGAGACGCGTCGCCATCGCGTCGTATTTCTTGGTCAGCGCATCGGCCAGCCCGTCCCAGGTTGACTCCGTTGCGAAGGCGGCGACGTGAGCATCACTGACTTGCGCGGCCATCCCGGCGAAGTCGCCGGCCTTCTGCTTCTCCCGGATCCGGGCAGTCGTGCCCTCGAACCCAGCCTCGTCCCAGATGAACGCGTAGTTGGGGGTGCTGCCGTAGAAAGCCATGCTGGCGCGCACCGTTTCTCGTTGCTTGTCGCGCTCTTCGTCGGTGTCGCCGACGATTGTCATCACCGGCACGATGATCGCGATGTCCGACAACGACCGACCCGATTTTGCCGCTCCCTCGGCGACGCTTGGTATGACGTGTCGGACCAGATATCCGGGCTCGCCGATCGGGTGGACGTGTACGCCGTCGGCCACTTCGCCCGCCATGCGCAGCATCCATGGATTGACCGACGCGATATCGACTTTGGGATCGGGAGCGTCGATGGGCCCGGGGCTCCACTGCGGGGTGATGAAATCGAGGTCGTAGAAGTCGCCGTGATGGTCCAGGTTGCCCGAGCGGAACGCCGAGAAGCATGCCTTCACGGCCCGCAGGTAGTCGCGCAGTCGTGGGCCGGGTCGCTCGAATGTCGCGCCGTAGCGGCGCACGACGTGGGTGCGCACCTGGGTGCCCAGACCCAGCCGGAAGTTCCCGTTGGTCGCCTCCTGTAGCTCCCACGCGGCGGCCGCGGTCACGAACGGGCTGCGCGGAAAGGCCACCGCGACACCGGTGGACAGTTCGAGGCCCGGCGCGGCCTGCGAGGCCACGGCGGCATTGAGGTAGGCCGTGCGACCCGTCTCGGTGAACAGCAGGCCGGAGAATCCGGCGGCCTGCGTACGTCGGGCGAGGTCGCCGATCTGGCCGAGCGGCTGGGGAATCGTCATCGCGTCCACGTGCATTCCTGGCAGCCTACGTTGAAAGCATTTGCGGGAGGTTGTGACGGGCGTCATTTGGGCGGGTCGCAGCGTCGCAACAGATTTCGCTTTTGACCGCATTGAAGAATCCTCAAGCAGCTATGGGTGGTCGGCTTTGAAGAACATCTCGAATTGAATCCCGTCGGGATCCTTGAACGTCAGTACCGCGCCGTATTCGCGGTCGGCTATCGGCGAGTGAATCACGCCGAGCTGCTCGAAACGAGCCAGCCACTCATCCAACTCGGCCCGCGTGTCGACTTTGAACCCCATGTGGTCGAAACCGGTACGCCGCGGATCGAAGGCCTCGCCGCGGTTTTCGTCATGCTGCTGGAACTCGATGATGGTTCGCGACGAGTGATGCATGAGCAGAATG
>NZ_JAFAUS010000158.1 GCF_019243155.1 Mycobacterium sp.
CGATTTCGCTGTGGCAGGGGCTGACGATGACCGAACGCGCCCAACGCAACCTGGCCGCGGACCCCGAAATGGCCGACTCGATCGTTACGATGCCCGCCGTTGGCTGCTCCCCGGAATACCCCGGCCGGGTCATTGTCGCGCTGGCCACCGACCCCGACCTGATGAAGCTGTCCGGCGGTACGTTCATCACCGCCGAACTGGCAACTCGCTACGGGGTCACCGACATTGACGGGAGAACGATTCCGTCGCTTCGCGCCGAACGCGGATCCCCGATTTGGCGTCCCGTCATGGAGGCCGGCGATGGACGCTGATAAGTTGGCCCGACTCGAACGCCTCCTGGACCGCCAGGACATCACCGACTGCCTGGCCCGGTTCAGCCGCGGCATGGACCGCTTCGACAGGGATTTGGTGCTATCCGCGTTTCATCCCGACGCTGTCATCGCCGCCGGTGACTTCGTCGGCGGTCCGGGGGAGCTGTACGCGTGGGCGCGGGATATGCACGACAAAGGCCAGATCGCCACCCACCACAACCTGCTCAACAATACGTGCGACATCGACGGTGACACCGCGCATTGCGAGACCTACTACCTCTTTGCGGCCCGAAATCGCGACGACACCAACTGGATCGCCGGCGGCCGATATTTCGACAGATTCGAACGCCGCGACCAAGTATGGCGAATTGCTCTGCGTACCAACGTCATCGAATGGTCCGGTGCGGTCCCCACGATGCCGATCCCGTTCGCCGATGTGGCCGGATATCTCAGGGAACGGTGTGGCCGCACGAGACCGAACCGACCCGTCCTACCAACGACCTCTTACCAACCACCGGCGACCCCACAACCCGCTGGGGGAATAGGGGTTTAGCCGACGGGTGCGACCGCGTCCGCGGTGGTGAACGTCAGATGCAGTTCGCTCAAGCCCCGCAAGATGTACGTCGGCTCGTAGGTGTAGCGACGGTCGGCAGTCGGCCCGTGGTGGGCTTCGTTGATCTCGATGTGCGACATCCGGTCCAGCAGCCGCTCGATCGACACCCGGCCCTCGACGCGCGCGAGTGGTCCACCCGGGCACGAGTGGACGCCGCGGGCAAACGCCATGTGCTCGCGGACGTTCTTGCGGCGGATGTCGAATTCGTGCGGGTTCTCGAACCGGCGCGGATCGCGGTTGGCGGCGCCCGGCAGCACCATCACGACGGTGCCGGCGGGGATGTCGACGCCACCGACGTTCGTGTTCTTGACCGCGAGCCGCGAGTCGCTCTTGACGGGGCTTTCCATGCGCAGCGATTCCTCGATGAATCCCGGAATCAGGCTGCGGTCCTCACGCAACTGTTGCTGGACATCCGGCCGGTCGCCCAGCGCCTGCAGCGCGGCGCTGAGCAGCTTGGCCGTCGTCTCCTGCCCGGCGGCGAACAGGAACGTGGCCGAGCGGACCACTTCGATCACCTCGGGCGTCGAGCCGTCGGGATACAACGCCGACGCCAGCGACGTCAGCACGTCGTTGCGCGGTTCGCGCCGCCGGTCCTCGATGTAGTGGCAGAACTTGTCGTCGAGCCACTCCAGCGGGTTGATGCCCACCGACTCGTGGTCCAGGGCGCCCACCCGCGCCTCGGGACGGTCGGCGCCCAACACGACGCGAAATTCCTTGTGGTCGTCCTCGGGGACGCCGAGCAGGTCGGCGATCACCAACGTGGCAAACGGCTTTGAGTACTCGGCGATGAACTCGCACTCACCGTTGTGCAGGAACTCGTCGAGCTGCCGGTCGGCGAGGCGCCACATGAACTCCTCGTTCTTCTTCAACCGGCTCGGGGTCAGCAGCTTGGCCAGCACCGAGCGGGCCTTGGTGTGGTCCGGCGGGTCCATGGTGACCATGTGCTCGTTCATCGGGAAGTAGCTGCGGTGCTCGTTGATCAGGGCACTGATGTCATCGCCGTCAGGCTTAAACGGCAGCGGGGGGAATGGTCCACCGAGCGCGACGATGTTGGAGAACGTCTCCGGGTCCTTATAGATCTCGCAGGCTTCGTCATATCCGGTGACAGCGACCACCCCGTGGTGGGGGAGGCGGAAGACCGGGTTCTGACTGCGCAGGTAGTCGAAGTACGGGTGCGGATCCGGCACCAGGGTCTGATCGGTGAAGAAGTCAATCGACTCGTAGGTGCTCATCTTCAGGTTGTCTCCTGGGCTGGGTTTTATCGGTGGCGTACGGCGGCAAGTGAGCGCCGCGCCCGATTTCGAGTTCCAAAATGTGCTGAGCACCTGCTTAGCATGGCGGTAATGTCAGGGTCAAGATCACAACGCCGTGGCAGACGGCCATGGCCACGATCTGGCAAAGTCGATACGAGAAGAGCCGCGGAACGCGGCAAACGCATGCTCGAGCCACGTCGAGGGTACGGAGTGAAGCCATGACATCGGCCCGCAGGATCGGGGCGCCGGACGCGAAGAATCGCGTCCTGCTGCTCGACGCGGCTGAAAAGCTGATGCTCGAAGAGGGCTACGCGGCCGTCACCTCGCGCCGTCTCGCGCACAAGGCGGGGCTGAAACCCCAGTTGGTGCACTACTACTTCCGCACCATGGAGGAGCTGTTCCTCGAAGTCTTCCGCCGCCGCGCCGAAGAAGCGCTCGAAGTGCACGCGCTGCTGCTGCAATCGTCGCAGCCGCTGTGGGCGCTGTGGCGGTTCGGCACCGACCCCGCATTCACCCGGATCTCCATGGAATTCATGGCGCTGGCAAATCACCGCAAGGAGATGCGAGCCGAAATCGCTTACTACGCCGAGCGTTTCCGCGAGGAGGAGCGGCAGGCGGTGACGGCCGCGTTGGAGCGGTACGGGGATACCGGACTAGACATGCCGCCCGTCGTGTGGACGGTCCTGATGAGCAGTCTGTCGCGGTTCCTGGTGCTCGAGCAGGCGGTCGGCATCTCCGGCGGCCACGCCGAGACCAAGGAGTTGGTCGAGAGTTACCTACGCCGGCTCGAAGGTGAGCCGCAACCGATCACGGGAGTGCCGGAGACCTGGGTCGTTCACCAGTTCCGCAGCGAACAGAGCACGCCCTTGGGGCCGTCCTTGGAGACGACGACGGCTCCATCCACCGCCAGTTCACAGTGAAGCCCCGGCGTGCCGGGCTCCGTGCCCGTGCTCGCCACGACCATCGCGTAATCGTCGGGGTTCGACATGTCCAGATCGAAGCTCCACGACTTGCCCGGAGCGAGATCGACGTCGACGTGCGGTGTGAACGAGTAGGGGTTGTGGCTGTAGTCGGAGAATTTCGCCGGCTGGTGGTCCAGATAAAAGATGTCGGTGTAGATCGGGTTCTGCGCGCCGACGGTGTACTTGACGTGATGCATGACGGGTTCCGGGTCGGCATGGGCCCGCGGAGTGCTCACACCCAAGCCCGCACCCGCCAACAGCCCTGCCACGCCCAGCGCTAACAGTCTGTGCACGCCCGTCATGTCGCTCCTCCGGCTGCCTGACGCGCCTTGGCGCTGCGGTTCATCACCCGCTCTGCGGCTCGCCAGTGCGCGTCGGCAACCCACAACCGTGCAAAGGATGCTATCGCCTCATCAGGCGAAACACCGCGGATTACACGCTTTATCTCCTTCGCCGGGTGGCGGGCGAGCGCCTGCGCGATCGGTCGCCACCCTTCGTCGGGGGAATCGAATGAGGCGCGCGGCAAAACCTTATCGACCAGGCCGATCCGCTCGGCCTCGGCCGCGTTGAGGGTCGTTCCGGTGCCGGCCAAGAGCAGCGCCTTGCTTTTGCCGACGAGCGCGGCGAGGCGCTCGGCGCCACCCCACGCCGGCATGATCTCCAGCTCGACCTGATTGAACGCGATCCTGATGTCGTCGGCGGCCACACGGATGTCGGCGGCGACCGCGATTTCGGCCCCGCCGCCGAAGGCGTGCCCGTTCATCGCGGCGATGACGGGAGCCCGGAAGTTCGCCAGCTGATCGCAGATCGTCCGCATCCGCTTGGCCATCGCCGCGGCGTCCTCTTCGGTCCGCAGCGTGCTCAGCTCTTTCAGGTCGCCGCCCGAGACGAACGCCCGGTCGCCGGCACCCGTGATGACCAGGGCGCTGGCCCCGGCCGCGGCATCGATTGCCTTTTCCAGCTGGTCCATCGTGTCCAGCGCGATGGCGTTGCGGGCGTGAGGGCGATCAATTGTGAGCACCGCCAAACCGTCGTCGATCTCCAGGTCCAGCACGCGTTATCGCTCCTCGAACAAGGGGCCCCCGATATTGGCATTCTCTTTTGGCGAGAATAACATCACTGCAGGCCCAAGTACTTTCGTCAATGAGGATGGAGGTGATCCGGTGCGGAACCGAATCGTGGTGGCCGCGGCCGCCCTCCCCGTCGCCCTGGTTGCAGCGTGTACGTCGCACCCACCAACCCAACTGTCTAGCACGGCATCCGTGACCGTAAACGGTAACGACAGGAATTTCCACGTCGTGAAGTGCGGTCAGATGCAGTGGACCCGGACGATCGACATCGGTGCCGACTTCGCCGGAGCCAAGCTGATCATCGACGAGGGGGCGCGGCCTCCGATAGCTCAGTCGGTGCACATCAGAAATCTCGGCGGGTTCACCGGCATGTTTTCCCAGGGTGGAGACGGCGATGCCGAGATGAGCATGACCGGCGACAAGTTCACGGTCACGGGTACGGCCAGCGGTTACAAGGTCGACAAACCCAACGAGCCGGCCACCGCAACATTCAAAATCGTCGTGACCTGCTGAGGCCTCAGGCGGCCCCGTCGGGTGGGGCACGTTGCGGTCTTGGCCCTCGAGAGAATAGTATTCTCACAAATTGCAAAGGAGGATCTCATGGGCCAGTTGTCGCACCGGGAAGATGTCCCGTTTCCGATCTTTGACGCGGATAACCATCTCTACGAGCCACCGGAAGCGCTGACCAAGTTCCTGCCCAAGGAGTACAAGGACTACGTCCAGTACGTGCAGATCAACGGGCGGACCAAGATCGCGATCCGTGGCCAAATCAGTAACTACATCCCCAACCCGACCTTCGAGGTCGTCGCTCGGCCGGGCGCCTGGGAGGAGTACTTCAAGTTCGGCAACCCGGACGGCAAGACCAAACGCGAGCTGTTCGGTGAGCCGATGCGCGCGATCCCGGCATTCTTCGAGCCCGGCCCGCGCCTGGAGAAGATGAACGAGCTGGGTCTCGAGCGCACCCTGATGTTCCCGACGCTGGCCAGCCTGCTCGAGGAGCGCCTGCGCGACGACCCGCTGGCCATTCACGTCCTGGTCCACGCGCTGAACGAGTGGCTCGACGACGTCTGGGGCTTCAACTACCAGAACCGCATCTTCACCACCCCCGTCATCACCCTGCCGATCGTCGAGAAGGCGATCGAGGAGCTGGAGTGGGCGGTCAAGCGCGGTGCCCGCGCCATCCTGGTCCGCCCGGCGCCGGTCCCCGGCTTCCGCGGCCCGCGGTCGTTCGCGGTGCCCGAGTTCGACCCGTTCTGGGAGCGGGTCGTGGAGCACGACGTGCTGGTCGGCATGCACTCCAGCGACAGTGGCTACTCCCGGTACACCTCCGAGTGGGACGGTGCCGACCAGGAGATGCTGCCGTTCCAGACCAACGCGATGGGCATCCTCAACGAGTGGCGGCCGATCCAGGACTCGGTCGGTTCGTGGGTCATCCACGGTGCGCTCTACCGCCACCCGAAGCTGAAGGTGGCCATCGTCGAGGCCGGCTCGAAGTGGATGACCCCACTGCTCGACGGTCTGGCCGAGGTCTTCCGGAAGGCCCCGGAGGCGTTCCCGAGCGACCCGGTCGAGATGGTCAAAAACCGGATCCACGTGAGCCCGTTCTTCGAGGACGGCATCGACGATCTGGTCAACCTCGTCGGTGTCGATCGGGTGCTGTACGGCTCGGACTGGCCGCACCCGGAGGGTCTGGCGGAGCCGACGTTCTACGTCAACGCTCTGTCGCACCTGCCCGTCGATGACCAGGCAAAGATCATGGGTGGCAACCTCGGTCGACTCGTCACGGTGTGACACCCGATCAACCGTGGCTGACCATCCCCGAGATGGTGTTGAGCGCGGCGGACCGGTTCGGCGACGCGGAAGCGGTCGTCGACGGTCCGCTGCGCTTCACTTTCACCGACATCGTCAAGCGAATCCGTTGCGCCGCAGGCGCATTCGCGGACCTCGGGATCGACAAGGGTGACCGGGTCGCCATCTGGGCGCCCAACTCGGCGGAGTGGATAGTCGCGGCCTTCGGGCTGCTCACCGCGGGCGGTGTGCTGGTCCCGGTCAACACGCGGTTCAAGACCGACGAGGCGGGCGACATCATCGCCCGCAGCGGGGCGAAGGCCGTCCTGGTCCAGAAGGGCTTTCTGGACCAGGATTACACCGCGCCGCCGGGCATACCGGTCATCGACCTGAAGTCCGACTTTCTCTCCAGCGGCTCCCCGTTCCAGCGCGAGGTGAGCGGCACCGACATCTCGGACATCATCTTCACCTCGGGCACCACCGGGCGCCCCAAGGGCGCGATGCTCAACCATCGCCAAACGCTGCGAATGTATGAGGAGTGGGCCACCCTCGCGGATCTGCGCGAAGGCGACCGCTACTTGCAGATCAACCCGTACTTCCACACCTTCGGCTTGAAAGCGGGCCTCGTCACGTCTTTCCTGCGCGGTGCGACGATGCTGCCGGTCGCGGTCTTCGATGTCGACAAGGTCGTGGATCTCATTGAGCGCGAACGCATCACGATGCTGCCCGGCCCGCCGACGCTGTACCACTCGTTGCTGACGGTCGGCGACAAGTCGAAACTCTCGACGCTGCGGGCAGGGGTGACCGGCGCCGCCGACATCCCCGTCGAACTGGTGCGTCGCATCCATGGTGAGTTGCCGTTCCAGACGTTGATGACCGGCTACGGTCTCACCGAGGCCGGCAACGTAACCTTGTCTCGGCCCGGCGATTCCTTCGAGGACGTGGCTACCACCGCGGGCCTGCCTTGCGAGGGGGTAGAGGTGCGCATCGCTGACGACGGCGAGGTCCTGGTCCGCGGATACAACGTCATGGCCGGCTATCTCGACGATCCCGCCGCTACCGCCTCGGCGATCGATGCCGACGGCTGGCTGTACACCGGCGATCTGGGCAGGCTGGATGCCGCGGGCCGGCTGACGATCGGCGGGCGCAAGAAGGACATGTTCATCGTCGGCGGGTTCAACGCCTACCCGGCGGAGATCGAGGGCTTTTTGCTCGAACATCCGGCGGTGGCCCAAGCCGCGGTGATCGGAGTGCCCGACGACCGCCTCGGTCAGGTGGGCAAGGCTTTCGTGGTGGCGAAAACCACGGTGTCCGAGACCGAGCTGATCGGCTGGTGCCGCGACCGGATGGCGGGATTCAAAGTCCCGAGATCCGTCGCGTTCCTCGACGCGCTGCCGCTCAATGCCACCGGCAAAGTGATGAAGGACCAACTCCGTTGAGCGACGGCGATATTCACTCGATGGTGATCGCGTCGGACTACCGCGTGCCGGATCCGACACGGGTGTGGCCGCTGCTCGAACGCCGCAAGGCCGCGCTCGCCGACATCGGCGCCCACCACGTCCTCGTCTACACCTCCACCCACGACTACGGCCGGGTCCTGGTGATGATCGGCGTGCACAGCCGCGAGCCGATCGTGGAACTGTTGCGTTCGCGGGTCTTCTTCGACTGGTTCGACGCGGCCGGCGTCGACGACATTCCCGCCGTCTTCGCCGGCGAGATCGTCGACAGGTTCGTCGCGGCGCCGACATCGACGGCCGCCGCACCCGGGGTGGTGGTGGCCGCGATCGCAGCCGTTCACGACGTGGCCACTCTGACCGCCGAAGTGACCACGGCGATGGACAGGTTCGTCGCCGCCGGCATCCGAAAGACGTGGATCTTCCAGGCTTTCGACGATGAGCACGAGGTGCTGATCATGTCCGAGCTGCCCGACGAGGAGAGTGCGCAGCGGTGGATCAACCATCCGGATGCCGCGGCCGAGTGGATGTCCAGCGCCGGGGCGGGCGCCTATCCGCCGATTTTCGTCGGCCGATTCTTCGACATGATGCGCATCGAGGCGGACTGAGCGGCCCTCGAATGTTCGTATGCCTGTGCAACGGCGTCACCAGCCAAACGGTGTGTGCGGCGGTCGATGCCGGCGCGACGACGACGAATGAGGTCGCCCACGCATGCGGAGCGGGCGCCGACTGCGGGCGCTGCCGGCGCACCGTCCAGGCGATACTGCGGTCATCCGATGAGGACCGAACGCCCGCGACCTAGGAGCGACTGCCCTCCGGTGACATCGGCCCGACGAGTTGGCCTAGCAGACGCGGTATTTCGAGTCGCGGCAGGACCACCTCGACGAACACCATCCGGTCTTTATGGGCGGCGGCCGCGGTCAGGGCGTCGTCCAGTTCGCCGTACGTCTGCGCCCGGAACACCAGATGATCGGCCACTCCCAACGCGTTGGGGACGTCGGTCCACTTCCAGCTGACGATGTCGTTGTAGGGCGCCTTTTCGCCGTGAATCGCCCGTTCGACGGTGTAGCCGTCGTTGTTGACCACCACGATGACCGGGGACAGCCCTTCACGGGAAAAGGTGCCGAGTTCCTGGATGGTCAGTTGCGCGGCCCCGTCGCCGATCAGCAACACCGTCCTGCGCTCGGGATGCGCGACCGCGGCCCCGACCGCGGCGGGCAATGTGTAACCGATTGAGCCCCACAGGGGTTGGCCGATGAAGGTGACGCCGTGCGGCAGCCGGTGATCCGCCATGCCGTAGAAAGACGTTCCCTGATCGGCGAGCACCACATTGCCCGGGGTGAGCGCGGTGCAAAGGCGGTCCCACACCATCTGTTGGGTGAGTGGCTGATCGCGCGGTGGGGGAGGCGGCAACGGATCGGCGGGCGGGGACACCACCGGTGGCGACGAAATGTTGCGCCGGACAACGATGGTGGCCAGGGCCTCGAGCGCGGCCCCCATTTCCAGCGGCGCGAACACCTCGCCGGCCACACTGCTCTGGTACTGGCCGACGTCGACGGTCCGGGCCGGATCGATCCGCTGGCTGAAGAAGCCGCTGACCATGTCGGTGAACACCACGCCGGCCGTCACCAGCACGGGTGCGTCCTCAATCGCCGTTCGCACCCACTCGGCACTGGCCGAACCCGCATAGATCCCCAGGAAATTCGGCGAGCTTTCGTCGAGCAGGCTCTTTCCCCACATCAACGTCGCGTGCGGCACCACGTCCGCCGCGAGCAGCGCCTCGAGTTCCTTGATCGCCTGCAGGCGATGCACGAGCAAGTCGGCCAACACGGTCACCTGGCGGTCGCCGATGAGTTCGGTGGCGGCCTCGACGAACATCGACAGCGCGCGGGGGCTGGTGCCGCCGGTGTATCGAGGCAACGGCTCCGCCGGTGGCTCGGTGGGGAAGCGCGCCACGTCGGTGGACAGCAGAATGTATCCGGGTCGCTTCTGCTCGCGGACCTCGCTGAGCACCCGGTCGATCTCTCTGCATGCCGTGGCCGGCATCAGATTGGCTTGGGCGCAAGTGATTTCGCGACTCACTCGGAAAAAGTGCTCGAAGTCCCCGTCGCCGAGCGAATGGTGCAGGGCCCGCCTGGTGCCCTGCGCGTCTTTGGAGGGGCCGCCGACGATGTGCACGACGGGCACGTGCTCGGCGTAGCTGCCCGCGACGGCATTGGCCGCCGAGAGCTCACCCACGCCGAATGTCGTTACCACCGCCGACATTCCGCGCAGCCGACCGTATCCGTCGGCGGCATAGCCGGCGTTGAGCTCGTTGGCGCTGCCCACCCACCGAATGGTGGGGTGCGTAACGATGTGGTCCAGGAATGCCAAGTTGTAGTCGCCGGGCACGCCGAAGATCTCGGTGACGCCGAGTTCGGCGAGCCGATCCAGTAGATAGTCACCGACGGTGTAGACGGACTCGGGCGCTGCAGCGGTCACGAAGAAGACGGTACG